>JANNKD010000036.1:0-13481 GCA_031396115.1 Gammaproteobacteria bacterium
CGGCCTGCACAAGGCACGCAAGGGCTACCAGTACAGCAAGCGATAAACTCCGCTGCTGCGATTCCCTTGGGGGATCGTCTAACGGTAGGACAGCAGACTCTGACTCTGCTTATCTAGGTTCGAGTCCTAGTCCCCCAGCCAGCTTCAACAAAAAACCCGCCGAGAGGCGGGTTTCTTGTTTGTGGGCTAAGGAGTTGCCGCGGCGCGAACCGCGGCGGGCTGGCCCTTGCGACGGTTCAGGTGCTCGACGCCTTGGCGCACGCGCGAGGCGTCGCCGTAGCGCGTCAGCTTGCCCCACGAATCCAGGAAGATCATCGCGAGGTTGCGATTGGCGACGCGCGTGTGCAGCACCAGGCAGCGCCCGGCTTCCTGGGTATAGCCGGTCTTCTGCAGGTCGATGTTCCAGGCGCGCGAGTTCACCAGGCGGTTGCTGTTGCCGAACTTCAGGCGCTGCTTGCCGGCGTACACGGTGTATTGGCGCTGGGTCGAGTACATGCGGATGACCGGCTGCACGTACGCGGCGCTGAGCAGCTTGTGCACGTCGCGCGCCGTCGACACGCTGCTGTCGGACAGCCCGGCCGGGTCGGCGAAGATCGTGTTCATCATGCCGAGCGCGCGCGCCTTGGCGTTCATCTGCGCGACGAACGCCGCGCGGCCGCCCGGATAATTGCGCGACAGCGTCAGCGCCGAACGGTTCTCGGAGGCCATCAGCGCCAGCAACAGCAGCTCGTTGCGGCTCAACTTGAGGCCGACCTTCAGGCGCGACGGCGTGCGCTTGGCGCGATCGATGTCCTCGGCGGTGATTTCGAGCAACTCGTCGCCGGGCAGCGCGGCGTCGAGCACGACCAGCGCCGTCATCAGCTTGGTCAGCGACGCGACCGGCAACACCAGGTCCGCGTTCTTGTCAGCCAGCGTCTCGCCGCTGTCCTGGTCCACGACCAGCACGGCGTGCGATTTGAGCTTGAGGTTATCGAGCGCGTGGGCGTAGTCCGTGTAAGCCGTGGCGGTGCACGGCAACACCGAGAGCGCGAGGAACGCGGCTGGCGCAATGGGCCTGAAAATCGACACGGACCTCAACTCCAGAATCCCGACACAGCCGTGAGTATCCGGCCTGCCGCACGCGCTGTATAGGGCGCGGAGCCCGGCCGGCGCTAGGAACGCCGCAGCACCAGTATGTGCTCCGTCGTACCGACAGGGCCGCGCACTTCGTGCACCTGGTGGCCTTCGGCGCGCAGGGCCTGCTCCAGCGGCGCGGGTTTCGGGATGCGGGCCTCGATTTGCTGGCAGCCCGGCCGGCCATCGCCCGCGACGACTTCGGCTGCGCCGATGGGCAGCCGTGGCGCTGCCGGCGGCGCGGCGCCGCCATCCTGGCTGTAGGGATAGGACGCTTTCATGAACAAAAGGCTTTCATAAACAAAAACCCCGTTTCAGCGATGCGCCAAAACGGGGTCGAGGAATCTCTCTCGTCGCCGCTTTAGCTGGATTTATTACGCGCCCGCAAGCTGGTTCAAATCGGCGCGGGGCGAATCTTAGCAAGGTATGATTCCGCCCTCAATCCGTGGAGCCGTGACCGTGAAAGCGCTGGTCAAGAACAAGGCCGAACGCGGGCTGTGGGTGGCGGACGTGCCGGTGCCCGAGCCGGGCATCAACGACGTGCAGATCAAGGTGCTGAAGACCGGCATCTGCGGCACCGACCTGCACATCTACGAGTGGGACGACTGGGCCAAGGCCACCATCCCGGTGCCGCTGGTGATCGGCCACGAGTTCGTCGGCCAGATCGCCAGGGTCGGCAGCAACGTCAACGACTTCCAGGTCGGCGAGATCGTCAGCGGCGAGGGCCACGTGGTCTGCGGCCGCTGCCGCAACTGCATGGCCGGCCGCCGCCACATGTGCAAGGACACCAGCGGCGTCGGCGTCAACCGCGCCGGCGCGTTTGCCGAGTACATCGTGCTGCCGATGACCAACATCTGGCGCCACGATCCCAAGATCGACCTCGACCTGGCGGCGATCTTCGACCCGTTCGGCAACGCCGTGCACACCGCGCTGCAGTTCCCGGTGATGGGCGAGGACGTGCTGGTCACCGGCGCCGGGCCGATCGGCATCATGGCCGCGGCGGTGGCGCGCCACGCCGGCGCGCGCTACGTGGTCATCACCGACGTCAACCCGCAGCGCCTCGAGCTGGCGAAGAAGGTTGGCGTCACGCGCGCGGTGAACCCGAAGGACCAGAGCCTGGCCGACGTGCAGAAGGAGCTCGGCATGACCGAAGGCTTCGACGTCGGCCTCGAGATGTCGGGCAACGCGCAGGCCTTCAACGACATGATCGCCAGCATGTGCCACGGCGGGAAGATCGCGATGCTCGGCATCCCGGCCAAGGAGATGTCGATCGACTGGAAGAAGGTCATCTTCAAGATGCTGACGATCAAGGGCATCTACGGCCGCGAGATGTACGAGACCTGGTACCAGATGAGCGTGCTGGTCGAGTCGGGCCTGGACCTCAAGCCGGTCATCACCCACCGCCTGCCGTGGCAGGACTACGAGAAGGGCTTCGCCGCGATGAAGTCGGGTAACTCCGGCAAGGTCGTGCTCGACTGGAGCAAGGTCTGACGTCATTCCCGCGAAAGCGGGAATCCAGAACCCGATGAACCTCGACTCCTACCGCAAGCAACTCAACGAAATCCGCGACGGCGGGCTGTACAAGAACGAGCGCGTGCTGGCCTCGCCGCAGCAGGCGCGCGTGCAGGTGGCCGGCAAGTCGGTGCTGAACCTGTGCGCCAACAACTACCTCGGCCTGTCGGACCACCCGGCGGTGATCAAGGCGGCGCACGCGGCGCTGGACCAGTGGGGCTACGGCCTGTCGTCGGTGCGCTTCATCTGCGGCACGCAGGAAGTGCACAAGGAGCTGGAGCGGCGCCTCTCCGCGTTCCTCGGCACCGAGGACACCATCCTGTACGGCTCCTGCTTCGACGCCAACGGCGGGCTGTTCGAGACGCTGCTGGGCGAAGAGGACGCGGTCATCTCGGATGCGCTGAACCACGCCTCGATCATCGACGGCGTCCGCCTGTGCAAGGCTCAGCGCGCGCGCTACCCGAACAGCGACATGGGCGCGCTGGAGAGCGAGCTGCAGAAAGCCGCCAGCGCGCGCCGGAAAATGATCGCGACCGACGGTGTGTTCTCGATGGACGGCTACATCGCCAGGCTGCCCGAGATCTGCGCGCTGGCCGAAAAATACGGGGCGATGGTCATGGTGGACGACTCGCATGCCGTCGGCTTCATCGGCAAGGACGGCCGCGGCACGCACGAGCACCACGGCGTCATGGGCCGCATCGACCTCATCACGGGCACGCTCGGCAAGGCGCTGGGCGGCGCCAGCGGCGGCTACACGTCTGGCCGCAAGGAACTCATCGAGGTGTTGCGACAGCGCTCGCGGCCCTACCTGTTCAGCAACTCGCTCGCGCCCGTCATCGCGGCGGTTTCAATCGCGGTGCTGGACCTGCTCGAGCAGCAAGCCGCGCTGCGCGAGCAATTGCGCGCGAACACGGCCTTCTTCCGGGAGCGCATCGCCGCGCTCGGCTTCAAGGTGCTGCCGGGCGAGCATCCGATCACGCCGATCATCCTGGGCGACGCGGCGCTGGCGTCAAAGACGGCCGACAAGCTGCTGGAGCGCGGCGTCTACGTCATCGGCTTTTCGTACCCGGTGGTGCCGATGGGCCAGGCGCGCATCCGCGTGCAGATCTCGGCGGCGCACTCGCGTGCCGACCTCGAGTTCGCGCTGGAGCAGTTCGCGGCGGTGAAGCGCGAGCTCTCTCTGTAGGAGCGCCTCCAGGCGCGACCGCAGTGGCGCGACCTGTCGCGCCTGGGAGGCGCTCCTACAGGCGCTCACCCCGAAAAAATAGCCCAGGTCGCGAAGTCCTCGCTGAAGTCCTCGAAGTGGTGCGGCACGCCGGGCGGCAGGTACAGCACCTCGCCGGGCGCGAACGGCCGCTTCTGCCCGCTTTCGACGAAAGTGCCCCGTCCCGAGATGACGAAGTAAACCTCGACCCGGGTGTGCGGCTGCTGCGGGTCGGTTTTCACGGGGGCGTAGTACTCGAGCTCCAGGGTCCCGCGCTTGAACAGCGTGACGTAGCGCTGCCCGCCGGCCTTGGCCAGCAGGGCTTTTGCGGCGTCGGGCGTGATGCGTTCCGTCATGGCGCATAATCCTGTGCAGTCGGGCGAGGAGTATCCCATGCCAAAAGCGCGGGCAAGACTGCCGGGACAGCTGACAGTGGACGCGCTGCGCAAGCAGGTTGCGAGCGGCGCCATCGACACCGTGGTCGTCGGCTTCACCGACCACTACGGGCGTTTGATCGGCAAGCGCTTCGACGCCGGCTTCTTCCTCGATCACGCGGTGACTCACGGCGCCGAGGCCTGCGACTACCTGCTCACCGTCGACATGGAAATGAATCCGGTCGCCGGCTACCGGATGTCGAGCTGGGAGCTCGGCTACGGCGACTTCCACCTGCAGCCCGACCTGCGCACCTTGCGCGTCGCCGCGTGGCTCGAACGCTCCGCGCTGGTGCTGTGCGACATCCACAACCGCAAGACCCGCGAGTTGCTGGCCGAAGCGCCACGCAGTGCGCTGCGCAAGCAAGTGGACCGTGCCACCAAGCGCGGCTTCACCGCGATGGCGGCCTCGGAGCTGGAGTACTACCTGTTCCAGAACAGCTACCGCGACGTGGCGCAGAAGCCGTTCGACAGCCTGCAACCCGCGGGCTGGTACCTCGAGGACTATCACGTGCTGCAGGGCACGCGCACCGAGCCGTACCACAGCGCCGTGCGGCGGGCGCTCGCGGCTTCCGGCGTGCCGGTCGAGAATTCAAAGGGCGAGTGGGGCAAGGGCCAGCACGAACTGAACATCCGTTACGCCGACGTGCTCGAGATGGCGGACCGCCACGTCATCTACAAGCAGTGCCTCAAGGAACTTGCCGACAAGATGGGCCTGGCGGTGACGTTCATGGCGAAGATGGACCACGCCCAGGCTGGCAGCAGCTGCCACCTGCACCTGTCGTTGTGGCGCGGCGCGCGCAGCGCCTTCGCCGGGCGCAAGGACGGCTCGGACACGTTCCGGCATTTCCTCGCCGGCTGGCTGGCGCACGCGCGGGAGCTGATGGTCTGTTACGCGCCCACCGTGAACTCGTACAAGCGCTACCAGAGCCTGTCGTGGGCGCCCACGCGCATCGCCTGGAGCCACGACAACCGCACGGCGGGTTTCCGCGTGGTGGGCGAGGGCGACAGCCTGCGCATCGAGTGCCGCATCCCGGGCGCCGACGTGAACCCGTACCTGGCCTATGCCGCCGCGCTCGCTTCGGGTCTCGACGGCATCGAGCGCAAGCTCGAGCCGGCGGCCGCCTTTTCCGGGGACATGTACGCGGCGGCCGACCTGCCGCGCGTGCCGGCGACGCTGCGCGAGGCCACGGACCTGTTCGAGCGCAGCACGTTCGCGCGCGAGGCCTTCGGCGACGACGTGGTCGATCACTACCTGCACTTCTTCCGCGCCGAGCAGCAGGCCTTCGACGCCGCCGTGACGGACTGGGAACGCAAGCGGTACTTCGAGCGGATATGAAAGAGTCGCGGCCATGGGCCGCTCCCACGATCGGCATCACAACCTACGGCCGCGACGAGAAAGGCCGTTACACGCTGCCGGCGGAGTACGTCGCGGCTGTCGAGCGCGCCGGCGCCGTGCCAGTGCTGATCCCGCCGCTGCCGGACCACGCGCAGGCTTACCTCGACCTCGTCGACGGCCTGGTGCTGGCGGGCGGCGGCGACCTTGATCCCGCGCTTTACGGCGGCAGCGACCACGAGACCCTCTACAGCGTCGATGCGCAACGCGATGCGCTCGAGCTGGCGCTGGCGCGGCGCATCATCGAGCGCCGCCAGCCCACGCTCGCGATCTGCCGCGGCATGCAGGTGCTCAACGTCGCGCTCGGCGGCAGCCTCATCGAGCACCTGCCCGCCGTGGTCGGCGAGCAGGTGCTGCACCGCAAGCCGGCGCGTGAGCCGACGCCGCATCCGGTCAAGGTGAAGCCGGGCTCGCGCCTCGCCGCGATTGCCGGCACGACCGAGTTCGCGCCGATGTCCTGGCACCACCAGGCCATCCGCAGGCTCGCGCCGGGGCTCGAAGTCGTCGCCACCGCCCCGGACGGCACGGTCGAAGCGGTGGAACTGGCCGATCACCCGTGGCTCATCGCGGTGCAGTGGCATCCCGAGCTGACGGCCGCCAGCGATCCCGCGCAGCAACGCCTGTTCGATGCGCTGGTCGAAACGGTCCGACGCAATCGTAGGAGCGCCTCCTAGGCGCGACAGGAGATGGCAATGCGCTTGAAGAACAAAGTCGCCCTCATCACCGGTGCCGCCGGCGGCATCGGCCGCGAATCGGCGCTGCTGTTCGCGGCCGAGGGCGCGAAGGTCGTCGCCGTCGATCTCAGCGAGAAGGCGGGCCAGGACACGGTGCGCGACGTCACGCAGGCCGGCGGCACGGCGGTGTTCGTCCGCGCGGACGTCTCGAAAGCCGCCGATTGCGAGAACATGATCCGTGTCGCCGAGAAGAGCTACGGCGCGCTGCACGTGGTGTTCAACAACGCCGGGATCATGGACAGCCGCGACGACACGGCGATCACCACCGACGAGGCGGTCTGGGACCTGACCATGGCCGTGAACCTCAAGAGCGTGTTCCTCGGCTGCAAGTACGGCATCCCGGCCCTGCAGCGTGCCGGGGGCGGCTCGGTGATCAACACCGCCTCGGTGGTCGCGCTGATGGGCTCGGCGGCCGCGCAGGTGGCTTACACCGCCAGCAAGGGCGGCATCGTGTCGCTGTCGCGCGAACTCGCCGCGATCCACGCGCGCCAGAACATCCGCGTCAATGCGCTGTGCCCGGGGCCGCTGCGCACCGAGCTGCTGATGAAGTTCCTGGACACCGATGCGAAGAAGCAGCGCCGGCTGGTGCACCTGCCGATGGGACGCTTCGGCGAGTCCGCCGAGATCGCCAAGGCCGCGCTGTTCCTGGCCTCCGACGAGTCGTCCTACGTCAACGGCGCGACCTTCATGGTCGACGGCGGCCTGTCCTCGACGTACATCACCCCCGAGTAACCGGCGGACCCGGGGCGAAGCCGGTGCGGCGCCACGCGGCGCCGATCAGCGGGTAGAACACCAGCATCAGCACGGCATAGGTCCACTCGATCGAGTTCATTACCGGGCTGCGGCTGGACGTGAAGTACTGCAGCGGGATGCTGGCCAGGCCCAGCAGCAGCATGATCGCGCACAGCACGACCATCGCGCGCCGCAGCCCGACCGCCACGCGGGTCTCGTCCAACAGCGCGTTCGCCACCAGGATTTCCGACAGCACGGTGAAGGCGAAGGACAGGTTGATGCCGTAGCGCCGCATCCACTGGTAGAACTCGCCGTCCACGCCGAGCGCGGTGGTGTACAGCGCCGTGGCCAGCGCGGCGACCAGCCCGAGGGCAAACAGCACGCGCGGGGCGCGCGCGGCCGGCCGCAGCGCGCGCAGCCAGCGCGCGGTCAGCCACCAGAACAGCGCCAGCACGGCGCTGTACGGCAGCATCAGCGACTTGAACAGGAGGTTGGCGGCGCCGGTGCGCGCCGCACGGCTGACCGAAGTGCAGCCCTCGAGGTGCGGCAGGCACCACGGCACGATCTCCTGCGACGCCGAGATCAGATAGGCGCCGTGCCCGGCGACCAGCGCCAGCAGCGCCGCGACCCAGGCGACCGCGTCGAGGCGGACGCGCTGCTCGCGGTTCATCTGTCATTCCCGCGCAAGCGGGAATCCATTGTCTGGATGCCCGCGTGCGCGGGCATGACTAAAGCATCTCGACCGCCAGCGCCACGGCCTCGCCGCCGCCGATGCACAGCGTCGCGATGCCGCGCTTGCCGCCGGTTTTCTTCAGCGCGCCGAGCAGCGTCGCGGTGATGCGTGCGCCCGAGGCGCCGATCGGGTGGCCCAGCGCGCAGGCGCCGCCGTGGACGTTGACCTTGTCGTGGGGCAGGGCGTGGTCCTTCATCGCCGCCATGGTGACGATGGCGAAGGCCTCGTTGATCTCCCACAGGTCCACGTCCGTCGTTTTCCAGCCGGTCTTCTCGAGCAGCGCGGTGATGGCGTGCACCGGCGCGATGGTGAATTCGCCCGGCAGGCGCGCGTGGCTGGCGTGGCCGACGATGCGCGCGATGGCCTTGATGCCGCGTTTCGCGGCCTCGGACTGCGCCATCAGGACGGCGGCCGCGGCGCCGTCGGAGATCGAACTCGAGCTCGCCGCGGTGACCGTGCCGTCCTTCTTGAACGCGGGTTTGAGCGTGGGGATCTTCTCGATGACGGCCTTGAACGGCGTCTCGTCGCGCGCGATCTTCTCGGTGCCGGCCTTGCCGGTGACCTCGACGGCCGCGAGCTCGAAGCCGAAGCTGCCGTCGTCGCTGGCCTTGCGCGCGCGGGTCAGCGACGCGATGGCGAATTCGTCCTGCTGCGCGCGCGTGAAGCCGTACTTCTCGGCGGTGCGCTCGGCATAGACGCCCATCGCCGTGCCTTTTTCGTAGGCGTCCTCGAGGCCGTCGAGCGCCATGTGGTCGTACATCTGCGCGTGACCGTAGCGGTAGCCTGCGCGCGCCTTGGTCAGCAGGTAAGGCGCGTTGGTCATGCTCTCCATGCCCCCGGCGACCATGACCTTGTTGCTGCCGGACCTCAGCAGGTCGTGCGCCAGCATGATGGCCTTCATGCCCGAGCCGCACATCTTGTTGATGGTGGTGCAGTTCGTGCTCTTGGGCAGGCCGGCGCCGAGCACGGCCTGGCGCGCGGGCGCCTGGCCCTGGCCGGCCGGCAGCACGCAGCCGAGAATCGCTTCCTCAACGTCCTCCGGCTTGACGCCCGAGCGCTCGACCGCGGCCTTGACCGCGACGGCGCCGAGCTGGCTCGCCGCAAGGCTGGCGAACTGCCCCTGCATGGCGCCGATCGGGGTGCGGGCGATGGAGGCGATGACGATCGGGTCGGACATGGGCGGTTCGGGGGACGGGGGTCAGGGGCGCAAGTTTACCGGTAGAATGCGCGCCTTTCGCGGACTCCAGAATTCCAATGCCGGTGCTGACGCATCCCGAATTCGACAACCACGAACTGGTCGCGTACCACCACGATCCCAGGTCGGGCCTGCGCGCGATCATCGCGGTGCACAGCACGCGCCTGGGCAAGGGGCTCGGCGGGTGCCGCATGTGGCCGTACGCGAGCGAGGACGAGGCGCTGACCGACGTGCTGCGCCTGTCGCGCGGCATGACCTACAAGGCGGCGCTGGCGGGGCTGCCGCAGGGCGGCGGCAAGAGCGTGATCCTCGGCGATCCGCGCCGCGACAAGACGCCCGAGATGATGCGCGCCATGGGCCGCTTCGTGGAGACGCTCGGCGGCAGGTACGTCGTCGCCGAGGACTCGGGCACCAGCGTGCCCGACATCAAGCTGATGGCCGAGCACACGCGCCATGTCGGCGGGCTGACCGACGCCAAGGCCACTGCCACGGGCCGCACCGGCGACCCTTCGCCGGCGACCGCGTACGGCACCTTCGTCGGCATCATGGCCTGCGTGAAGTGGCGGCTGCGGCGCACCGGGCTCGACGGCCTCAAGGTCGCGATCCAGGGCGCCGGCAACGTCGGCTACCGCCTGGCGAAGCACCTGCACGAGGCCGGCGCGAAGCTGTGGGTGACCGACATCCACGCGCCTGCGGTCGAGCGCTGCATCAAGGAATTCGGCGCCACGGCCGTGGGCATGGACGAAATCTTCGCGCTGCCGGTCGATGTGTTCGCGCCGTGCGCGCTCGGTGCGATCGTCAACGACCGCACGCTGCCCCAGATCAAGGCGCCGATCATCGCCGGCGCCGCCAACAACCAGCTCGCCGAAAAGCGCCACGGCCAGGCGCTGCTCGAGCGCGGCATCCTGTACGCGCCGGACTACGTCATCAACGCCGGCGGCATCATCGACATCTTCTACGAAGAGAGCGGCGACTACGACGAGCACAAGGTGCGCGACCACCTCGAACGCATCGGCAAGACGCTGACCACGGTATTCAAGCGGGCGCAGGAGGAAAAGCGCCCGACCGGCGAGATCGCGGATCGCATGGCGGAGGAGATTTTCCGCGCCTGATCGTCATTCCCGCGGACGCGGGAATCCAGTCTTCCGCGCCGCAGAACTGGATGCCCGCTTCCGCGGGCATGACGAACGAGCGCTACTGCTACTCCTCGAAGTCGAAGTCTTCCTTCGGCGGGTTGCCGTCGTAGACCCTGCCGAGGCGGTCCTGCAGGTAGATGCTGCGGACGAAGACGTACTTGTCGATCTGCTGCTCGAGCATCTTGTCGGCCCCGAGCAGGCTGGCGCGGCCGTCCACCGCCTGCAGCACCCCGGCGCCCACGCCGTACTCCCAATGCTGATCGCCGATGTAGGTCATCGGGCTGGTCTGCCAGTCCCCGATCGCGCCGATCAGGTCGCGGTTGTTCGAGGGCCCCAGGAACGGCAGCATCAGGTACCAGCCTTGCCCCACGCCCCAATAGCCGAGCGTCTGGCCGAAGTCCTCGTCGTGCGCCGGCAGCCCGATCTTGGTGGCGACGTCGAACAGGCCCCCCCAGCCGATCAGTGTGTTCACCACCAGCCGGCAGGTGTCGGAGCCGAACTGCTTGAACTTGAGCTGCAGCAGGTCGTTGACCATGACGGTCGGGTAGGACAGGTTCGAGAAGAAGTTGCGCACGCCGGTGCGGGCCAGGTCCGGCATCACCGCGTCGTAGCCCTTGGCCACCGGCCGCAGCACGTACTCGTCGGCGGTCAGGTTGAACGAGAAGACCGCGCGGTTGACCGGCTCGAACGGATCCGAGGGATCGTCGGGCGGCGTGTGCGCGCAGCCGCCGAGAGCCAGCGCGCCCAGCAGCAGGCCGAGGCGCAGGGCGGGAAGCACGGGGCTCAAGCCGCCAGGGCGAGGACGTCGGTCACGCCGAAGAATCCGGCGAGACGGCGCAACTGCTCGGGCGCGCCAATGCAGCGCAGTTCGCGGTTGCGGGCGCGCGACTGGCGCGACAGCTCCAGCAGCAGCGCCAGCGCGGCGCTGTCGGCGCGCGTGACGCCGCTGAGGTCGAGTTCGAAGGGCCCCTGGCCGCCGTTCAGCGCGGCACGCGCCGCGTCGAGCGCCGCCACGGCGTTCTTGAACGACAGCTCGCCGGTGATCGCGTGGGCCGCCATGCTCAGCCGCTCTTCTTTTGGTTGGCCTCGGGCTCCAGCTTCTGGCCCGACTCGAGCCGCTGGATCAACGCATCCAGGCTGGTGCGCTTGATCTCGGAGTTGATCTGGCTGCGGAAGCTGGTCACCAGCGACAGGTTCTCGATAACGATGTCGTAAACCTTCCACTCGCTGTCCTTCAGGCGCATGGCGAAGCCGATCGGCAGCGGCGGCTTGCCGTTGCCGCGGACCAGGCGCGACTGCACGGTGACGTCGGTGGCGTCCGGCGCCATGCGCAGCGGCTGCCACTCGGCCTTGATCGAGCTGTGGTACTCGACCAGCGCATTGGCATAGCTGTGCACCAGCATGTCCTTGAAGGCGGCCTGGAAGCGCTTGCGCTGGTCATCCGACGCGCCCTTCCAGTGCCGCGCCAGGATCAACTGCGCGATGTACCGGGTGTCGAACTTCGGGACGATGATCTCGTCGACGAAGGCGTAGAGCTTGGCCGGGTCGGCCTTGAACTCCTTCTCGCGCGCGGCGATTTCCTTCTGCAGCCGCTCGGTGGTCGTCTTGACCACTTCGTCCGGCGGCACCGGCGCCGCCGTGGCGACCGACAGGTTGACCAGCGCGGCGATAGCCGCGACCCAAAGTCCGCGTGTGTTCATTGTTTCCATGATTCCTATTTGGACGGCTCCGCCGGGGCGGGATTCGTGGTCGGTGGTTTGTCCGCCGCCATGCCGGCGACGAACTGGCCGATGAGGTTCTCCAGGACCAGCGCCGACTGCGTGAACTTGAGCTTGTCGCCTTCTGCCAGCACCGCGTCGTCGCCGCCGGGCGACAGCCCGATGTACTGCTCGCCGAGCAGGCCGGCGGTGAAGATGCTGGCGCTGCTGTCCTTCGGGATGTTCTGGTAGCCGTTCTCGATGCGCATGGTCACCACCGCCTCGAACGTGGTCGGTTCGATCACGATGTCGCGCACGCGGCCGATGCGCACGCCGGCCATGGTGACCGCGGCGCCGCGCTTCAGGCCGCCGATGTTCTCGAAGTCGGCGGTGACCGCAAAGCTGTCGTCGGCGCTGCCCGCGTCGAGGCTGGCCACGCGAAACGTCAGGATGAAGACGGCCGTCACCCCGAGGGTGAAAAAGAATCCGACGAGCAGTTCGAGGGCCTTGGTTTGCATTGAATTTCTCTCCGGCAGGGTACTTTATACGGCAGCAGGCTGAACGGGGTCTGAAGCTTGAATCCCGAGTGTGTTCATCGAGTTACACGCCTTCGAACATGAAGGCGGTGAGGATGAAGTCCAGCGCCAGGATGGCCAGCGAGGACATCACCACGGTGTTCTTGGTCGCGTCCGACACACCCGACGAGGTCGGCTGCGCGTGATACCCCTGGTACACGGCGATCCAGCTGACGGCGGTGCCGAACACCACGCTCTTGACCACGCCGTTCCAGACGTCCGTGAACTCGACCTGGGCGTGGATCTGCGACCAGTACGAACCGGCGTCCACGCCGAGCAACTGCACGCCGATCAGGTGGCCGCCGGCCACGCCGATGGCCATGACGCTGAAGATCGCCGCCAGCAGCGGCATCGACAGGAACCCGGCGATGAAGCGCGGCGCGACCACCCGCCGCACCGGGTCCACCGCCATCATCTCCATGCCGGAGATCTGGTCGGTGGCGCGCATCAGGCCGATTTCGGCGGTGAGCGCCGAGCCGGCGCGGCCGGCGAACAGCAGCGCCGTCAACACCGGCCCCAGCTCGCGCACCACGCCCAGCGCAACGAGCACGCCGAGCGATTCCTCCGCGCCGAAGCCGACCAGCGTGCGGTAGCCCTGCAGCGCCAGCACCATGCCGACGAACGAGCCGGACACGACGATGATGACCATCGACAGCACGCCGACGGCGTAGACCTGCTGCGCGAGCAGGCGCGGGCGGGTCAGCGCCGCCGGCACCGCGGCCAGCACGATGCCGAGGAAGAGCGTGGCGCGGCCGGCGCCGCGCAGGAATCCGACGACGACGTTGTTCAGATGGCTCATGCCGCTTCACCCATGAGGTCGGCTTTGTAATCGGGGGCCTTGACGTGGAACGGCACCGGTCCGTCGGCCTCGCCCTTGAGGAACTGGCGGATGCTGCCGACGCCGGAGGCGCGGACCTGGTCCGGCGTGCCCTGCGCCGCGACCTTGCCGTCCGAGATCAGGTAGACGTAGTCGCTGATGTCGAGCGTCTCGGCGACGTCGTGCGAGACGATGATCGAGGTGGT
>JANNKD010000069.1:0-10427 GCA_031396115.1 Gammaproteobacteria bacterium
CGCGGCGCTCGCGCTGGTAGCGGCGCAGCACGGCGTTGACCATGCCGCGCGCCCAGTGCGCCTCGAGCAGCGCGACCGCGTTGACGGTCTCGGCCACCGCCGCGTGGGCCGGCATGCGCATGCTGCGCAGCTGGTGCAGGCCGCACAGCAGCAGCGCCTGCACGTCGGGAGATTTCTCGAGCGGCTTGTCGAGCAGCCGGGCGGTGAGCGTGGTCAGCAGCGTGTGTTCGCGCACCACGCCGTAGACCATCGCCATCAGCAGCGAACGGTTCTGCGTGGTCAGCGCATCCACCGCGGCGGCGGCGAGCGCGTCCTCGAGCGTGCGCCCGGCCATGACGCGCGCGACCGCGCGCGCGGCTTCCGCGCGCACCGCAGCGCTGGGCGTGCTCATGGGGGCCTCAGGTGAACCGGCGTCCGTTCAGCGCGCGCCCGGCGGCGGCCTGTTGCGCCGACAGCGGCTTGCCGCCGGGCCACTGCAGCTCGCTGATGAGCAGCGTGCCGGCGCCGGTCGCGATGCGAATGCCGCCGGCATCGGCGGCCACGATCGTGCCCGGCTCGCCAGTCACCGCGGCGTCGCCGGCACGGGCGCGGAAGATGCGCACACGCTCGCCATCGAGCTCGGCCCACGCGACCGGCGCAGGGTTGTACCCGCGCACCGCGCGCGCGAGTTCTTCGGCCGGGCGCGACCAGTCGAGCCGGGCCTCGTCCTTCGAGATCTTCTTGGCGTGCGTCACGCCGCCGGCCGGCTGCGGCGTCTCGACCGCCGTGCCGTGCGCGAGCTGCTCCAGCGCCTGCACCATCAGGTGCGCGCCCAGCGACGCCAGCGCATCGTGCACATCGCCGGCGCTCATGCCGGACCCGATGGGCAGCGCTTCGCGCAGCAGCATCGGCCCGGTGTCGAGGCCGGCGTCCATGCGCATGATCGTGATGCCGCTTTCGCGGTCGCCGGCGAGGACGGCGCGCTGGATCGGCGCGGCGCCGCGCCAGCGCGGCAGCAGGGAGGCGTGGATGTTGAAGCACCCGAGCTTGGGCGCCGCCAGCGCACCGGCGGGGAGGATCAGGCCATAGGCCACGACCACCAGCGCGTCGACCGCCAGTTGTTCCAGGCCTGCGATGGTTTCCACCGTGAACTTGGCCGGCTGGCGCAGCGGCAGCTTGAGCGCCGTGGCGCGCCGCGCGACGGGCGAGGGCTGCAGGTGCCGGCCGCGGCCGGCGGGCCGGTCGGGCTGGGTGTAGACGGCGCGGACGTCGTGCCCGGCGCCGATCAGGGCGTCCAGCGCCGGGACCGCGAAGTCCGGCGTGCCGGCAAAGGCCAGGCGCATCGGCTCAGGCGCGAGCGGACTTGTCTGCCGCGGCTTCGCGCTCCTGCCGCAGCCGCTTGAGCAGGCGCTCGCGCTTGAGCGAGGACAGCCGGTCGATGTAAAGCTTGCCGTCGAGGTGGTCGATCTCGTGCTGGATGCACTGCGCCAGCAGGCCCTCGGCCTCGATCTCGAACGCCTTGCCCTTGCGGTCGAACGCGCGCGCGCGCACGCGGTGGCTGCGCTTGAGCGTGTCCGACACGCCGGGCACCGACAGGCAGCCCTCGTCGACCTCCTGCGGCTCGGCCGCCTCGAGGATCTCCGGGTTGATCATCACCAGCGGCTGGCGCTCGATTTCGTCGCGCGAGCAGTCCATGACCGCAACCCGCAGGGCGACGCCGACCTGGGTCGCGGCCAGTCCCACGCCCGGGGCCGCGTACATGGTTGCGAACATGTCGTCGATCAGGCGCTGCAGCGCGGCATCGAAGCGCTCCACCGGTTTGGCCGTCTGGCGAAGGCGCGGATCGGGGTGGTGGAGGATGGTCAGGAGGGCCACGGCGGACCTATCAGAGGATTTAGTTGCGAAAGTTCAGGCAACTGTTTGCCACTACAGGATTTTGTGCCACAATCGGGTGGCGGAAAGTCTTGGGAGTGGCCGACATGGGGAATGATAACAGCATGGTTCGCCGCGCTACCGTCGTTGCACTCGGCGTGGCGTTGGCCGTCGCTGCCGGCTGCGCGACCCAGGAGACGGCTCCGGAAGAGCCGCCGGCGCCCTACGAGCCGGCCGCGCCGGAGACCACGCCGTCCGAAGGCGTCGAGGCCGCGGCGCTGCAGGAAACCGCGCCGATGCGCTACGTCGTCAAGAAGGGCGACACCCTCTGGGCCATCGCCAACAGGTTCCTGAAAGACTCCTGGCAGTGGCCCGAGCTCTGGTACGTAAACCCCAAGGTGCAGAACCCACACCTTATTTATCCGGGTGACGAGCTGTATCTGTACTTCGTCGATGGTCAGGCGCACCTGGCCAGGGCCGGCGAAGGCCCGGCCGAGCAGGCCCCCGCCGACGGCGGGCCGAAAGAGCCGGTGGACGTGCTCCCGCCGGGCGGCCTGGGCACCTTTACCCCGACCGTGCGGGTGATGCCGGTGGATCAGGCCATCACCGCCATCCCGGCCGACCAGATCCGCGCCTTCCTGCGCGGCCCGCGCGTGATCGACGAGGACGACCTCGACGACGCCCCGTACATCATCGACTTCGAAGAGAAGGCGCTGTTCGGCGCCGCCGACGCGATCGCCTATGTGATGGACATCGAGGACAAGAGCATCAGCCAGTACCAGATCGTCCGCCGCAGCAAGGAGTACGAGGATCCGGATGACGGCGACAACCTCGGCTTCGAGGTGATGCCGGTGGGCGACGCCGAAGTGCGCGTGCTCGGCGATCCTTCGACCGTCTACATCCTGCGCTCCGACATGGAGGCGCGCGTCGGCGACTACCTGCTGCCGGTCGAAACGGACCCGCTCGCGTTCCGTTTCATCCCGCACGCGCCGGAAAAGGAAATCGACGGCAAGATCATGTCGGTCTACCAGGGCATGGGCCAGATCGGCCAGTACCAGATCGTGACGCTGAACCGCGGCACGAAAGACGGCCTCGAGCCCGGCCACGTGCTCACCGTGTGGCAGACCGGTCGCAAGTCCAAGGACCCGAACGCCTTCTTCGGCGGCTCGGTGCAACTGCCCGACCTCAACGCCGGCACCTTGATGGTGTTCAAGACCGGCGAGAACGTCAGCCATGCGCTGGTGATGTCAGCCACGCGCGCGATGCATCTTGGCGACAAGGTCGAGCGGCCCGAGCACTCGAAATAGCCTAAGCGTCCGGGCTCTGTCACATTCGGGCGGATGACCTCCGCCCGAATTGCTTTGTGCGCCCATGCGCCTCAATGGCTGGCGCTCATCCGCGCCCCCGGCATCGGGCCGGCCACCGCACTGCACCTGCTCACGCGCTTCGGCGATCCCCAGGCCCTGTTCGCGGCCGGCGCCGAGGCCTGGACCGCGGCCGGCGTGCCGCCGGCGCTGCAGCAGGGCTTGCGTTGCCCGGACTGGCCCGGTGTCGAGCAGGACCTGCGCTGGCTCGCCGGCGACGATTGCCACCTCGTCACCTGGCTCGATGAACGCTATCCGCCGCTGCTGCGCGAGATCGCGCAGGCGCCCATCGCGCTGTTCTGCCACGGCGATCCCGCGCTGCTCGCGCGGCGTCAGCTGGCGATCGTCGGCGCGCGCGCGGCGACGCGCCAGGGCCTCGACACGGCCGGGGGCTTCGCCGCCGAGCTGACGCGCTGCGGCGTGCTCGTCACCAGCGGCCTCGCGCTCGGCATCGACGGCGCCGCCCACCGCGGCGCGCTCGCCGCCGGCGGCGCAACCGTCGCCGTGTGCGCGACCGGCCTCGACCGCATCTTCCCGGCGCCGCATCGCGAGCTGGCGCATGAGATCGCGGCGCGCGGCGTGCTCGTGTCGGAATTCCCGACCGGCACGCCGCCGCTGGCGGAGCACTTCCCGCGCCGCAACCGCGTCCTTTCGGGGCTGGCGCTCGGCGTGCTGGTGGTGGAGGCGGCGCCGCAAAGCGGCTCGCTGATCACCGCCCGGCTGGCCGCCGAGCAGGGACGCGAGGTGTTCGCGATTCCCGGCTCGATCCACAGCCCGATGTCGCGCGGCCCGCACGCGCTGCTGCGGCAGGGCGCGCGGCTGACCGAGTCGGTGCCCGACATTCTCGAGGAGCTCGCCGCCCAGCTCGGCGAAGGGTTCGCGCCGTCGCGCGCCGCGGGCATCCCGGCGGCGGCGCTGGAGCCCGAGCGCCAGCGCGTGCTCGACGCGGTCGGCTTCGAGCCCACGCACGTCGACCGCCTGATCGAGCACCTCGCCATGCCGGTGGATGCGCTCAGCGCGGCGCTGCTGGCGCTGGAGCTCGATGGCCGCATCGCCGCCGCGCCCGGGGGCGCCTACCAGCGCCTCACGTCGGCATGAGCAACGGGGCCGGCCGGCACCTGCGCGCCAACGGCGTGACGCTGTGGGTCGAGCCGGGCGGCGCCGGCGCGCCCGTGCTGCTGATCGCCGGCCTTGGTTACGCGAGCTGGTGCTGGCGCGAGCTGCGCGAGCAGGCCGGCGCGGGACTCTCGCTCAACGCCTTCGACAATCGCGGCGCGGGGCGCTCCGACAAGCCGGCCGGGCCCTACACGATCGCGCAACTCGCCGACGATGCCGCCGCGGTGCTCGAGGGCCTCGGCCTGCCGCGCGTTGCGGTGCTCGGTCATTCGATGGGCGGCTACATCGCGCTGACGCTGGCGCGGCGCCATCCGCAGAGGGTGCGCGCGCTGGTGCTCGTCGGCACCAGTGCCGGCGGGCCGGACACCGCGCCGGTGCCCGAGGAGACGCTGAACACGTGGAAGCTCGCCGGCTCGCTGCCGCCGGCGGAGTACGCGCGGCGCAGCATGCCGCACTCGTTCGCGCCGGGCTGGTGCGAAGCGCATCCCGCGCAGTTCGAAAACATCCTCGCGCGGCGCCTCGAGTTCCCGACGCCGGCGCCGAGCTGGCTGGCCCAGTACCAGGCCTGCGCCGACTACGCGGTGCGCGGCCTCGACGTCGAGGCGATCGAAGCGCCGGCGCTGGTGATCCACGGACGCGAGGATCGGGTGGTGCCGCACGCCAACGGCGAACGGCTCGCGCGACGCCTGCCGCGGGCGGAATTCATGAGCCTGCCGGCGGCCGGACACCTGCCGTTCCTGGAGGATCCGCCGGGCTTCGCGGGCCTCGTGCGCGGCCACCTGCGCGGACCCTCGCAGTAGACAAGCGGCCGTCCTAGCCCGTATAAGCAAGGCCCTTACTCCAAAGACGTTCACGCGCGTTCGCACGCGATGAGCAAAAATCTCGTCATCGTCGAATCGCCCGCCAAGGCGAAGACGATCAAGAAATATCTCGGCCCGGACTTCGAAGTCATGGCGTCCTATGGCCATGTGCGCGACCTCGTGCCCAAGGACGGCGCGGTCGACCCGGCCCACGACTTCGCCATGAAGTACGAGGTCATCGACCGCAACGCCAAGCACGTCAGCGCCATCGGCAATGCGCTGAAGTCGGCCGATGCGCTGTACCTCGCCACCGACCCGGATCGCGAAGGCGAGGCCATCGCCTGGCACCTGACCGAGCTGCTCAAGGAAAGGAAGCTGCTCAAGAACAAGCCCGTGCGGCGCGTGGTGTTCTACGAGATCACCGAGCGCGAGGTGAAGCAGGCGGTGGCGAATCCCCGCGAGATCTCCGGCGACCTGGTCAACGCCCAGCAGGCGCGCCGCGCGCTGGATTACCTGGTCGGCTTCAACCTGTCGCCGTTGCTGTGGCGCAAGGTCGCGCCGGGGCTGTCGGCCGGCCGCGTGCAGTCGCCGGCACTGCGCCTGATCTGCGAGCGCGAGGCGGAGATCAAGAAGTTCGTGCCGCAGGAGTACTGGACCGTCGACGCCCGCGTTGACAAGAACGGGCAAGCGTTCGGTGCCAAGCTGGTCGAGTACAACGGCCAGAAGCTCGAGCAGTTCACGCTCGGCAAGGCCGGCGATGCCGAAAAGGCGAAGCAGGCGATCGCCGCCGCCGCCGGCGGCAAGCTGACCGTCGCCGAGGTCAAGAAACAGCAGCGCCGGCGCAATCCGTCGCCGCCCTTCACCACCTCGACCCTGCAGCAGGAAGCCAACAAGAAGCTCGGCTTCACCGCCAAGCGCACCATGCGCGCCGCCCAGGACCTGTTCGAGGGCGTTGAGATCGACGGCGAGCTCACCGGACTCATTACTTATATGCGCACGGACTCGGTCAGCCTGTCACAGGACGCCATCCGTGAGATCCGCGACACCGTGCTGAAGCGCTACGGCAAGAAGGCCCTGCCCGGCGAGCCGCGCGTCTACAAGGCCAAGTCCAAGAACGCGCAGGAAGCGCATGAGGCCGTGCGCCCGACCGCCGCGGCGCGCGCGCCCGAGGACGTGACCCGGTACCTGAGCCAGGACCAGGCCCGCCTGTACGAACTCATCTGGAAGCGCGCCGTCGCCAGCCAGATGGAAGCGGCGCTGTTCGACACGGTCGCCGTGCAGCTCGCGGCCGGCGCGAAACACGCGTTCCGCGCCAACGGCCAGACGCTGATCGAGCCGGGCTACCTCGCGGCCTACAACATCCAGGCCGACGATCCGGCCGAAGCGGACCACGAGGACGACGAGGCGCGCCTGCCGCCGCTGGAGCAGGGCGACGTCGTCACCCTGCTCGAGGTCATCCCGGAACAGCACTTCACCGAGCCGCCGCCGCGCTATACCGAGGCGAGCCTGGTCAAGACGCTCGAGGAGTTCGACATCGGCCGGCCGTCCACCTACGCCAGCATCATCAACACGCTGGTCGCGCGCCGCTACGTCGAGATGCAGGGCAAGGCCTTCATCCCGACCGACACCGGCATCGTGGTCAATCGCTTCCTGACCGAGCATTTCGCGCACTACGTGGACTACAAGTTCACCGCGCATTTCGAGGACGAGCTCGACGAGATCTCGCGCGGCGAGCGCGAATGGCGGCCGGTGCTGAAGGAATTCTGGGACGACTTCAAGCCCCAGGTCGACGCCAAGATGGAACTGTCGCGCGCCGAGGTCAACGAGGCGCGCGTGCTCGGCACCGATCCCGCCAGCGGCAAGCCGGTGTCGACGCGGCTTGGCCGCTTCGGGCCGTTCGTGCAGATCGGCACCAAGGACGACGCGGAGAAACCGCGCTTTGCCTCGCTCCGGGGCGCCCAGCGCCTCGACTCGATCACGCTCGAGCAGGCGCTCGAGCTGTTCAAGCTGCCGCGCAAGCTCGGCCTGTCGCCGGAGGGCGAGGAGGTGCTGGCGAACATCGGCCGCTTCGGGCCGTACGCGAAGTTCGGCACCACGCTGTTCGTGTCGCTGCGCAAGGAAGACGATCCGTACACGGTGACGCTGGAGCGCGCGCTCGAGCTGCGCAAGCTCAAGATCGAGGCGCTCGACGCCGCCACGCTGTTGCGGTTCGACGCCAGCAAGATCCGCGTGATCAAGGGCCGCTTCGGGCCCTATATCCAGGACGTCGGCCGCCGCGCGCGCATCCCCAAGGGCAAGGATTACGCCTCGCTGACGCTGGAGGAATGCGTCGTGCTGCTCGACGAGCAGAACGCCAAGGGCCGCAAGAAAAAGAAGAAGCCCGAAGCGCCGGCCGCGGCCGCGCCTGCGGCCGCGCCGGAGCTGGCGGCGAAACCGGCGGCGAAGAAGGCCAGGCCGGCGGCGAAGAAAAAGGCGCCAGCGAAGAAGGCCGCCGCGCCGGTCAAGCCGTAGCGGGGCGGGGCCCATGCCCTCGCGCTTGCACTACGACCTCGCCTGCCACGCGCTCGCCGGGGGCGGCGTGATCGCCTATCCGACCGAAGCCGTGTGGGGCATCGGCTGCGAGCCGCTCAACGAGCATGCCTGCCGGCGCGTGACCCGGCTCAAGGGCCGCAACGCCGGCAAGGGCTACATCCTGGTCGCCTCCGAGTTCGCGCAGGTCGAGCCGTTCCTCGAGCCGCTGTCGCGCACGCAGCTCAAGCCCGCGCTGGCGAGCTGGCCCGGCCCGGTCACCTGGCTGTTGCCGGCGGCGTCGTGGGTGCCGGCTTACCTGACCGGCGGGCGCCGCACGCTGGCGGTGCGCGTCACCGCGCACGCGACCGCAAGCGCGCTGTGCGCGCAGTACGGCGGGCCGATCGTCTCGACCAGCGCCAACGCCTCCGGCCACGCGCCGGCGCGCACCCTGCTGCAGGTGCAGCGCCAGTTCGGCAGCCGGCTCGACTATGTGCTGCCCGGCGCGCTCGGCGGCCTGGCCAGGCCGACCCCGATCCGGGACCTGGCGACGCGCAAGGCGGTGCGCAAGTGAGCCCAGGCCCATGAGCGTCGGTCCGCACCAGATCGCCGAGGTCGAGAAATACCTGCGCGCGTTGCAGGAGCACATCTGCGGCGCGCTGGCGGCCGAGGATGGCAAGGCCGCGTTCATCCTCGACGAGTGGCAGCGCGAGGGCGGCGGGGGCGGCGTCACGCGCATCCTGGCCGACGGCGCGGTGTTCGAGCGCGCCGGCGTCGGCTACTCGGCGGTGCACGGCGACGCGTTGCCGCCGGCGGCGAGCAAGCAGCGCCCCGAGCTGGCCGGGCGCAAGTGGCAGGCGCTGGGCGTGTCGCTGGTGGTCCATCCACGCAACCCGTACGTGCCGACCGTGCACCTGAACCTGCGCTTCTTCGTGGCGCAGCACAACGAGGACGCGGTGTGGTGGTTCGGCGGCGGCTTCGATCTGACGCCGTACTACGGCTTCGAGGGTGATGCGCGCCACTGGCACGCGACGGCGAAGGATGCCGCCGGCGAGGCCTATCCGTTCTTCAAGAGGTGGTGCGACGAGTACTTCTACTTGCCGCACCGCAAGGAGCCGCGCGGCATCGGCGGCCTGTTCTTCGACGACTGGACGCTCGGCGGCTTCCGCGCGGCGTTCAATACGGTGAAGAGCATCGGCGACCACTTCCTGCCGGCGTACCTGCCGATCGTGCAGGCGCGCAAGGACACGCCCTACGGCGAGCGCGAGCGCGAGTTCCAGCTGTACCGGCGCGGCCGCTACGTCGAATTCAACCTGGTGCACGACCGCGGCACCCTGTTCGGGCTGCAATCGGGCGGACGCACCGAGTCCATCCTGATGTCGATGCCGCCGCGGGTGTCGTGGCGCTACGATTGGCAGCCGGAGCCGGGCTCGAAGGAAGCCGAGCTGTACGAGAAGTTCCTCGTGGCCCGCGACTGGATCGCATGACCCTGACCGAGCTGCGGTATTTGGTGAACCTCGACAAGGAGCGCCATTTCGGGCGCGCGGCCGAGCGCTCGTTCGTGTCGCAGCCGACGCTGTCGGTGGCGGTCAAGAAGCTCGAGGACGAGCTGCGCGTGATCCTGTTCGAGCGCAACCGGGGCGAGGCGCGGCCGACGCCGGTCGGCGAGCGCATCATCGCCCAGGCGCGGCGCGTGCTGGCCGAGGCCGCGCTGGTCGAGGACATCGCCAAGCAGGGGCAGGACGAATTGACCGGGCCGCTGCGCCTGGGTGCGATCTACACGGTCGGGCCCTACCTGCTGCCGGCGCTGGTGCCGCTGCTGCGCAAGCGCGCGCCGCTGATGCCGCTGGTGATCGAGGAGAACTTCACCGCGGTGCTGCTCGAGCAGCTGCGCGCCAACGAGCTCGACGTCGTCGCCGTGGCGGCGCCGATCGATCCGCAGGGGCTGACGACCTGGGCCCTGTACGACGAGCCGTTCGTGGTGCTGCTGCCGCCCGACCATCGCTGGAGTGGTGAAACCGCGATCCCGTCAAAAAAACTTGCCGAAGAGAAGCTGCTGCTGCTCGGGCCCGGCCACTGCTTCCGCGAGCAGGTCATCGAGGCCTGCCCGAAATGCGTGGATCCCGACAGCGAGGGGCCGCGGCCGCACACCGGCAGCTCGCTCGAGACCATCCGCCACATGGTCGCCTCGGGCCTCGGCATCACCGTGGTGCCGCGCAGCTCGGTGGCGAACCGCACCGACCAGCCGACGCTGCTGGTGGCGCGGCCGCTGGCCAAGCCGGAGCCGCAGCGTCGCATCGTGCTGGCCTGGCGGCGCACGTTCCCGCGCGCCAAGGCCATCACCGTCCTGCGCGCGGCGATTCTCGAATCGGGCATGAAAGGCGTACAGTTCATTTCCCAGGCCCAACCCGACAGCTAGGAGAACGCTCGTGTTCAAGTTCAGCGGCAAACGTCCCGCCGACCTCGGTGTCCGCGACGGCAAGTTCACCGCCGCCAGGACCTGGAAGCCCAACTGGGTCAGCAGCCAGGCCGCGGCTGACGACAAGCACTACATCGCGCCGATCAAGCTCGGCGGCGACGCTACCGCCGCGATGCAGCGCGTGGCCAAGGCGGTCGGCGCGATCTCGGGCGCGAAGATCGTCGAGCACAAGGGGGCGTACCTGTACGCCGAGTTCAGCACCGCGCTGATGGGCTTCACCGACGACGTCGAGTTCTTCGCCGACGGCAAGGCCGTGCAGGTGCGCTCGTCCTCGCGCCTGGGCGTGCGCGACTTCGACGTCAACCGCAA
>JANNKD010000093.1:0-6830 GCA_031396115.1 Gammaproteobacteria bacterium
GTCGAGGAGGGGATCGCGCAGAGGGCGTCGGACGTCGACATGGTGTACCTGACGGGATACGGGTTTCCCCTGCACCGGGGAGGCCCGATGCACTACGCGAACGAGGTGGGGCTGGGAGAGGTCACGGCGGCCATGCGCCGATTCGGCTGGGAACCTGCAAGGAGTCTCGCGAAATGAACGAAGCCGTCATCGTCTCCACCGCGCGCACCGGGCTCGCCAAGTCCTGGAAGGGCGCCTTCAACATGACTCACGGCGCCACCCTGGGCGGCCACGTGATCAAGCACGCCGTCGAGCGCGCCGGCATCGACCCGGGTGAGGTCGAGGATGTCATCCTCGGTTGCGCCAATCCCGAGGGCGCCACCGGCGCCAACATCGCGCGCCAGTCGGCGATTCGCGCCGGCCTGCCGGTGACCACCTCGGGCGTGACCGTGAATCGCTTCTGCTCCTCGGGCCTGCAGACCATCGTGATGGCCGCGCAGCGCGTCATCGTCGACAAGGTGCCGGTGATGGTCGCCGGCGGCGTCGAGTCCATCTCCTGCGTGCAGAACGAGGCCAACCGTCACATGCTCAAGGAAGGCTGGCTGGAGCAGAAGAAGCCGGAGATCTACTGGCCGATGCTGCAGACCGCCGAGAACGTGGCCAAGCGCTACAACATCCCGCGCGAGAAACAGGATGAGTACGGCGCGCAGTCGCAACAGCGTGCCGCCGCCGCGCAGGCCGCCGGCAAGTTCAACGACGAGATCGTGCCGATCACGGTCACCGCCGGCGTCGTCGACAGGAACACCGGCATGCTGGTGAGCAAGGAAGTGACCAGCAGCGCCGACGAGGGCATCCGCGCCGATACGACCTACGAGGGCGTGTCGAAGATCCGCCCCGCGGTGCCGGGCGGCGTGATCTCGGCCGGCAATGCCAGCCAGTTCTCGGACGGCGCATCGGCCTGCGTCGTCATGGACGGCAAGCTGGCGGAGCAGCGCGGCATCAAGCCGCTCGGCATCTTCCGCGGCTTCACCGTGGCCGGCTGCGAGCCCGACGAGATGGGCATCGGCCCGGTGTTCGCCGTGCCGCGACTGCTGGAGCGCAACGGCCTGAAGGTCGAGGACATCGGCCTGTGGGAACTCAACGAGGCGTTCGCGGTGCAGGTCATCTACTGCCGCGACCGGCTCGGCATTCCCGCCGACCGCCTCAACGTCAACGGCGGAGCGATCGCCGTCGGCCATCCGTACGGCGTCTCGGGCGCGCGCCTGGTCGGCCATGCGCTGATCGAAGGCAAGCGCCGCGGCGCGAAACACGTCGTCGTGACGATGTGCATCGGCGGCGGCATGGGCGCCGCGGGACTGTTCGAGGTCGTGTAAAAAAAGGGGACGCACGCATTTATAAAAATGCGTGCGTCCCCTTTTAGGCCGCGACGCGGTTGCGGCCGGCGGACTTAGCGGCGTACAGCGCGGCGTCCGCGGCGCGCACCAGGTCGCGCACCTGGCCGCCGCCACTCGGCGAACGCGCCGCCGCGCCGATCGACACGGTGGCGCCGAGCGCGGCGACTTCGATGCGCTGGCGCAGCGTCTCCGCCAGCTCGCGCGCGCCGGCCAGGCTCGCGCCGATGCGCACCACGAAGAACTCGTCGCCGCCGTAACGCGCCAGCAGGTCGGCGCGCCGGTTCAGGCAGGCCGAGGCCTCGCGCACCAGCCGCACCAGCATCTCGTCGCCCGACTGGTGGCCGTGCAGGTCGTTGTAGCGCTTGAAGCCGTCCACATCGATCGCGAGCACCGCGAGTTCGCGGCTCTCCTTCGCGCACTGCGTCCAGGCTTTCTCGAGGTGACGGTCGAGCTCGCGCCGGTTCGGCACGCCGGTGAGCCCGTCGAGGTGCGCCATCGCATCGAGCCGCTCGTTGGCGGTGCGCAGCTCGGCGGTGCGCTCCGCGACCAGCCGTTCGAGGCGCACGGTGCGCCAGCGCACGGCGCCCACGGTCAGCGCCGACAGCACGAGAATGCCGAGGATCAGCCACAGCGCGCGTGCCGCGTTGCTCGCATACCAGGCGGGGGCGATGGTCAACTCGAGCGGTGGACCGCGGCTGTCACGGCCGAGTGCATCGCGCGCCATGACCTCGAGCCGGTAGTTGCCCGGCGGCAGGCGCGGGTACTGCAGCGTATTGGCGTCCGACCACGCTGACATGTGCGGCTCGAGTCCGGCCAGCCGCGTGGCGTAGCGCGTCGCGCCAGCCTGGCGGAATTCGGGCAGCGCAAAGCGGATGCGCAGTCCGAAGTCGCCGTCGCGGAGTGATAGTGCGCCGTCGACCGGCAGCGCCTGGACGGCGCCGGACGCGTCGCGGCGCTCGACCGCGCGCAGTTGCACGGTCGGCACGCCGTCGCTGGCCGGGGCTGCGGCGGCGGCGTCGAAGCGCAGCACCGCGCGCGTGCTGCTGAACACCGGCGCGCCGGTCTCGTCGAAGGTCAGCGACTCCACCGCGCCGCGGCGCACGCCGCCGATCTCCTCGCGGCGCCAGCCGCCGCCGACCTCGCGATAGACGTGCTTGTGGCTGTAGGCCCAGCGCGCGCCGTCCGGCGCCGTGGCCAGTTCGATCCACTCACCCTTGCCGCGCACGATGTCGAGGCCGCCGAGGTCGAAGGCGGTGAAGCGCTCGCCGGTCCAGCGGAACACGCCGTTGCTCGTGGTCGCGACCAGCGTGCCGTCCGCCAGCTGCGTCACCCAGCCGCCGCGCGGCTCGCCGTAGGTGATGCCTTCGCCCGGCCCGAAGCGGCGCGTCTCCTCGATGGCGCCGTAGGCCGGCGTGAACCGGATGCGCCAGACGCCGCCGCGGTCCGAGCCCACCCAGAGCACGCGCGGCTCGGACTCGACCATGCTGGAGGCCTCGAGCTCGTCGAGCGTATGGTCCTCGACCGCGACCTTCCACTCGCTGCCGCTGCGCCGCGCCAGGCCGACGCCCGGCTGCAGGCCCATCAGCACGACGTTCGGATCGCCGAGCGCGCGCCGCAGCAGGTACGGGTACAGCGCTCCGTTCGTCACCCGGCGCGCGCGCTGTCCCGAAATCTGGATGAGGTCGTAGGAATCGGCCAGCAGCGCGGTATTGGCGTCGATCGGCAGCAGGTCCCAGGCCTCGGCCTGGGTCCAATCGAGCGTGCGGAAGCGCGAGGCGCCGTCGGCGGTCGGCTCGACCGCGAACACGCCGGAGCTGGTCAGCGCGTGCCAGCGATTGCCCCAGCGCACCATCGACACCAGCGAGCTGTTCATGCCGTAGCTCTCGCCCTGCGCGGTCCACGGCGCCGGCCACTCGAGGTGCACGAGACGGTCCTCGGCTGCGATCAGCAGGCCGCCGCCGCGCGCCGGGACGACGTCGATCAGGAAACCGGTGTCGAGCGCAAAGTGGCGGTGCGCGCCGGTGCGCGGATCGAGCGTGTAGACCTTCCCTTCGCTGCTGACCAGCACCAGCGTGCCGTCCGGCAGCTCGGTGCCGGCCGGGATCGAGCTGGACGGCGGGAACGAGGCCGGCACCTTGAAGTTCGACACGCGGCCGTCCTTGTAGACGCGCCAGCGCCCGTCCGCTGCGAGCGCGAGGAGGCCGCCGTCCGGCATACGCAGCAGGCTCCACACCAGCTCGTCGAGCGGCGCGCTGCCGGGCAGGGGCCGCCACTCGCCGTTGAGGTACTGCCGCAGCCCTTCGCCGCGGAACTGCAGCACCACGTGGTCGCCCGACTGGGCGATGGCGCCGAAGCGGCCGGGGTGCCGCCACACGCGCGTCGCGCCCGACACCGGCTCGTACAGGAACACGTGCCGCAGGGCGCGGAAGAACACGCCCTCGCGCGCGACGTGGATGTCCCAGACGTCCTCGAAATCCTCGCCTTCGCCGAGCACAGACTGGAACAGCGGCGTGAGGTCGTGGTACTGCTCGCGGCCGGCGGCGTCGCGCCGGATGTAGCCGACCTGGTCGTGGCCGCCGACGTAGACGCGGTCGACGCCGTCGAACGTCAGCGAGCGCGCCAGGTCGCGGTTGGGCAGGCGCAGCAATTCCCAGCGCTCGCCGTCGAAGATGAGCACGCCGTCGTAATTGCCGACGTAGACGATGGACTGGCGGTCCTGGGCGATCGCGAAGTTCTGCGGGTAGGCGTCAACGTCCGGCAGGTGGCGCGTCAGCGGCGGGTCGCCCTCGAGTGCCGCGCGCCCCCACGCAGGTGCCATCGCCAGGATGCAGACCAATGCCGCGACCAGGCGCGGCGCAGCCCCCTGCCCGCTCGAACCCATGGCGGGATGTTATCGGACCGCAGCAGGCCGCGCCGGCAGTGGGACGTTGCACAACTCGACGTGGCCGACCGGATCGAGGAACCACTCCTCGCGCCGGTTGCGGCGCGCGTCCACGAACGCCGCGAACGTCGCCGTGTCGGTGCGCAGCAGCTCGATCCCGGTGCGCTGCGCCGCCGGCACGTCGGCGGCCACGCGCACCGCCTTGATCGGCACGTGCTGCGCGAGCTTTTCATGGAAGCCGAGCGGACCGGTGCCGCGCGGCAGCACGGTCAGCAGCTCCATGCCGCGGACCACGCGGCCGGCCAGCGTGATGTTGCGGTCCAGGTGGCGCGGGGAGTGACCGATGACGACGTAGAGACCCGCGCCACTGCCGCTGTCGGCGGTGTTGCCGCGCGACACGCCGAGCGCGCCGTAGCAGTGCGTGAGCCAGGCCTTGCCGCCGGCCGGATCGCGCGCGGCCGGGAAGCCGGCCGAATGGCCGACCTCGGGCGCGTAGATGTCGCCGTCCGTGAGCCGGGTGAACGGCACGCCTTCGGCAGCGCGTGCGAATTCGCCGGGCAGGGCGTCCTTCGCGGTCCTGATCGGGCGCGCCTTCTTCGGGTCTTCCTCGGGATCGCCCCATTGCACGACGTAGTTCTCCTGCACGCGCAGGATGACCAGGCCATCGAAGTACTTCTCGCGCACCAGCGCCTTGATGTTGTCGACATGGGCGGGCGCGAACGTGGGCGCCAGCTCGATCACCACGCGGCCGGTGGCGAGCTCGAGGTAGAGCGTGTTCTCGGGATCGAGCACGCGCCAGTCGGCCGGCGCGGAGCGCTCCAGCACTTCGGCCGACGTCGGTGGCTTGGCGGGCGGTGCCGCGGGCGCGGCGGGCGTGGCAGCCGGGGGCTGCTGCGCGCAACCGTGGATGAAGGCGGCGCAAGCGAGGGCGCCGAAGCGGTGGAGCGTTCGCATCAGGATTCTCCCGCGTGAACGGGTCATCCTACAGAACTAGATGCGCCACCTGAAAGCGAGCTGGGGATCCTCGCCGGCGGCGCCCTGCTTGAGCGAGGCGTCGAAGGCCAGGTAGCGGACCTCGCTGCCGTGCATGTCGTGGATGCGCAGCGTCGGGATGGCGGCGACATGGCGCCGGCGGCTCGCGGCGGCCAGCATCTCGAGCGTGCCGCCGAGCGACCAGGCCGACAGCGACTCGCTGCGCTCGGTGCGCAGCTTGAGCTGGAACTCGCCGAGGTCGCCGACCGGCAGGTCGAAAGCGGCGCCGTCCGCGCTGCGCGTGGTGGAGATGCGGAACTGCGGGGCTTGCCCCGCGTCTTGCGGCAGCTGGGCGGTGGCGGTTTCGAGCGACACGTCGGGCGCATCGCCATTGCCGGCACGCAGCATGAGCAGCCCTTGCAGCGCGGCGATCTCGTGTTGTGCGGCCTGCGCCACGGATGGCGTCCGGTACTTGCCGACCGACGCCAACTCGTCGGCCGCAAGCGCGCCCGGCGCTGCCGCCAGCAGCAGCAGCCCGTAAAGCAAACGCCGGGTCCTGCCGATCAGATCCTTGCGCCTGCGTTCACGCCCAGAGGGCGGTCCAGCCACAAAAGCCATGCGGGATTATGGGAACCCGTTCACAGTTCGATATCCGACTTTTGTCGAAGCCAGCCGACCGACCTGTCAGGCGGCTTTCTTTGCAAGCGACTCCAACTCCACGAGCGCATCCTCAAGATATTGAAGGAGTTTTTGCATGTGCGGCAGGGTGCGGCGGCAGGCGATCAGGCCGATTTCCATGTCGTCGCCATAGCTGGTCAGCGTGATGTTGAGGGCCTGGCCGTCCAGGACGATCGAAACGGGGTAGGTGCCTTCCATGCGCGCGCCGTTGAAGTACAGCGTCTTCTTCGGCCCGGGGACGTTGGAAATCGTGATGTTGAACGCCTGCCAGGTCGGCGCCAGGCCCGTGGCCATGTTCACGCCGCTCGGCGCCATGATCACGCCGAGGTAATTCATCATCTCGAGCTGCGACATGCGCGCCATCCGGTCCTTGGCCGCCTTCATCGAGCGCATGACCGCCGCGAAGCGCTTGTCCGGCGCCGCCAGGTCCGTGGCCAGGCTGGTCAGCACCATGGCGACCTGGTTACCCGACTCGGAGTCGTCCTTGCGGGTCGACACCGGCACCATCGCTACCAGCGGCTTCTCCGGCAGCGCGTCGAGGTCCTTCAGGTACTTCCGCAGCGCCGACGCGCACATCGCCAGCGTGATGTCGTTGACCGTCGCGTTGAGCGCCTTGCCGGCCGCGCGCATGCGCTTGAATGAATACGACTGCGCGGCAAAGCGCCGCGCGCCGCTGATGCGCTGGTTCAGGATGCAGCGCGGCGCCGAGAAGGCCGACACCTGGTCCGGATCCTTGCGCGCCTTGATCGTGCGCAACACCTCGCGCGCGACGCCGGGCAGCGTGCCGAGCTGGTCGCGCGCGCCATCGCCACGGCCTGGGCCATGACCGCGAACGGCCCGGTCTTCTGCGCGTCTGCGTCGGCATCGCGCTTCTTGCGCTCGGTCGCCCACAGCGGCGTCAGCTCGCGATCGTCGGGGCTCTCCGA
>JANNKD010000100.1:0-2890 GCA_031396115.1 Gammaproteobacteria bacterium
CCCGAGGTGCTGATGATCATGCAGGTCCACGACGAGCTGGTGTTCGAGGGCCCGCAGCGGCGCCTGGCCGAGCTGGCGCCGTCGCTGGCCGACCGCATGTGCCGGGTCGCCGGGCTGTCGGTGCCCCTGGCCGCCGACTGGGGCCTGGGGGCGAACTGGGATGCCGCCCACACCGCGCAAGGCCATGCCAGCAGCCCGAATCAATGAGTTAGGCGCGCTCACGCGCCGCCGCCGTTCAGCTCGGAACTTTTGCGGACCCCTTCCGGTCATACCATCAGCGTCCCCCGACGCTCTCCGTCTCTACTCCCTGGACGGAGCTCCGGCACCCCCAAAGCCGGAAATGGTTGCCCGGTGGTTCCCCCCGAACCACCGGGCATTTTTCTAACCGGGCGGAGTTGTCAGTATTTCGTACAGCACCTGTCGCGCCCCCTCGACACCGTCTTTGGTCTGCGACGAAAACAGTTGCGCCGATGCCCCCGGATGCAGCTGGGGCAGGGTGTGCTCGACCTCGCGCAGCGTCTTGCGCGCCGCGCCCGAAGCGAGCTTGTCGGCTTTCGCCAACAGCAAGTGGCAGGGCAGGTCCTCGGCGCGGGCCCAGTTCAGCATCATGCGGTCGAAGTCGGTCAACGGACGGCGCGCGTCCATGACCACGACCAGGCCGCGCAGGCACTCGCGGGTCGCCAGGTAGCCGTCGATCAGCACGCCCCAGTCGTCGCGCACCGAGTGCGGCGCCTTGGCGAAGCCGTAGCCCGGCAGGTCCACCAGGCGGCCGGCGGTCGGCAATTCGAAAAAATTCAGCAGCTGCGTGCGGCCCGGCGTCTTGCTGACCCGGGCCAGCTGCCGCTGCCCGCACAACGCGTTGAGCGCGCTCGACTTGCCGGCGTTGGAGCGGCCGGCGAAGGCGAGCTCCGGACGGTCGGGCGGCGGCAACTGCTCGAGTTGCGCCGCCGACGTCAGGAAGCGGGCGCCGGCAAGTGGATTCAGCATCGATTCAGAGCGCTGTTGTAAGATTCGGGCAGTTTAGGGGTGTAGGCACCGCGGCGGAAACCGCCGGGTCCCGCGCCAAATCCGAGCGGAGCCTTTCATGAAGCAATTCGTGCTTGTCGCCGTGCTGCTGGCCGCGCCCGCCGCGTGGGCGGAAGACGTTGCCGCTGGCAAGGCCGACGCGTTTTCCGGCGGCAACGCCGAGGCTGGCGAGGGCAAGGCCGCCGTGTGCGGCGCCTGCCATGGCCCCAAGGGCAACAGCAGCAATCCGGAGTGGCCCAAGCTCGCGGGCCAGCACGCCGCCTACACCTACCACGAGCTGGTCGAGCTCAAGAGTGGCGCGCGCAAGTCGCCGGTCATGGGTCCGCAGGCCGCGCCGCTGTCGGACGCCGACATGCGGGACCTCGCCGCCTACTTCGCGGCGCAGAAGCCGACGCCGGGTGTCGCCAGCGTCGATGCGGTCAAGACCGCGCAAGAGCTCTACCGCGCCGGCGATGCGGCGCGCCAGCTGCCGGCCTGCGCCGCGTGCCACGGTCCGCAGGGCAGCGGCAACGCCGCCGCAAAGTATCCGCGCATCGGCGGCCAGCACTCGAAGTACGCCGCCACCATGCTGCGCCAGTACCGCTCGCAGGCCGGCGCCGCGAACGTCGATCCCGAAGCGGCCATGATGGCGACGATCGCGTCCCGGCTGACCGACGCGGAAATCGAGGCGCTCGCGTCGTACGTCAACGGCCTGCACTGAAGGCCGCTTCCCAGGTCCACGGAGTCCATTCCCCATGAATGCCCTGTTGCGCGCCCTCGTGGTGCTGATGGCGCTGTCGCCCCTGGCCTGCTCGGCCGCGGACGACGCCAAGTTCAAGTACGGCGAGCACTACCTGCGCGTGCGCGACGTACAGCAGCCGGTGAACCCCGACAAGATCAGCGTGGTCGAGGTGTTCGCCTACACCTGCCCGCACTGCATCGCATTCGAGCCGACGTTGCAGAAGTGGGTGAAGAAACTGCCGGGGGACGTCGAGTTCGTGCAGCTGCCGCACACGCTCGGCCGGCCGGCCGGCGTGTTGCACAACAAGGCGTTCTACACGGCGCGCATGCTCGGCGCGTTCGACAAGTTCCACCCGGCGCTGTTCAACGCCATCCACGTGCAGCGCAAGCCGATGGCGACGGTCGAGGAGATCCGCGCGCTGTTCGTGCAGTCCACCGGCCTGAAAGCGGAGGAGTTCGACGGCGCGTTCAGCGGCTTCGCGGTTGACGCCAGCTTCCGCCGGGGCGAGAGCTCCATCCAGGCCATGGCCGTCAGCAGCGTGCCGACGATCGTGGTGAACGGCGAATACTTCACGTCGCCGGGCATCGCCGGCGGCTTCGGCGGCGCGCTGGAAGTCACGAACTTCCTGATCGAGCGGGCGCGCCGGGAGCGCGGCAAGCGCTGAACGCCGCCGCGCTCGGCGGGCTGCTCGGGCTCGGCCTGCTGGTCGCGCCCGCCGCCGGTGCGACGGACATCCCCCCGCTGGCCTCGCTCGAGCGCAGCTGCCAGCTCATCGGGCGGCGCCTGGCCAGCGTCGATTACGCGGACTGCATCGGCGCCGGGCTGTTGCCGGGCATCACGGCAAGCGTGCAGGGCCAGCCGCTGCTGTGGCGCGACTTCGACGCGGCGACCGCGCACTCCAACCCGCAGCGCATCCTGCTGATCGGCGGCATCCACGGCGACGAGTTCTCCTCGGTCAGCATCATTTTCCAGTGGATGCGCCGCCTGCAGGCCGACCGCACGCAGCCGTTCCACTGGCGCGTGATGCCGCTGCTCAACCCGGACGGGCTGATGCGCGTGCCGGAGACGCGCACCAACGCGCGCGGCGTCGACCTCAACCGCAACTTCCCGACGCCGGAGTGGGATCGCACCGCGCTGCCGTAC
>JANNKD010000134.1:0-13910 GCA_031396115.1 Gammaproteobacteria bacterium
GGATGCTCGCCCCGCATCACGCGCCTGCCCTCCTCGGTCAGCACCACCATCGGCCGCTCGTCGCCGGTGAAGCTGATCCACCCCGCAGTGACGCAGCGTCCCAGCGCGCGGGTCACCCATTGCTCGGAGCGGTCGCGCAAAACGCCGAAGGTCGCGACGCCGGTGAGCCCATCGCGCTCGAGCCGCTCCTCACTTTCACCGCGCAGCAGCCGCACCGCCTGCTTCAGCCCGTAACGCCGGTGGATGCGTGCCGCGCCGGACAGCAGCATGCGCGCGAGTTGCGTGGCCTCGTCACCCGCGGCCGGCTCGGCGTCGTTGAGCCGCAGGCAGACGTCGCAGCGGCCGCAGCCGTGCAGCTCTTCCGCCTCGTCGCCGAAGTAGCGCAGGATCGCGTCGTGCCGGCAGCTGCCGCCCTCGGCCCAGCGAATCAATTCCAGGAACAGGCTCCACTTGTGCTCGATCATCTCCGGGTCAACCTCGAGCGGGCCGCTCGGCAACGCGAGCAGGCGGCGGCGCAGCGGCAGGTCGGCCTGCGACCAGCACAGCAGCCCGATCGCATCACCGCCGTCGCGACCGGCGCGGCCGACTTCCTGGTAATAGGCCTCGATCGAGCCCGGCGGGCCGAGGTGGATCACGGCGCGCACGTCGGCGCGGTCGATGCCCATGCCAAAAGCATTCGTGGCGCAGACCAGGTCCAGGGCACCGGCCATGAAGCGCTGCTGCGCCTGCTCGCGCTCGCCGGCCGACAGGCCCGCGTGATACACGGCCGTGCGCCAGCCCGATTTGGCCAGGCGCTCGGACTCGGTCTGCGCCGCGCGGCGCGTCGGCGCATAGACGATCGCACTGCCCTGCCCGGCCTTGGGCTTGCCGAGCACCTCGGCCAGCGTCGCGTCCACGGACGCGGCGCGATCACGCAGGCCGCCGACCTCGACCGCGCGCAGCGCGAGGTTGGGTCGTGCGAAGCCGCGCACCAGCTGCGGCGTGTCCGGCGGCAACCCGAGGCGGCCGAGAATTTCGTCGCGCACGATCGGCGTCGCCGTCGCGGTGCAGGCCAGCACGCGCACCTGCGGCATCGCGGCGAGCAGCGCGCCGATCTGCAGGTACTCGGGGCGGAAGTCGTGGCCCCACTCGCTGATGCAGTGCGCCTCGTCGACCGCCACCAGCGGACACGCGACCTTGCCGAGCGCGTCGCGGAACGCGCCCGAGGTGAGCCGCTCAGGTGCCACGTACAGCAGGCGGTACTCGCCGCGCACGAAGCGCGCGAGACGCTCGCGAATCTCCTCGGGCGGCAAGGTAGATGCCAGGAATGACGCGGCGATGCCGCGCGCCGTGAGCGCCGCCACCTGGTCGTGCATCAGCGCAATCAGCGGCGAGACCACCAGCGTGGTGCCGGGCAGCACCAGCGCCGGCAACTGGTAGCACAGGCTCTTGCCGCCGCCGGTGGGCGCGACCAGCAGCACGTGCCGCCCGGACAGCAGCGTGTCCACGGCTTCGCGCTGGCCCGGACGAAAGCGGGCGTAGCCGAGCGCCTGCAGGGCGGTGTCGAGGGACTGCAAGCTCAGGTTCCGGTCCGCTCGTACCAGGCCTTCGAGCGGTTGACGATGCCGACGACCGACAGCATCACCGGCACTTCGATCAGCACGCCCACGACCGTTGCCAGCGCGGCGCCGGACTCGAAGCCGAACAGGCTGATCGCCGCCGCCACCGCCAGCTCGAAGAAGTTGCTCGCGCCGATCAGCGCCGACGGCCCGGCCACGCTGTGGGCCTCGCCGGCCGCGCGGTTCAGCAGGTAGGCCAGGGCCGAGTTGAAGTAGACCTGGATCAGGATCGGCACCGCGAGCAGCGCGATGATCAGCGGCTGGGCGAGGATCTGCCGGCCCTGGAAGCCGAACAGCAGCACCAGCGTGGCGAGCAGCGCCGTCAGCGACAGCGGCTGCAGCTTGCGCAGCAGCGCCTGGAGCGCCGCCGGGCCGCCGCGCGCCAGCGTCGCGCGCCGCAGCGCCTGCGCGATGAACACCGGCACGACGATGTACAGCACCACCGACAGCAGCAGCGTGTTCCACGGTACCGTGATCGCGGACAGGCCCAGCAGCAGCGCGACAATCGGCGCGAACGCGAACACCATGATGAGGTCGTTGAGCGCGACCTGGCTCAGCGTGAAGTGCGGCTCGCCGCGGCACAGGCCGCTCCAGACGAAGACCATGGCGGTGCACGGCGCCGCCGCGAGCAGGATCAGCCCGGCGATGTAGGAATCAATCTGCTCGGCCGGCAGCCAGGGCCTGAACAGGTAACCGATGAACAGCCAACCCAGCAGCGCCATCGAGAACGGCTTGATCGCCCAGTTGATGAACAGGGTCACGCCGATGCCGCGCCAGTGCTCGCGCACGCCGGCGAGCGAGGCGAAGTCGATCTTCACCAGCATCGGGATGATCATCAGCCAGACCAGCGCCGCCACCGGCAGGTTGACCTGGGCGAGCTCGAGGCCACCGATGGCCTGGAAGACGTCCGGCAGCCACTGGCCCAGCGCGATGCCGACGACGATGCACAGCCCGACCCACACCGTGAGGTAGCGTTCGAAGAAGCCCATCAGCCCCAGCTTCGCACGGCGCGCGACCCGGGCGCGAATTGTTCGGCCAATACCCGCTAGGATTCGCCACCATGCAAATTGCTCTCGCTCCGATGGAGGGGCTGGTCGACGACATCCTGCGCGACGTGCTGACGCGCGTCGGCGGGGTCGACTGGTGCGTGACCGAGTTCATCCGCGTCAACAGCCAGTTGCTGCCGCCGGCGGTGTTCCTGCGCCATGCGCCGGAACTGGCGCACGGCTCGCGCACGCGCGCGGGCACCTCGATGCGCGTGCAGTTGCTCGGCTCCGATCCGGCGTGCCTGGCCGACAACGCGGCGCTCGCCTGCACGCTCGGTGCGCCCGTGATCGACCTGAACTTCGGCTGCCCGGCGAAGACCGTCAACAACTCCCGCGGCGGGGCGGTGCTGCTGAAGGAGCCCGATCTCCTGCACACCATCGTCGAGGCCGTGCGGCGCGCGGTGCCCGCGAGCATTCCCGTGACGGCCAAGATGCGCCTGGGTTACGACTCCACCGAGCCCGCGCTGCCCTGCGCGCAGGCGCTGGCCAGCGGCGGCGCCGCGCAGATCGTGGTCCACGCCCGCACCAAGACCGACGGCTACAAGCCGCCGGCGTATTGGGAGTGGATCGCGCGGGTGCAGGACGCGGTGCGCGTGCCGGTGTTCGCCAACGGCGAGATCTGGGATGTCGACGACTGGCGCCGGTGCCGGGCGGTCTGCGGCGTCGAGGACATCATGCTGGGCCGCGGCCTGATCGCCCGGCCCGACCTTGCCCACCAGATCGCCGCCGCGCACGGCGGCCGCGAACACAAACCCATGACCTGGAGCCAACTGCGCCCGCTGGTGGAGGACTTCTGGCTTCAGGCCCGGCACAAGCTCGGCCCGGGCTACGCGCCGGGGCGCCTCAAGCAATGGCTGCGCGCACTGGCGCGCAACTATCCCGAAGCGGCAATGCTGTTCCAGGAAACCCGGCGGGAAACCGACTGCCTGCGGCTCGACCAGATCCTCGGCGTCACTCCTTGGGTGCGGCTCGCGGCCTGATGTTGCAGCGGCCGATTCCACAGAGCAACATGGGCCGCGATGCCGCGCTTGCAACGAAAGAGTTTTGCGACACCCGACCAGGTCCGTAAGTTTCCGACGGGCCAGTGCGACATCGTTACGCTCGACGATATGTCCGTCGGCCACTTCGTGTTCCAGCCTGGCTGGCGCTGGTCGAAGGACGTCCGGCCCGTCGCAGGAACAAAGTCATGTCAGTTCCGGCACCTCGGCTACACGATCTCGGGTTCGTTGGAAGTGCGCATGGATGACGGCACGATGCTCGTCATCCGGGCCGGCGAGGCCTATGAGATCCCACCCGGGCACGACGCGTGGGTGGTCGGCGATGAACCCTGGAACTCGATCGAGTTCGCCAGCGCGCACAACTACGGCGTGCCGCCCGAAGCCCTCGGCGAGAGAATCCTCGCCACCATCCTGTTCAGCGACATCGTTGCGTCAACCGCGATGCTCGAACGCCTCGGCGATCACGCATGGGCGCAACTCGTGCAGCAGCACAACATGCGAATCCGCGCGGCCATCGATCGCCACCGCGGCCGCGAGATCGATGCGGCCGGCGACGGCTTCCTCGCCTTGTTCGACGGCGCGGCCCGGGCGGTCCACGCCGCGGCAATGATGGACCCGGCGGTCGCGGACCTGGGCGTGCGCGTCCGCGTCGGAATTCACACGGGCGAGGTCGAGATCGTCGGCGGGCGGGCGCGCGGCGTCGCGGTCCATGCTGCCGCGCGGGTCGCAGCCCTGGCGGGTCCCGGAGAAGTGCTCGTCTCCGGGATGACGCGCGACCTGCTCGATGGGTCCGGCATCGTCCTGCAGTCCCGCGGCGAGCACGAACTCAAGGGCCTGAGTGGCGCCCGGCCGATTTTTTCGATGCGGCGGTTGTAGCAATCCGCACGCCGCGCGCCGGCAACTCCCCGATCAAGGACTGCAACTCCTGCACCACCGCGTCCGGCTGGTCGTGGTGGATGTAGTGCCCGGCACCGGGAATCCGTTGCACGGCCTTCGCTCCGAGCAGGCGGCGCCAGTCGTCTTCCAGCGAGTGAACCATGCTTTCGAACGATCCGGACTCGACGAATGAGAACTGCGTTCTCGTCAGCAGCCGCACCGGGATGGCGAGCGGGGTGTTCGTGTCGATGCGGTCGAGGCAGCTCCCCTGGCCGTCGAACTCTGCCGCCATCGCCGGGCTGAACACGGTGTAGCGCATCGCCTTCATGAGGGCCGCCGTCGCGGGCGCGTCGCTCTGCATGCGCCGCCAGTGGTCGGGATGCGTCGGGTCCAGCAGCACCAGGCCGGCAACGTCCTGCGGGTAGAGTTTGGCGAACACGTACTGATAGAGCCCGCCGAAGGAATGCCCCACGAGGACATAGGGCGGGGCAAGGCCCGCTTCCCTGAGCGCGCTGCGCAGCTCCGCGGCGATCGTGCACGGGTCGCGCGAGCCGTCCGTCACGGGGCTTTCACCGTACCCGGGACGGTCATACGCGAACACAGTGTTCGACTCGGCGATCCTGCCGAAGACGGTGCTCCAGGACTCCTTGCCGTCGCCGAGGCCGGCTTGCAGGACGACCACGGGCCTCTGCATGCCGGCGACGGACCTCGCCATGGACGGAGCGCCCGCCACGGCGGACAGCGGCGCCAGAACCGCCAGCGAAACCAGCGCCGGCCGGATCCCGCGGCCCCAACGAGTCGTGACCATGGCTCAGCCCGCGCTCGCGCGAAGCCGCGATCGCTGCAGCAGCCACGCGAGGTAGGCCGCCAGCACGACGTCGATGGCCATGCAGAACCCCGGCCACCACTGTGGAACGCCAGGGTTGGGAATCAGGTCCCCGTGGAACGAGTCCGACACGCCATGCGCGAACAGCCCTGCCGCGACGATCCACAGGTTGCGCCTGAAGCCGAGCACCGTCATGGCGACAAACAACCCCATCACCGCGGACTCAAGGACCAGTGCCTGGGTCGATCCGCTCATCACCGCAAACAAGCCGTAGTAGGAGGCGACGACCACCAGGACCGTGGGGTAGAAGGCACGATCCCGGTCCAGGCCGACGATCGTGCCGAAGGCGGAAACGGCAATGCCGAGGATGACGCCGATGAGGTATTCCATTTCACTCTCCTGCAAGGACAAGGGGGGCGCGCAGGCTCGACGGGACGAAGCCTGTCTCGCTCAAGTACGCGGTGACACGCGCGACCACGTGCGCGGCATCCTCGCCGACGCCGCCCAGCAGGGCCGAGCGGATGCGGTACTGGTAGCGCATGCCGACGAACGCCAGGCCCGGCACGTCGACCGCGACGCCGCGCCGGTGGATCGGATAGCCGTCGAGCCCGAACGCCGGCAACTCGATCCACGAGTAGTCGGGGCGATAGCCCGTGCACCATACGATCGTCGCGACGTTGCGCACTGTCGAGCCATCCTCCAGCACCGGCACGCCGGCATGGGTTCCGGCGACGCGACCCACGCGCTCGAGTCCGGGCCGGTTGAACGCATTCTTGGGGACGCCGATGAGCGGATCGCCCGCGAACCGGCGTGCCTGCATCTGGCGGCGGCCGCGCGCGGACTCGGTCGAGGTCCGCAGCAGCGTGGGCCAGATCCAGTCGTAGAGGTCGCGGCCGAGGAACCGGCGCGGCAGCGCAGCGACGGCCGGCCCAGCCAGCGTCACGGCACGGCCGCTGTCCGCAAGCTCGAACGCAATCTGCGCACCCGAGTTGCCGGCCCCGACGACCAGCACGCGGCCGGCGGGCAACTGCGTGGGATTGCGGTAGTCGCTCGAGTGCAGCTGCACCACGCCCGGCGCCACGCCGGTGGCAAACCCGGGCGTGTGGGGGCGCTGGTTCGCGCCGGTCGCGACGATCACGGCGCGGGCGGACAGGGTTTCGCCGTCGCGGAGTTCGATACGGAATGCGCCAGCCTCGCGGCGCACGCTGCGGACCGCAGCGTCTTCGTGCACTGGCAGCGCGAACCGCGTCGCGTAGTCGCGAAAATAGGCGGCGACGTCATCCTTGCCCGGCAGGTCGTATGGCTTGCCCGGGAATGGCATCCCGGGCAGGCCGTTGTAGCGGGCGGGCGTGAACAACCGCAGGCTGTCCCAGCGGTGTGCCCACGTGTCGCCGACCTTCCCCGCATCGAGCATCGCGAAGTCCAGGCCGGCTCGCCGCAGGTGGTAGCCCGCGGCGAGGCCGGCCTGGCCGGCGCCAATGACGATCGCATCGAGAGTCTTCATGGCGCCCTCCGTTACGGCGTCAGGCCGACTTCGCGCACGCGCAGCGGCGCGGCGCGCAGCAGGCTTTGGCGCACGAGCAGCCACGGCGCCCGCAGCCACAAGCGCACTTCTTCGTCTGGTCGTTTTTCATGATCGTTTCTCCTTGCTTCCACAATGTGCGCGATATTGCGCACGGGAGATACGATAGGGCCTGCGTCGCGCCGAGTATTGAACGCGTCCGCTCACTTTCTTGGAGGAATCCGGTGGCCGGCTTGAACAAACCTGCTGCCCAGGGGGCGGGATTCCACTGGGAGCCGAAGCACACGCCGCGATGGTACCTGTGGGACGGCGGCTTCCTGCTGGTCGGCGAAGGCGGCGGCGAGGTCCCGGCCCACGCCCATCATGCAATCCAGGTCTTCATTGCCGTTGACGGCAAGGCGGCGATCCGCGCCGCCGGCACCGAATGGCAGGAGGGTCGCGGCCTGATCGTCAGGCCCGACGTCGAACACGGCTTCAACGCCCAGGGCTCGACCGGCGTGATGCTGTTCGTGGATGCGGAGTCCAGCGAGGGTTTGTGGCTCCTGTCCCTGCTCACCCAGGACATCACGATCGTGCCCGACGCAAGGCTGGAGGCCTGTGCCGGCGCCCTGCGCACCTTCTGGGAAAACCCGCTCGCCGCGCTGGATGCCGGTGAACTCGTGCGCCACTGCGTGCGAGCCTTGTGCGCGGGAACGCCGCCGATGCGGCAACTGGATCCCCGCGTGGCCCGCGTGCTGCAGGTGATTTCAGGCTCGAAGGACCTTGACCTGTCCCTGGAAGACGCGGCGAAGCTCGTGCACCTGTCGCCCGACCGCTTTTCGCACGTGTTCAAGGACCAGCTCGGGCTGCCGTTCCGCCGTTACCTGCTCTGGCGCAAGGTCACGCGAGCAATGGTCGGGATCGGGCGGGCACGGACAATCGCCGACGCGGCCCACGCCTCCGCATTCGCCGACGCCGCGCACCTGACGCGCACGTTCAACGAGATGTTCGGGATTCCGCCGTCCGTGCTGATGCGCGGGGAATTCTTCGAGATCCCGTCGCCGTTCACGCGCGTGGCTTGACCCTATCCCGCAGCGACGAGCCTCTCACTTCGCCGTGTAGCCCGCGGTGACCTCGGCCTTGTGCGCCGCAAAGGCGGCAAGCACTTCGCCCTTCTCGCGTGCCGGCACTTTGAAATGGTCGAGGGTGCGTCCCAGTTCGGCCGCGACCTCGTCGAATTCGACCGGTGAGATCTTGAGGTCACGATGCGCTTCCTCGAGGCCCAGGTGCGTCTTCCCCGGCTTTGTCGCCGAGAACTTGAACGGCCCGCCTGTGACCTCGCAGACCCACAGGGTGCGCATGAACTTGAGGCCGGCCAGGCGATCCAGGCTCTGCATGTGCCATTTCTTGAGCGTTGGATTCTTCGACGCTTTTCCCACCATCGGATTGCGCACCAGCGCGTCGCTGAAGTGGTCAACGACCGCGGCGAGGGCGAATACGCCGCCAAGCCGCTCATACAGGCTCTTCACAGCGGGTTCCGGGGCGGCTTCCGGGGCGGCTTGCAGCGGCAGTGAGGATGCGAATAGAGCCAGCAATGCGATCAGGAGCTTGTTCACGGAAACCTCCTTCCAGCGCGTGGGGGTGCGGAAGTTTGCGCGAACCGCGGAATTAGTCTGTTCGACACCGCACATAGTGCTGCAGCGCGAAGTCGATCGCCGCGCAGGCCGCGGCGGCCTGCGCCCGGTTGCATTGCTCCGGAGTGGCGCGCGGGCTGTCCGGATAGACCTCCGTGGTCGTCTTGAACGGCGCCTCGGTGAAGCCGGCGCAGAGCCCCAGGCGCTTCAGCTCGTATTGAATGACACCGGGTGCGACCATCGGCTCGCCGATGATCTTGCCCTGGGCGTCCGCCTCGGCGATGTGCGTCACGCGCGACACACCCGCGATCACCGCGCTTTGAAATTCGGTCTGCGGCCGCTCGGCATCATCGACCACATAGAACCCGTCCGGGACGATGCCCGGCTCGAACGGCTCGCCGTCGCGCGCGGCCAGCGCGGGGCGAAACTCGCCTTCGTCCGAATCGGTGGTTTCGTGCAGGTCGACGTGCACCAGCACGCGCTCGCGCATCGGCGCGACCAGTTGCATCAGCGCCGCGGACTCCTGCGCCGCGCCATTGCCGAACGACCGGTTGGGGTCGACGGCGTGCATGTTCCAGCGCTGGATCATTTCGTAGGCCCATGGACTGAGGCAGGGCGCGACCAGCAGGTTGATTCGATCCTGGTAATCCGCGGCGTGGTGCTCGAGGAACCGCAACGCGCCGTGGACGCCACTGGTCTCATAGCCATGCACCCCGCCCGTCACGAGGGCGATCGGCAGCTCGTCCCGCCACGCGCGGCTGCGGTACGCGACCAGCGGATACCGCTCCGGGTCGAAATCCAGGCGCCCGTAGCGCGTGACCTCGAAGCGCGAGCCAAGTTTCGCTTCCGCAGCGAGCACGTCCGCTGCGTAGCTACGCTTGCGGGACTGGCGTGCCAGCCACGCCGCCCTTTCCGGCACGCCCCAGGGAACCCCGGGCGTGCCGATCGGGTATGCGGAAGGAACGCCGTTCACTCAGAACAGATCGAACCGGTCGGCGTTCATGACCTTGGCCCAGGCCCTCACGAACACCCTCACGAACCTCTCCTTGGAGTCGTCCTGCGCGTAGACCTCGGCCAGCGAGCGCAGCACCGAGTTGCTGCCGAACACGAGGTCGGTGCGGGTCGCGGTCCACTTCGGCGCGCCGGTCTTGCGGTCCTTGCCCGCGTAGGAGTTCTTGCCGGTCGCCTCCCACTTCGTGTTCATGTCGAGCAGGTTGAGGAACCAGTCGTTGGTCAGCACGCCGACCCTCTTGGTGAACACGCCGTGCTTGCTGCCGCCGTGATTGGCGCCGAGCACGCGCAGGCCGCCGACCAGGGCGGTCATCTCGGGCGCCGTCAGCGTCAGCAGTTGCGACTTGTCGAGCAGCGCTTCCTCGGGGGTCACCGTGACGCCTTTCTGGTGATAGTTGCGGAAGCCGTCGGATTTCGGCTCGAGCACCGCGAACGATGCAGCGTCGGTCTGCTCCGGCGACGTGTCCGTGCGGCCCGGTGAGAACGGCACCTTGACGTTGAAGCCGCCCTTCTTCGCCGCCACTTCGACCGCCGCGCAGCCGCCGAGCACGATCAGGTCGGCCAGCGACACGGTTTTCCTGCCCTTGTCGAAGCCGGCCTTGATCTCGCCGAGTTTCGCCAGCACCTTCGCGAGTTCGGCCGGCTGGTTCACCTCCCAGCCCTTCTGCGGCGCGAGCCGGATGCGCGCACCGTTGGCGCCGCCGCGCTTGTCGGAGCCGCGGAACGTCGACGCCGAGGCCCATGCCGTCGTCACGAGCTGCGACGTGGACAGCCCGGACTTGAGCAGCTTTGCCTTCAACCCGGAAATGTCCGCAGGCGTGAGCTTGTAGGTCGCCTTCGGCACCGGGTCCTGCCAGATCAGATCTTCCTTGGGCACCAGCGCGCCGAGATAGCGCGCGCGCGGCCCCATGTCGCGGTGGGTCAGCTTGAACCACGCGCGCACAAACGCGTCGTGGAACGCCTTCGGGTCCTTCATGAAGCGCCGCGAAATCTTTTCGTACACCGGATCCAGGCGCATCGACATGTCCGCCGTCGTCATCATGGGCTGGTGCTTCTTCGACGGATCGAAGGGATCCTCGACGGTGGCGCCGGCGTTGCCCTTCGGCTTCCACTGGTGCGCGCCGGCGGGGCTCTTGGTCAGCTCCCAGTCGTGCTTGAACAGCGTCTCGAAGTAGCCCATGTCCCACTTCGTGGGGTTCGGCTTCCATGCGCCTTCGATGCCGCTGGTGATGGTGTGGCCGGCCATGCCGGTTTCGAACTTGCTGGACCAGCCGAAGCCCTGGTCCTCCATGGTGCCGCCCTCCGGGCCGGGGCCGCAGTGGCTGTCCGGCGCGGCGCCGTGCGCCTTGCCGAAGGTATGGCCGCCGGCGACGAGCGCGACGGTTTCCTCGTCGTTCATCGCCATGCGCGCGAAAGTCTCGCGCACGTCGCGCCCGGACCCGATCGGGTCGGGATTGCCGTTCGGGCCCTGCGGGTTCACGTAGATCAGGCCCATCTGCACCGCGCCGAGCGGATTCGCCAGCTCGCGGTCGCCGCTGTAGCGCTTGTCCCCGAGCCATTCGCTCTCGGGCCCCCAGTACACGTCCTCGCTCGGCTCCCAGACATCGGGCCGGCCGCCAGCGAAGCCGAAGGTCTTGCACCCCATCGACTCGAGCGCGACGTTGCCGGTCAGGATCATCAGGTCGGCCCAGGAGATCTTGTTGCCGTACTTCTGCTTGATCGGCCACAGCAGCCGGCGCGCCTTGTCGAGGTTGCCGTTGTCGGGCCAGCTGTTCAGCGGCGCGAAGCGCTGCTCGCCGGTGCCGCCGCCGCCGCGGCCGTCGAACGTGCGATAGGTGCCGGCGGCGTGCCACGCCATGCGGATGAAGAACGGCCCGTAATGGCCGTAGTCGGCGGGCCACCACGGCTGCGAATCGGTCATGACCTTGTGCAGGTCTTTCACGACCGCCTTGAGGTCGAGCTTGCTGAATTCCTTGGCGTACGCGAAATCCTGGTCCATCGGATTTCCGTGACTGCCGTGCTGGTGCAGGATCGACAGCCGCAGCGCGTTGGGCCACCAGCCCGCGTTGCCGCGGTGTCCCGCCGAGGTGTGCATCGGGCACTTTGCGTCGTCCGCCATGGCTCTCTCCTGTCGTTGGAGCGTCGATACTAGACCCGGGCGGGGCAATTACCAAAATTGATTCTTCTTAACGACTGCATTGGCCCTCGCTATCAGCGGGCACTGCCGGCGTTAGACTGGCGCCATGTCCAGGCCGAGGATTGCCCCGTTATTTGCCGCCGCGGCGCTGCTGCTGGGCGGCTGCAGCGGCGATCCGGGTTCGTCCCCTCCGTATGTGGAAGGCTCGAGTGCCGACGTGCCCATGCTGTTCATGGGCAACAGCCACGCCTCGATCAACGACCTGCAGGGCATGGTCCAATCAATGGTGGTCCCGTCCTTTCCGGGCGAGACCGTCGAAGCGGTCGAGGCTCCCGGCTGGATGTTCCTCGAGGACCGCATTCACGACCCCGTTTCGAACGCGCTGCTGCGCGGCCAGGACTGGAGCTACGTGGTGCTGCAGGCGCAGAAGTACAGCACCACCGGATGCTGCACCTACTCGACCGAGGAGGCCAAGGTGCTGATCCGCACCGCGCGCGAGCAGCACGCGGTGCCGATCCTGTTCCCGGAGTGGCCGCGCCTCGGCGTCGATGAAACCTTCACGATCTACGACCTGCACGTGTCCATCGCCAGCGTCGAGCCGGCCTGCGTCGCGCCCATCGGCCAGGCCTGGGACCTGTCGCTGCAGCGCCATCCCGGCCGGGTGCTGCACAACGCCGACGGCAACCACTCGAATCCCGCCGGTGCCTTCCTCGCCGCGCTGATCCTCGCGGCGACCATCACGGGCGATTCGCCGCTCGACGTGCCGGTGCTGGCCGGCTTCGGCGTGGACGCCGACACGCAGGCGCTGTTGCGCATCGTTGCCGCCGACACCGTCGCGGCCTGGCCGCCGCGGACGTTCTGCCCGGACGACCCTTACTAGGAAAGCGTCCTACATCTGCTGGAACAGGTGCAGGTAGCTGCGGCTCACCGGCAGCACCTCGTCGCGACCCTTCAGGTGGATGGCCGCGGTTTCGTTGTCGCCGCGCTTGACCTGGCTGATCGCCCGGCGGTTGACCACGACCGAGCGGTGCACCTGGATGAACTGCGCGGCATCGAGCTGATCGACGAGCTCCTTGAGCGGCGTGCGGATCAGCCCATCGGCCGCCTTGCCGTCGTCGCCGCGCCACGCCACGCGCGTGTACTTTTCGTCGGAGCGCAGGAAGTCCACGTCGTCGACGGCGATGAGCCGCAGCGTCTGGCCGATCGACACGTGCAGCCAGCGCAGGCCGGCCGGAAGCTCCTTCTGCATGCGCGCCGCCAGCTGCTCGATCAGCGCCTCGACGCCGGCCGCGGGCTGCGCGGCGCGCAGCCGCTGTTGCAACCGTGACACGGTATCGGCCAGGCGCGCGGGCTCGACCGGCTTGACCAGGTAGTCCAGCACGCCCTGCTCGAAGGCCTGCACCGCGTACTTGTCGAAGGCCGTCACGAACACCAGGTGCGCGCCGCGGCCGATGACGCGCGCCGCCTCGATGCCCGACATGCCCGGCATGTGCACGTCCAGGAAACACACGTCGGGCTTGTGCGCGTCGACCATCTCGACCGCCTCGCGGCCATTGCGAGCCTGCGCGACGACGACGAGCTCCGGCCAGGCGTCGGCGAGCATGCGCGTGAGCGACTTGCGCAGCAGGGGCTCGTCGTCGGCGATGAGGGCGGTGGGAGGGCGAGGGGTCATGGCGAAACCGTCGCGCCTGAAGGCGCTCCTACGCTTCCGGCCACGGCGGGAAAGGTGATCTCGGCGATCACGCCCCGGGGCTGGAGCGGATCGAGGCGCAGGCTCGCATCGTTGCCGAACACGAGCTGCAGGCGCTCGCGCAGCGCGGCCAGGCCGGTGCCGGGCCCGTCGCCGGCTGCGCGCAGGCCGACGCCGGTGTCGCGCACGCTGACGCGGACGCGGCCGCCCTCCACGACCACGCGGATCTCGATGTGGCCGCCTTGCTCGCCGGGATCGATGCCGTGGCGCACGGCGTTCTCGACCAGCGTCAGCAGCGTCATCGGCGGACACGCCATGGACAGCGCCGCATCGTCCACGTGCAGGTCGAACTTCAGCCGGTCGGGCATGCGCATGTGCATGATCTCGAGGTACGCGCGCACCAGCTGCACCTCCTGCGCGAGCGTGGTCGCCGGGTCGTTCAGGCGCGGCACCGCCGCACGCAGGTAGGAAATGAGGTTATCCAGCACAACCGGCGCCTGCGCCGAGCCGGCCTGCACCAGCTCGCGCACGTTGGCCAGCGTGTTGAACAGGAAGTGCGGCTGCACCTGCGCCTGCAGCAGGCGCATGCGCGA
>JANNKD010000150.1:0-2138 GCA_031396115.1 Gammaproteobacteria bacterium
GGCTAGAGGCCACGCGCCGCGTTCGCGCGACGCCCGGCGGCGCCACGCTGCCGATCATCGCTCTGACCGCCAACGCCATGGAGCGCGACCGCGAGGACTGCATCGCCGCCGGCATGAACGACTTCCTGACCAAGCCGGTCGACGCGGACCACCTGCTGCTGACGCTGTCGCACTGGGTCGGCGGCGCGGTGGCGCCGCTCGCCGCGTCGCTGCGCCGCGAGTCCGCCGCGCCACCCCCGCCGCCACCGTCGCTGCCGGCGGCGTTGCCGGGCATCGACCTCGCCCCCGCGGGCAAGCGCCTCGGCGGGCGCGAGAACCTGGTGCTGGACGTGCTGCACGGCCTGTTGCGCCAGTACCCGGACGGCGCCGACGCGATGCGCGCCAGCCTCGCGGCCGGACGCATCGAGGAGGCGCAGGTCGCCGCGCACACGATCAAGGGCCTCGCCGCCACGGCGGGCTGCCTGCGCCTGTCCACGGCCGCGCGCGAAACCGAAGCTGCCATCAGGGCCGGCGCGGGCAACCTGCAGGCGCTGCTGGCCGAACTCGGCGAAGCCCTGGCCGAAGTGCGCGCCTCCGCGGCGAAACTGCCGGCCGGGTCGGCCCGGTCGCGCACGGTGCGCACCACGCCGATCGACGTCGGCGTCGAGATGACGCGCCTCGACCAGCTGCTGCGCACCAACGACTCGGCGGCGCAGGAGCAGGTCGAGCTGCTGCTGCCGGCGCTGCGCGTGCACTACCCGCGCGAAGTGCTCGACGTGCTGGAGCGCAGCGTGCAGGCCTACGACTTCGACACCGCGCTGGGCATCCTTGAGACGCTGTCAGACGTGCACGGGCCGCGCGCGGAAGCGCCGCCAATGGTCGTAGTCAGACGAAAGTCCTAGCAAAAAGGGGGTCCGGGGTCGCGGCGCAAGCCTAATCTAGGCGCTTGAACTCAGGGGTCCGGATGATCGATCGTGAGCCGCTGTCGTCCGCCAGGCAGGAGACGGGGGACGTGACGCCGTGGACGCTGCTGGTGGTCGACGACGATCCCGAAGTGCACACCGCCACGCGCCTGATGCTGGCGCACGCGCGCATCGAGGGCCGCCCGGTCGTGCTGCTGCACGCGCACTCGGCGCGCGAGGCCAAGCCGCTGCTGGCGCGCCACGCCGACATCTCGCTGGCGCTGCTGGACGTGGTCATGGAGACCGAGAAGGCCGGCCTCGACCTCGCCCAGTACATCCGCGACCAGCTCGGCAACGACGCCATTCGCATCGTGGTGCGCACCGGCCAGCCCGGCCGCGCCCCGGCGCATGACGTGGTGTCGCGCTACAACATCGACGACTACGTCCTCAAAAGCGAGTTGACCCTCGAGCGCCTGCAGATCCTGGTGACCACGGCGCTGCGCACCTACGCGCAGTTGCGCCACCTGCAGCGCATGGCGCACGCCGACCCGCTGACCGGGCTGCCCAACCGCCGGCGCCTCGAACAGCAGGTCTACGAGGGCTGGGAAGAGTTGGCGCGCCGCGATGCGGGCCTGGTCGCGCTGATGATCGGCGTGGACCACTTCAAGGACTACAACGACGCGCACGGCCACCCCGCTGGCGACCGCGTGCTGATGGAGGTCGCACGCGTGCTGACCACGCTGGCCGAGCGCGATACCTGGCTGTGCCGCTACGGCGGTGAGGAGTTCCTGGTGCTGTTGCGCGGCGCTACCCTGGCCCAGGGCGCGCAGTTCGCCGCGCAACTGCGCAGCAACGTCGAGGATCTGAAGATGCCACACGAGGGCTCGTCGCACGGCGTCATCACGGTCAGCGCCGGCGTGTCGGCCATCGAGCCGCGGCTGCACGGCATGGACGCCGGCTATCCGCAGTTGATCAACGATGCCGACCGCGCGTTGTCCCGCGCCAAGCGCGGCGGGCGCAACCGCGTCGAGACCGGCCTGCAGGGAGTGGCGTCGTGAACGAGGCGCCGGCGCGGGGCTGGCCAGTGACCTACTCGGCGGTGCGCGAGCAGGTCTACATGGTGTTCCCCAACGACCTGAACCCCAACGACACCGTGTTCGGCGGCCTGATCATGGCGCAGATGGACCGCTACGCCTCGGTCGCGGCCGACCGCCACGCCGGCGGCGTGTGCGTGACGGTCGGCGTGGACGCGGTGCA
>JANNKD010000165.1:0-2386 GCA_031396115.1 Gammaproteobacteria bacterium
CATCGCCGGCGCCCGCTCGTGCAATTCCAGGTAAATCAGCTGCGCGCCGACGCGCACGTACTCGACCAGCTCGGCGTAGGCGGTCTCTTCCAGCTCCTCGTCCTCCTCCTCGCCGACGCCGGCGTGGGTGAACTCGGTGAAGTCGTGCACGATTTCCTTGAACTCGGCCGAACACTCCTTCATGGACAGCGGCTTGCCGGAGACCAGGCCGAACAGGAAGCCCTCGCACCAGGCCGACAGGGCGCGCACGCGCTGGGACAGATCCTCCTCGTCGTCCGGCAGCAGCGGTACGAAGCCGAGGGCGGCGTCGGTGAAGGAGTTGGCCGACTCGCCGCGCAGCCGGTGCAGGGCCTGGGCGGCGCCACCGCTGCCGTCGCCGGTCTTGCCCGAGGACTCCAGCAGCCGCAGCGGATCGATTTCGGCCGGTTCCTTCACGCACAGCGCCCCGCACAGCGCGCCGTGGTATTCGGCCGCGTGCTGCGTAAAGCCGAGGTTCGACAGGGCCTCGGCCAGCTCGTCGTAACGGAGGGGTGCGCTCATGTGCTGCGGCGGTAAGAACGTCGGATCATTATAAGGCCATGGCCTGAGGCATAATCCGCCGGCCATGAAAGACAACGATTTCGTCGCCGCCCTGCGCGGCAGCGCCCCCTACGTCCACGCCCACAACGGCCGCGTGTTCGTGATCGCCTTCGGCGGCGAGGCGGCGGAGCGGCCGGACTTCGACCAGCTCATCTACGACATCGCCTTGCTGCACAGCCTGGGCGTGAAGTTGGTGCTGATCCACGGCGCCCGGCCGCAGGTGGACAGCGAGTTGGCGGTCCGCGACATCTCCTCGGACTACGTGGACAACCTGCGCGTCACCGACGGGCCGACCCTGGACTGCGTGATGGCCGCGGTCGGCCGGCTGCGCATGGAGATCGAGGCCACCCTGTCCACTTCGCTGGCCAGCACGTCCATGGGCGGCGCCCGGCTCAAGATCGCCTCCGGCAACTGGATCACCGGCAAGCCGGTGGGCGTGCGCCAGGGCGTGGACATGCAGTACACCGGCGACGTGCGCCGCGTGGACATCGCCTCGATCCGCGCCAACCTCGAGGCCGACCGCATCTGCCTGATCTCGCCCATCGGCTACTCGCCGACCGGCGAAATCTTCAACCTGCGCGCCGAGGACGTGGCCACGGCGGTGGCCGCGGCGCTGGGCGCCGACAAGCTGATCTTCCTGGTGCCGTCGGACCCGGCCAAGTGGCCGCTGGCGGAGAAGGCCGGCGACGCCGGCCAGATGGCCGTGGCCGAGGCCGACGCCATGCTGAAGGGCGACGAGGAGCTGTCGCCGGAGGACCGCGGCTGCCTGGTGTCGGTCACCACCGCCGCGCGCGGCGGGGTCAAGCGTGTGCACCTGATCTACATGAGCCGCGACGGCCAGTTGCTGCGCGACCTCTACACGCGCGACGGCTCCGGCCTGATGTTCTACGCCGACGAGGACTACGAGTCGATGCGCGACGCGACCATCGACGACGTCGGCGGCATCCTGTCCCTGATCGCGCCGCTGGAGGGATCCGGCGTGCTGGTGCCGCGGCCGCGCGAGCAGCTCGAGCAGGAGATCGGCAACTTCTCGGTCATGGTGCGCGACGGCATGGTCTTCGCCTGCGCCGCGCTGTTCCCGGTCGGCGAGTCGAAGGCCGCCGAGCTGGCCTGCGTCGCGGTGCATCCCGAATACCGCGGCCACGGCCGCGCCGCGACGCTGCTCAAGCGCCTCGAGGCCGACGCCAAGCGCCAGGGCCTGAGGAAGCTGTTCAGCCTGACCACGCACACGCCGCACTGGTTCGTCGAGCGCGGCTTCGCGCAGGGCAAGATCGAAGACCTGCCGGTCCAGAAGCAGCGCTTCTACAACTTCCAGCGCAACTCCCTCGTGCTGGTCAAAACCCTTTGAAAAAGGGGACGCAACCCTTTTTCCGCCTCCTGCAGAAAAAAGGGTTGCGTCCCCTTTATGAGTAACGCGGACTGGGCCGCCCGCTCGCTCGCGCGGGTCTGGCATCCGTGCACGCAGATGAAGGACCACGAGGCGCTCCCATTGGTGCCGATCAAGTCGGCGCAGGGGGCCTGGCTGGAGGACTTCGAAGGAAAGAAATACCTGGATGCGATCAGCTCGTGGTGGACGAATCTATTCGGCCACCGCCATCCGCTGATCGTCGAGCGCATGAAGCAGCAGCTCGACCGCCTCGACCACGTGCTGCTGGCCGGCTTCACGCACGAAGGTGCGGTCACGCTCGCCGAGAAGCTCTGTCGGATCGCGCCGAAAGGCCTGACGCGCTGCTTCTACAGCGACAACGGCAGCTCGGCGGTCGAAGTGGCGCTGAAGATGAGCTTCCACTACTGGCGCAACGCGGGC
>JANNKD010000202.1:0-5037 GCA_031396115.1 Gammaproteobacteria bacterium
CCACATCGTGGTCGGCACGCAGATGCTGGCCAAGGGCCACGATTTCGCGGGCCTGTCGCTGGTCGGCATCCTCGACGTGGACCAGGCCCTCTACGGCAATGATTTCCGCGCGCTCGAGCGCATGGGCCAGCTGGTGACGCAGGTAGCCGGCCGCGCCGGGCGCGTCGGCCAGCAAGCCGAAGTGATCCTGCAGACCCACGAGCCCAAGCATCCCGAGTTGCGGTGCCTGCTCGAAGGCGGCTACGCCGCCCTTGCCGATCGATTGCTCAAGCACCGCAAGACGCTGGGGCTGCCGCCGTACTCGCACCTGGCGCTGCTGCGGGCGGAAGGCCCGGCGCTGGCCCAGGCCCTCGGTTTCCTGAACGAGGCGGCTGCGGCCCTCCCGACACACACACAAGTCGGCGTGCTCGGCCCGGTGCCGGCGCCGATGGAGCGCCTGGCCGGACGCTATCGCGCGCAGTTGCTGCTGCAGTCGTCCTCCCGCACGGCGCTGCAGCAACTGCTGGCGGCGGCGGTGCCAGGCTTCGACAAGCTGCCGACGGCGCGCAAGGTGCGCTGGTCGGTGGATGTGGATCCGATCGACCTGTTCTAGATCTGATCGCGCCTAAGAGGCGCTCCTACAGTAAAATCCCGGCCCCCATGAAAGACCACCTGCAGGCGCTGGTGCGCGCGGCGCTGGAACCCGTGCTGTCGGGCACGGGCGTCGCCGCGCCCGCCGCCATCACCATCGACGCGACCAAGGACGCCAAACATGGCGACTTCGCCACCAACGTCGCGCTGGCGCTGGCCAAACCGCTCGGCAAGCCGCCGCGCGCGGTGGCCGAGCTGATCGTCAAGGCGCTGCCGCCGTCGGCGCGCGTCACCAAGGCCGAGATCGCCGGACCGGGCTTCATCAACTTCTTCCTCGCGCCGGGCGCCTTCCAGGCCGTCGTGCCGGAAATCCTCGCCGCCAGGGAAAACTTCGGCCGCGCGGCGAAGACCAAAGGCCGCGTCATGGTCGAGTTCGTCTCGGCCAATCCGACCGGCCCCTTGCATGTCGGCCACGGCCGCGGCGCCGCCTTCGGCGACAGCATTGCCAACATCCTCGATGCGGCCGGCTGGACCGTGCACCGCGAGTACTACATCAATAACGCCGGCCGCCAGGTGGACGTGCTGGCGGTCTCGGTGTGGCTGCGCTACCTCGAGTTGCTCGGCGAGAAGGTCCGCGTGCCGGCGCGCGGCTATCCGGGCGACTACATCAAGGCGACCGCTTTGAGGCTGCGCGAGCAGTCCGGCGAGGCGCTGCACCGCGCCGCGGCCGACGTCTTCAGCGGCCTGCCGGATGAGCCCGCCTCGCGCGACGACCTGGACGAAGCGGCCGGCGAGGACGTCAAGGCCAGGCAGGAGGTCTACGCCGACGCACTGATCGAGCGGGTCCGGCAGCTGCTGGGGCCGGGCTACGACACCATGCGCGACTTCGCCGTGTCCGAGCAGCTCACCGCGATCCGCGCGACGCTGGAGGCCTTCGGCGTGCGCTTCGACCAGTGGTACTCCGAGCGCACGCTGGTCGCCTCCGGCGCCGCCGGGCGCGCGCGCGCCAAGCTGGTCGCCTCCGGTCACACCTACGAGAAGGACGGCGCGCTGTGGTTCCGCACCACCGAGCACGGCGACGACAAGGACCGGGTGCTGGTGCGCGCCAACGGCGCGCCCACCTACTTCGGCAACGACCTCGCCTACCACGTGGACAAGCTCGAGCGCGGCTGGACCTCGCTCATTGATGTCTGGGGCGCCGACCACCACGGCCTGCTGGTGCGCATGCGCGCGGCCCTCTGGTCGCTGACCGGGCGCGACGATGCGCTGCGCATCCCGATCATGCAGTTCGTCACGCTGTCGAGCGGGCGCATGGGCAAGCGCAGCGGCAACTTCGTCACGCTCAACGACCTCATCACCGAGGCCGGGCGCGACGAGACGCGCTTCTTCTACCTGCTGCGCTCGGCCGACCAGCACCTCGAGTTCGACATCGAGCTGGCGCGCAGCAAGACCAACGACAACCCGGTCTATTACGTGCAGTACGCCAGCGCGCGCATCGCGTCGGTGTTCCGCCAGGCCGCCGAGCGCGGCGTGCGCTTCGACGCCGGGGCCGCGGCGCAGCACGTCGCGCTGCTGGTCGAGCCGCACGAAAAAGCACTGCTGACGCTGCTGAACCGCTATCCGCAACTGCTGCAGGACGTGGCCGCGCAACTGACGCCGCACACGGTGACCTACTACCTGCGCGACGTCGCCGACGCCTTCCACAGCTACTACAACGTGCACCAGTTCCTGATCGACGACACCGCGATTCGCGACGCGCGCCTTGCGCTGGTCGCCGCGACCGGCCAGGTGCTGAAGAACGGACTCGGCCTCCTGGGCGTGTCAGCGCCCGATAAGATGTAGGGATGAGTAAGGACTACGCGCATCGCAACAACGGCGGCCGCCAGACTTCCGGCGGCTCGCTGCCCGGGTGGGTATGGATGCTGGCGGGCATCGCGCTCGGCTTCGCCGGCGCGGCGATCTACTACATCAGCCGGCCGGCCGTGGAGCAGGCGGTGGCCGAGGCCACCGGCGACAAGGCCAAGGCCGACGGCAAGAAAAAAATCACCATTCCGCCGAAAGAGCAGTCGCGCTTCTTGTTCTACGAATTGCTGCCGGGCTACGAAGTCGCGGTGCCGAAGGAACTGCTCCGGAAACCGCCCGCCACCCCCGGCGCCGGCGCACCGGCATCGCCGGGCCGCTACCTGATCCAGGTCGGCTCGTTCAAGGAACGCACCGAAGCCGAGCAGCAGAGGGCCAACCTGGCGCTGCTGGGCATCGAGTCGCGCATCGAGAAGGTCACCATCGACAACTCGCAGACCTGGTATCGCGTGCGCATCGGGCCCGAGAAAGACCCGCGCCGCGTCGAGACCATCCTCGCCCGACTCGAGGAGAACGAGATCAAGGCGCTGGTCATGATGGTGCCGGACTAGGTCTAGAATCGCGGCAGTCCCGATTCGAGGCCTGCCCCATGCGCTACTCCCTCGCGCTCGCTGCCCTGCTGCTGCCGCTGTGCGCCCTCGCCGCGCCGGCGGCCAAACCGGCTGCCAAGCCGGACCCGAAGGTCCAGCGCGCCGAGCGCGGCAACCTCGTCACCGAGAACATCCCCGAGATCCCGGCCGCGCTGGCCGAGCTGACCAACCGCTACCAGCAGGCGCGTGGCGCCTCGTTGCAGGGCTGGCTCGGCGATGCGCCGCTGATCACCACGCGCTTCGGCGACACCGCGCAGGTGCACCGCGTGGCGTTTGCCGGCGGCGATCGCCAGCAGCTGACCTTTTTCCAGGAACCCGTCGCCGTCGCGGTGCCGGCCCCGGACGGCGCCAGCTTCCTGTTCCGCAAGGACCTCGGCGGCAACTAGCACTTCCAGTTCTATTCGTTCGACCTGGCCAGCGGCGCGTACCGCCTCGTCACCGACGGCAAGTCGCGCAACCAGAACGCGCGCTGGAGCGATCGTGGCGAGCGCTTCGCCTTTTCCACCACGCGGCGCAACGGCAAGGACACCGACATCCATCTCATGGCGCGCGGCGCCGAGGCCAGCACGCCGTTGCTCGAGCGCGAGGGCACCTGGGGCGCGCTCGACTGGTCGGCCGACGGCAGCCGGCTGCTGGTGACGAAGTTCATCTCGGCCACCGAGAGCGAACTGCACGTGGTGGAGGTCGCTAGCCGCGCGGTCACGCGCTTCCATCCGGCGGCGCAGCCGATCGCCTTCGGCGGCGCGCTGTTCTCGGCCGACGGCAAGGGCGTCTATTACACGTCGGACGAAGGCAGCGAGTTCCAGCGGCTGCGCTACGAAGCGCTGGCCGGCGACAGCCCGCGCGTGGTGTCCGGGGACATTCCGTGGGACGTCGAGGAGTTCGAGCTGTCCGAAGACGGCCGCTATCTCGCCTTCGTGGTCAACGCCGGCGGCCTGTCGGAGCTGCACGTGCGCGACCTCAAGCGCGGCAAGGCCGTGGCCACGCCGAAGCTGCCGGTCGGTCTGATCGGCAATCTGCGCTTCCACCGCACGGCGCCACGCCTGGGCTTCGTGCTCAACGGCCCGCGCAGCCCCTCGGACGTGTTTTCGTTCGAGATCGGCAAGGACGGGCTGACGCGCTGGACACGCAGCGAGACCGGCGGGCTCAATGCCGGCACCTTCACCGAACCTTCGCTGGTGGAGTTTCCGAGCTTCGATGGCCGCAAGATTCCGGCGTTCTACTACCGCGCGGCGCCCCGCCGCCCCGGCGCCAGGGTGCCGGTGCTGATCAACATCCACGGCGGGCCGGAGTCGCAGGCGCAGCCGTCGTTCAACCCGCTGACCGAGTTCTACGTGCGCGAGCTTGGCATCGCCGTGCTGCTGCCGAACGTGCGCGGCTCCTCGGGCTACGGCAAGAGCTACCTGCAGCTCGACAACGGCATGAAGCGCGAGGACTCGGTCAAGGACATCGGCGCGCTGCTCGACTGGATCGCCCGGCAGCCGGAGCTCGACACCGACCGCATCGCCGTGATCGGCGGCTCGTACGGCGGCTACATGTCGCTGGCCAGCATGACGCACTACAACGACCGCCTGCGCGCCGGCATCGACATCGTCGGCATCAGCGATTTCGTGACCTTCCTGACCAACACCAGCGACTACCGGCGCGACCTGCGGCGCGTGGAGTATGGCGACGAGCGCGATCCGGCGATGAAGAACTTCCTCGAGAGGATCTCGCCGCTCGCCAGCGTCAGGAAGATCACCAAGCCGATGCTGATCGCGCAGGGCGCCAACGACCCGCGCGTGCCCCGCACCGAGGCCGAGCAGATCGTCGCCAGCATCCGCAAGCAGGGCGGCGACGCCTGGTACCTGCTGGCGATGGACGAGGGCCACGGCTTCGCCAAGAAGGGCAACCGCGACTACTACCAGAACGCGGTGGTGCTGTTCTTGCAGAAGCACCTGATCGAGTGATGGGTCGGGGGGGGGGGGGGGGCCGAACAAACAAACACCCCCCAGGGAGCCCGCCCCGGGGCCCAGGG
>JANNKD010000231.1:0-3632 GCA_031396115.1 Gammaproteobacteria bacterium
CCGACCTGATCGGCATCCCGCACCGCATCGTCATCGGCGACAAGGGGCACGCCACGAGCCAGTTCGAGTACAAGCACCTCCGCGACAAGGCGGCCCGCATGATCCCGGCTACGGTCGAGGCTGTGCTGGAAGCGATCGGAAAGTGAGTGTCATCCCGAGCGAAGCGAGGGATCTCGTTACGAGATCCCTCGTCGCTTCGCTCCTCGGGATGACACTGATCTGCAGCCCCGCCCTTGCCGAGTCCAGCCCGGATCCCGAGCTGCGCAAGCTGTTGCTGGAGGCAGTCAGCGCCGCCGACAGCTTCGATCATCCGTTCGACGCCGAAGTCTGGCTGTCCGACATGTCGGATCGCATGGTGCGTTACGCGCCCAGGGCGCTGCCGGATCCGCAGGAGCGGCTGGCGTTCCTGCGCCTGGTGCACCGCGAGGCGCGGCGCGTGAACGTGCCGCCCGAGCTGGTGCTGTCGGTGATCGAGATCGAGAGCAAGTTCGACCGCTTTGCCATCTCGAAGAGCGGCGCGCTCGGCTACATGCAGGTCATGCCGTTCTGGCTCAAGGAGCTCGACCGGCCGTACGACAACTTGTTCAACGGGCCGACCAACCTGCGCATGGGCTGCACGATCCTGAAGTTCTACCTGGACCGCGAGAAGGGCGACCTGATCAAGGCCCTGGCGCGCTACAACGGCAGTACGGGCAAGGCCAGGTACTCGCACAAGGTGCTGGACGCGCTGAGTTTGCGCTGGTTCCAGAAATGAATCGCGCCTAGGAGGCGCTCCTACACTCGCGCTCCCGTAGGAGCGCCACCTTGGCGCGACCCTCAGTACTCGCGCCGAGGCGCCTCGTACTCCGTCGCCGGCAACCCGAACGGCACCTTGCGGCCCACCAGCGCTTCGAGCGTCATCAGCTCGAGGTCGGTGTGGTTGATGAACGGCGCCGCCGTGATGCGCTTGCCGTTGTCGGGCGCCGCGAGGATGTATTTCGGCGCGTCGTGGTGCTGCGCCGTCACCTGGGCCTTTTCGGGCTCCGCGGACGCGGCCTTGCCCTTGGGCGCCGCCGCAGCCGCATCGTAGTCGGCCGCGGCGACCAGCTCGGTCGTGCCGTAGCAGGTGCACAGGTAGGTCTTGTCCGGATCCGATTCGGCGTAGAGGCCGGTGCCGCGGATGCCGATGGTGGCGATCGGCGTGTTGAGCGACAGCGTCTGCTTGCCGACGAGCTTGCCGAAGACGCCGAGGAACTTGCCGCTGACCAGGCGCATGACCTGCTTGAGCGGATTGCTGCCGCCGAGGTCGAGCGTCGACTTGTCGCGCAGGATGAAGGAATTGGCGCCGACCGCGGCGATGACGTAGCTGTTGGCGCCGGTGGTCACCTTGTCGGACGGCGTGATGACGGTCTGCTCGTTGGCCGGTTTGCCGTTGACCTGCACGTCACCTTTCATCTCGAAGATCGACTTGCCGGCCGGCAGCTTGCCGGGCAGCTTGCCGAACAGCGCAGCGAGGGCGGCCGGACTCCAGCCGGCGCCGCCGGCGAGCCAGCCCAGGGACAGGGCCCGCACCAGGAAGTCACGGCGCGACTCGATCAGCTGCTGCTCGGACTTGCGGATGGCCATCGGGGAGACTCGGGCGGATTTGGAGGCGCCATGTTAGCCGAGACCGCCGGGCCTGCTGTGCTGCACTGCACGGTTGGACTTTGGTCGGGCGGCGCTGCTCCGGCGCTCCCGCGAAGGACTAGAATTGCGGCTCGGCACGGGGAGTTGGATTCATGGGGGTTCGCGGATTCGGGCGGCTGGCTGCGGCGGCGCTGCTCGCGTCGTCGGGCGGGGCGCTGGCGTCCAGCGGCGGCATCACGGGCCAGTCGACCACCGGCTGCGCGTTCGCCGGCTGCCACGACGGCGGCGGCGGCTACAACTACACCGGCAGCGTGGAGCGTTTCACCGGTTCGGTGTGGACCCCCTCGTCGACGACGATCGCGCGCAACGCGGCGCTCAGCATCCGGTACTTCCTCAATTACAACTCCGGGACGGCGGCGGGGCGCGGCGGCTTCGACATGACGGCTAACGGTGGCACGCTGTCGGAGGCCGACGCCACGATCCAGAACGTTGCCGGCGAACTCACGCACACCACGCCCCGTGCCCTGACCGGCAACGACATCATCTTCAACAACCTCACCTGGACGGCGCCGAACAGCTCGGGGAGTTTCACGATCTTCGCTTGCGGGCAGCCGGTGAGCTTTGCGGCCGACGGCGCCCTCAATGACGGGCCGCACCGCTGCGATTCGCTGGCCATTACGGTCAACGACCCACCGGTGATTGGCAATGTCGCCAACCAGTCGATCCAGGAAAACAGCACGACCGGCGCGCTCGGATTCTCCGTGTCCGACAGCGAAACCGCGGCCGGTTCGCTGACGGTCACGCGTAGCTCCTCCAATACAACGGTAGTCCCGCTCGCCAACGTAGTGCTTGGCGGCAGCGGCGGCAGCCGCACCGTCACCGTGACGCCGGCGGCCAACCAGTTTGGCTCCAGCACCATCACGATCACGGTGACGGACGCCAACAGCCAGACCGATTCCGACACGTTCACCGTGACCGTGAACGACCAGCCCACGGTGAGCAACATCACCGACCGGTCGATTGTGGAGGACGCGACGACGGGAGCGATCGCCTTCACGGTGGGCGACGGCGAGACGGCGGCGGGCTCGCTGACGATGTCCGGCAGCTCCAGCAACCTGACGCTGGTCCCGAACGCGAACATCGTCTTCGGCGGCAGCGGCGCCAGCCGCACCGTGACGGTGTCGCCGGCCGCCAACCAGTCGGGCACGACGACCATCACGGTCACGGCGTCCGATGCGTCGAGCGGCACCGGCTCGGACTCGTTCGTGCTGACGGTGACCTCGGACAACGACCTGCCGACCATCAGCGCGGTCGCCAACCAGGTGATTGCGGAAGACGGTGCTACCTCGGCGCTCGGTTTCACCATCGGCGACACCGAGTCGCTCGCGACGGCGTTGACCATGGCCGGCAACTCGACCAACACGACGCTCGTGCCGAACGCCAACATCGTGTTCGGCGGCAGCGGCGCCAGCCGCACCGTGACCGTGACGCCTGCGGCGAACCAGTTCGGCAGCGCAACGATCACGCTGACCGTGACCGATCCGGACGGCGGCTCGGCGCAGGAGCCGTTCCTGCTGACCGTGAACGCGGTCAACGATGCGCCGGTGCTGACGCCGATTCCCGACCAGGGCGCCACCGATTTCGCGCTGTTCTCCTTCCAGACGGTCGTCAGCGATGCCGATCCGGGCGATTCGAAGAGCTACGGCTTGTCCGGAGCCCCGGCCTGGCTTGGCATCTCGTCGGGCGGCCTCATCAGCGGCACGCCGCCGATCGGAACCGCCGGCACTTTCAACATCACCGTCACGGTGACCGACGGCGCGGCCGCCTCGGCCAACGACCTGTTCGTGCTGACGGTCACCGCGCCGGACACCGACGGCGACGGCATGCCGGACAGCTTCGAGACCCTGCACGGTTTCGACCCGAACGACCCGAGTGACGCCGCGGAGGACGCCGACGGCGACGGCGTCAGCAACCTCGACGAGTACCTGGACGGCTCGGACCCGACGGTGGACGACATCGCACCGGTC
>JANNKD010000246.1:0-1890 GCA_031396115.1 Gammaproteobacteria bacterium
CGTGACGATCCACACCGCCCGCCCCGGCATCGTCATCGGCAAGAAGGGCGAGGACATCGAGAAGCTGAAGCACGAGGTGGCGCAGAAGATCGGCCTGAAGCCGGAGAACGTGCACATCTCGGTCGAGGAAATCCGCAAGCCTGAGCTCGACGCCCAGTTGATCGCCGACTCGGTCGCGCAGCAGCTCGAGCGCCGCATCATGTTCCGCCGCGCCATGAAGCGCGCCGTGACCAACTCGATGCGCCTGGGTGCCGGCGGCATCAAGATCCAGGTCGGCGGCCGCCTGAACGGCGCCGAAATCGCGCGCGTCGAGTGGTACCGCGAAGGCCGCGTGCCGCTGCATACGCTGCGCGCCTACGTCGACTACGGCTTCGCCGAGGCCAAGACCACCTACGGCGTCATCGGCGTCAAGGTGTGGGTGTTCAACGGTGAAGCGTTCGAGGCCGAAAAGAAGGAAGAAGCACCGGCCGCCACGGGCGAAGCCGCCGCTTAAGGAATTGAGAGAGCCACTGCCATGATGCAACCCAAGCGGACGAAATACCGCAAGCAGATGAAAGGTCGCAACCGCGGCCTCGCCCTGACCGGCAACAAGGTCAGTTTCGGCGAGTTCGGCATGAAGTCGACCGAGCTGGGCCGCATCAGCGCGCGCCAGATCGAGGCGGCGCGCCGCGTGATCACGCGCTACGTCGCGCGCGGCGGCAAGCTGTGGATCCGGATCTTCCCGGACACGCCGGTCACCAAGAAGCCGCTGGAAGTCCGCATGGGCTCCGGCAAGGGCAACGTGGAGTACTGGGCGGCCAAGGTGCAGCCCGGAAAGATGTTGTACGAACTCGAAGGCGTGCCGGAGAACCTGGCCCGCGAGGCATTCCGCCTCGCCGGCGACAAGCTCCCGGTGAAGAGCACCTTCGTCAGACGGACGATCATGTAATGAAAACCGCCGATTACCTGAAGCAGATTCGCGGCAAGTCCGCGGAACAGTTGAACGACGAGCTGGCCGCGCTGCAGAAGGAGCAGTTCAACCTGCGCCTGCAGCACGTCACCGGCCAGCAGAACAAGACCCACCTCACGAGCGACGTGCGCAAGCGCATCGCGCGCCTCAAGACCGTGCTCAAGCAGCAGGCCAAGTCATGACCGAAGCCAAGAAGACCGCGACTACCGAAGCCAGGGCCGAGGCTGGCCACATGCACACCGCTACGGGCCAGGTGGTCAGCAACAAGATGCAGAAAACGATCGTCGTCTCGGTGGACCGCCAGTACATCCACCCGAAGTACCACAAGCGCCTGAAGCGCTCGACCAAGCTGCACGCGCACGACGAGAAGGGCGAGTGCGCGGTCGGCGACCTCGTGGAGATCCGCGAGTGCCGCCGCCTGTCGGCGACCAAGCACTGGACGCTGGTCAAGGTGCTGCGCAAGGCGCCGGCCGCGGTCGCGGAAGCGAACGTCTGAGGAGCGCCACGCCATGATCCAGCAGGAAAGCTACCTCGTCGCCGCCGACAACAGCGGCGCGCGAGTCGTGCAGGTGATCCGCGTCTCCGGTGCCACGCACCGCCGCTACGCGCACGTCGGCGACGTCATCAAGGTGACGATCAAGGACGCGATCCCGCGCGGCAAGGTCAAGAAGGGCGAGGTGCACAACGCGGTCGTGGTGCGCACCCGGTTCCCCATCCGCCGCAACGACGGCTCGGCCATCCGCTTCGACTCGAACGCGGCCGTGCTGATCGACGCGAAACTCGAGCCCATCGGCACGCGCATCTTCGGACCGGTCACGCGCGAACTGCGCGACCGCTTCATGAAGATCGTGTCGCTGGCGCCGGAAGTCATCTGAGGCACGCATGAACAAGATCAAGAAGGGCGACGAAGTCGTCGTCACCACGGGCAAGGACAAGGGCCG
>JANNKD010000250.1:0-2931 GCA_031396115.1 Gammaproteobacteria bacterium
TATTACGAATGTTTGCGTCGGAGCAATGGCAGCCTGATTTTCCATGACATCGAGCGAGGACGAAGCGTGTCTGCCGCCCTCCTCTACTTTATTGCCTTTATCGCCCTGAGGTCTGCTAATCGGCCGTGGACTAAACCGCTCGCGCGGTATTGGATCTCCGATCATGCGTAGGGGGTAGCGACAGAGGTTTTGTTTCCTATGTTGGAAGTGAGGCAATCCGCCTCGTTTTCTGACAGGAGCAAGCCATGGAAACTCAGAAGCCGAGCATTAGCCCGCTGCGCCAACGCATGATCGACGACATGCGGATGCGCAAGTTTGGCGAGAAGACGCAACTTGATTACATCCGCGCCGTGCGCAATTTCACGAAGTATCTCGGACGCTCGCCGGACACCGCCAACGTTGAGGACCTGCGCAATTACCAGTTGCTCCTGGTCGACTACGGTGTTTCGCCGGCCTCGCTCAACTCGGCGATCAGCGGACTGAAGTTCTTCTTCAACGTCACCCTCGATCGTCCTGAGCTGGTCGCGAAGATGCAACCGGTACATCTGCCGCGCAAGCTGCCGGTGATACTGAGTCCCGAAGAGGTGAAGCGCCTGATCGCCGCCGCCGGCAACCTGAAGCACCAAACTGCGCTGGCCCTGGCCTACGCGACCGGATTGCGCGTCAATGAAGTGGTGTCCTTGAAGGTGGGCGACATCGACAGTGAGCGCATGACACTGCGGGTCGAACAAGGCAAGGGACAGAAGGATCGCTACGCGATGCTCTCGCCGGTGTTGCTCGAGCGCCTGCGTGTCTGGTGGCGGGTGGCGCGGGCGCAGGGCAAGATGCTCGAGGGCGGCTGGCTGTTCCCCGGCCAGGATCCAGTTCGACACCTCAGCGCCCGGCAACTCAATCGGGCCATTCACGCTGCTGCCGAGGAAGCCGGCATCGACAAGCGCATCTCGATGCATTCCCTGCGGCATGCCTTTGCTACCCACCTGCTCGAGCAGAAGGTCGATATCCGCCTGATCCAGGTGCTGCTTGGCCACAAGAAACTGGAAACGACGGCCCTGTATGCTCAGGTCGCCACCGACATTCTGCGCGAGGTCGTCAGTCCCCTGGAGAAGCTGAGCTCCGCGTAGGGCCGCCATGGGGCGGCCCGCGCTGGAAGTGGCGGATATCTTCCGCACCTTCGGTGCGGCGTGGCGTGAGAAGCAGCCAGGACACCTGAGCCTCGGTCAGTTCAAGGTCATGTCGGCCATCGAACAGTGCCGCACGGCGGCGCTGGGCGGGCATGCACTGCGCTGCAATGACTGCGATCACATGGAGCTCAGCTACAACTCTTGCCGTAACCGGCATTGCCCGAAGTGCCAGGGCCGTGCTGCGCAGCGCTGGCTCGAGGCTCGGCAGGGCGATGTGTTGCCCGTCGAGTACTACCACGTCGTGTTCACCCTGCCGGCACCGATTGGTGCCATCGCCTATTCCAACAAGGCGGCGATCTACCGGCTGCTGTTCGAGGTGGCAGCTGAAACCCTGATGACCATCGCCGCCGACCCCAAGCATTTGGGGGCGAAGATCGGTGCCACGCTGGTGCTGCACACCTGGGGTTCAGCACTGACCCATCATCCCCACGTGCACGGCATTGTGCCCGGCGGTGGCATGTCCTCAGACGCCGAACGCTGGGTCGCGTGCCGGCGCGGATTCTTCTTGCCAGTGCGCGTCCTGTCCCGGCTGTTTCGGCGCCGCTTCATCGAGGCGTTGGATAAACTCCACCGTGACGGTCAGCTGCAATTCTTCGGTGAGCACGAGCATTTGGTCGCCGCGGGAGCATTCAGGCGTTGGCTATCCCCGCTGCGTACTTGCGAGTGGGTGGTGTACGCCAAACGCCCGTTTGCCGGCCCCGAGGCAGTGCTGGCCTACCTGTCGCGCTATACCCATCGCGTGGCGATCTCGAACCGGCGCCTGGTTTCAATGAACGCGGACAGCGTGACATTGCGCTGGAAGGACTACCGCGCCAAGGGACGTTCCCGGCACAAGACGATGATGCTCCCAGCCGAGGAGTTCATGCGTCGCTTCCTCCTGCACGTGCTGCCCGGGGGTTTCCACCGCATTCGCCACTACGGACTGCTGGCCAACGCCGAGCGCCGCACCAGCCTCGCCAAGGCGCGGGCCTTGCTCGATGTGCCGCCACCTGAACCAATCTCCGACACCTCGACCCTCGCCCCGGTGCCGACATTCATCTGCCGCTGTTGTGGCGCCACGATGCGCGTCGTCGAGATCGTCGTGCGCGGGCAGCCCATCCGGGCTCCGCCATGAACAATGACATGTTGTTGTGTCACTGCGCATGCATCTGGTCAGCGTCGGCTTCTTGGTTTCCAACGCCGAGGGTGCACTGTTGCCCATCGTCGCCACAGCGCCAGATCTTGTTGCTCCAGACGTGTGCGGATGTGACCAAAGGCGATGACCGAGGTATCCGTTTCCGACACGCCGATAGCCTGGCGCATCGAACGATGAGTGCCTCAGCGGTAATGGACACCTAAAAACCCCATAGGCCGCGCTCTCCCCAAACCGCGCACCAGCATTCCGCGGTTTCCTCCTTCGAGGTTTATTCAACGTCTGCCCAGCGGCGCCTGCGAGGCACCCACCTCCTCACGTGTGGGGCAGACGTCGAACAAACCTAAACCGAAGCTGCCAGGCGGTCAGCGTCGGGCACACGGCGTGTATTTGCTACAAAGCGGACGATGGCGACGGACGCGCTTGCAGCGTCGGCTTCGCCCATCACGCAACCGAGTCCGTGCGTTCCGAAACAGACGTTCGTCTCGTCCCTTTGGTTGTATCGCCCCCGCGGGGCCTTAATGCAGGCCCTGAAGCCGTTGTTTCCCTCACAGTCGAAGCACCCGCCATCGCGCAAGGGTCGTGCTCAGCGCAAGCCGGCGGACTTCAGCCGCGGGA
>JANNKD010000277.1:0-1824 GCA_031396115.1 Gammaproteobacteria bacterium
TGACCGCCGACAAGGCCGCCGAGTTCGGCGTGCAGTGGCAGAGCCTGACCGGCGCGAGCGGCGCCTCCACCTCGGCGCGTGCCTTCGGCGGCACCAACTTCGGCACCACCGGCCAGAACATCCTGGGCATCGCCGCCAACCCGGCCTCGGCCGGCCGCGGCCTCAACGTCGGCGTGGTCAAGGGCACGATCAACATTCCCGGCGTCGGCGAGATCCTCAACCTGAGCCTGCTGATCCGGGCGCTCGAGACCGACAACAACGCCAATATCCTCTCCACGCCGACGCTGCTGACCCTCGACAACGAGGAAGCGCGCATTGTCATCGGCCAGAACGTGCCGTTCATCACCGGGCAGTACGCGCTGTCCGGCGCGGCGACCACGCCGACGCCGTTCCAGACCATCGAGCGGCGCGACGTCGGCCTGACGCTGCGCGTGCGGCCGCAGATCTCGGAGGGCGGCACGGTGCGGCTGCAGATCTACCAGGAGGTGTCGCGCATCGAGGACACCACCAATCCGGCCGGGGTCATCACCAACAAGCGCGCGGTCGAATCGATGGTGCTGGTGGACGACGGGCAGATCGTGGTGATCGGCGGCCTGATCCAGGATGCGCTGCGCGACACCGTCGAGAAAGTGCCGTTCCTGGGCGACATCCCGGTCCTCGGAGCGCTGTTCACGTACAACTCGCGCCAGCGGGTCAAGACCAACCTGATGGTGTTCCTGCGCCCCACGGTGCTGCGCGATGCGCCGCGCGCCGCGTCGCTCACCGACGAGCGCTACGACTACATCCTCGGGGAGCAATACAGGGCGAAGCCGCCGTCGCGCGTGGGGGTGCCCGAGATGGAATCGCCCGCCCTGCCGCCGCGATGATTCCGTATGCATTCGCCAAGGCGCACGGCGTTCTGGTTTCTTCTCTAACCGAAGAAGCTGCGGAGGTGGCGGTGCGCAGCGACGCGCAATCGGGAGCGCTCGCCGAATTGCGCCGCAACCTCGGCGTGCCGCTGCGCGCGCGCCGCGTGGAGGCGGAAGAATTCGACGAGCTGATCGCCGCGGCGTACAACGGCGCCGGCACGGGCGCGGCGGCGCTGGCCGACGATCTGTCGCAGGACATCGACCTGTCGCGCCTGCTGCAGGAGATCCCGAAGGTCGCCGACCTGCTCGACAGCCGCGACGATGCGCCCGTCATCCGCCTGATCAACGCGCTGCTCACCCAGGCGCTGCGCGACGGCGCCTCCGACATCCACTTCGAGGCGTTCGAGAGCCGCTCGGTGGTGCGCCTGCGCATCGACGGCACGCTGCGCGACCTGATCGAGCCGGCGCGCGCGCTGCACGGCGCGATCGTCTCGCGACTCAAGATCATGGCGCAGCTCGACATCGCCGAGAAGCGCCTGCCGCAGGACGGGCGCATCGCGCTGCGCGTGGCCGGCAAGCCGGTCGACGTGCGCGTCTCCACCATCCCGACCGGCCACGGCGAGCGCGTGGTGCTGCGCCTGCTCGACCAGCAGGCCGGGCGCCTGGACCTCGCGCAGCTCGGCATGGACCAGGCCACGCTCGCGCAGATGGACCGGCTGATCCGGCAGCCGCACGGCATCGTGCTGGTGACCGGGCCGACCGGCTCGGGCAAGACGACCACGCTCTACGCCGCGCTGTCGCGGCTCGATACCGCCGCGCTCAACGTGATGACGGTGGAAGACCCGATCGAGTACGACCTCGACGGCATCAGCCAGACGCCGATCAACGCGCGCATCGACATGAGCTTCGCGCGCGCGCTGCGCACCATCCTGCGCCAGGACCCGGACGTGGTGATGATCGGCGAGATCCGCGACCT
>JANNKD010000281.1:0-6932 GCA_031396115.1 Gammaproteobacteria bacterium
CGGCGATGCGTTCGAGCAGATGGCCGTCGAGCTCGCGGCCGATGAAGTGGCAGCGCGCGCCGCGCTGCTGCAGCACCGAGGCGAGCGCGAGGCAGCGCATCACATGACCGGTCCCGATCTGCAGCGAAGCGTCGACCCGGAAAGCGTAGACGCCGCCGGGCCTGCTCACGCGCCGGTCTGCTGCGCCTTGAACAGCCATTCGGCCAGCATCCAGTCTTCGGGCGTGTCGATGTCCTGGGCACGGTGCCGCGGCAGCACCACCGGCGCGGAGCGCGGCCCGAAAATCGGGCGCTGCGTCAGCCAGGCCTCCGCCCGGCCCCAGTAGAACTGGCCGGCGTCGTAGTAGGCCTCCTCGAGGTCCTGCGAGCGCGCGTGGAACTGCGCAGGGTCGAACATCTCCATGCGCCCGGCGCGGTTCAGCCGCAGCGCGCGCTGGATGGCCGAGGCGTAGCGCGTGACCGAGAAGGCGTAGTCGCAGTCCGGCTCGCGCAACAACTCGAGCCCGCGGCGCAGGTCATCGGCCTGCACGAACGCGGCGGTCGGGTAGATGCAGCAGACCTCGTTCGCCGCCTTGCCCTGGTCGTGCAGCCACTGCACGGCGTGGGCGATCACCGGCAGCGTGCCGGCATGGTCGTTGGCCAGCCCGGCCGGCCGCACGAACGGCGCCTCGGCGCCGTGGCGGCGCGCGACCTCGGCGATCTCGGCGTCGTCGGTCGACACGAGGATGCGGTCGAAGCAGCCGCTGGCCTGCGCCACCGCAATCGGCCAGGCCAGCATCGGCTTGCCGCAGAACGCCTTGAGGTTCTTGCGCGGGATGCGCTTGCTGCCGCCGCGCGCGGGGATGACGGCGAGCCTCATGCGAGCGCCTTTTGCAGCGCGGCAGCGACCGTGTCCTGCTGCGCCTCGGTCAGCGTCGCGAACATCGGCAAGCTGATGGCCTCGGCGTAGTAGCGCATCGCCTCGGGGAAATCGCCCGCCTTGAAGCCCATGCGCGCGTAGTACGGCTGGGTGTGCACCGGGATGTAATGCAGGTTCACGCCGATGCCGGCGCTGCGCAGCGCGTTGAACACTTCGCGGTGACTGCGGCCGATGCGGTCGAGCTGCAGGCGGATCACGTACAGGTGCAGGCCCGAATACGCGTCGGCATGCTGGAACGGCAGCGTCACCGGCAGTTTCGCCAGCAGGCGGTCGTAGCGCTGCGCGAGCTGGTGGCGGCGGCTGACGTAGGCATCGAGGCGCTGCAGCTGCGACAACCCGAGCGCGGCGTGCACCTCGGTCATGCGGTAGTTGTAGCCGAGCTCGACCTGCTGGTAGTACCACGGCCCGTGCGGCGCATCGGTCATCTCGCCCGCCTCGCGGGTGATGCCGTGGCTGCGCAGCAGCCGCATCTTGTTCGCCAGCGCGCCGTCGTTGGCCAGCGCCAGCCCGCCTTCGGCCGTGGTGATGATCTTGACCGGGTGGAAGCTGAACACGGTCACGTCGCTGTAGCGGCCGTTACCGATGGGCTCGCCGCGGTACTTGCCGCCGACCGCGTGCGAAGCATCCTCGATCACGCGAAAGCCGTAGCGCTGCGCCAGCGCGTGGATCGCGGCCATGTCGCAGGGCTGCCCGCACAGGTGGACCGGCACCACGATCTTCGGCAGCCGCCCCCGCGACTGGGCCTGCTCGAGCTTGCGCGCGAGCGCTTCGGCGGACAGGTTGTAGGTGCGCGGATCGATGTCGACGAAATCCACCTGCGCGCCGCAGTACAACGCGCAGTTGGCCGACGCCACGAAGGTGACCGGGCTGGTCCACAGCCAGTCGCCCGGGCCGAGGCCGAGCGCCTGGCAGGCGATGTGCAGCGCCGAGGTGGCGCTGTTGACGGCGACGCCGTGGCCCGCGCCGACGCGCCGGGCGATCGCTTCCTCGAAGCGCGGCACCGCCGGGCCCTGCGTCAGGAACTCCGAGCGCAGTGCGGCCACCACCGCGTCGACGTCCGCCTGCGTGATGTCCTGCCGGCCGTACGGGATCATCAGGCCGTTAAGGTCGGGTCGACGTGCTCGCGGATCAGCTTGCGCAGCTGCTCGACGGTGAGGAAGTCCTTGTTGGTCCCGCTGTTGTAGGCAAACCCGGGCGCCACCGGCTTGCCGCCGCCGTGGGCCTTGCAATAGCTGTCGACGGTGTGCGTGCCGGCCGCCGGCAGGATCGCGTAGAACCGGCCGAGGTCGACCGTGCTGAAGCTGTCGCTGGAGGTGATCATCTCCTCGTGCAGCTTCTCGCCCGGCCGGATGCCGACGACGCGCTGCTCGCACTTCGGCCCGATCGCGGTGGCGACGTCGGTGATGCGGTAGCTCGGGATCTTCGGCACGAAAATCTCGCCGCCGCCGGCGTGCTCGAGCGCCCACAGCACCATGTCGACGCCTTCCTGCAGGCTGATGTTGAAGCGCGTCATCGCCGGGTCGGTGATCGGCAGCACGCCGCTGGCGCGCTGGCCCAGGAAGAACGGGATCACCGAGCCGCGGCTGCCCATGACGTTGCCGTAGCGCACCACGGAAAAGCGCAAGTCGCGGTGGCCCTTGATGTTGTTGGCGGCGGTAAACAGCTTGTCCGAGCACAGCTTGGTCGCGCCGTACAGGTTGATCGGCGCCGCCGCCTTGTCAGTCGACAGCGCAACCACGTTCTTCACGCCGGTGTCGAAGCAGGCCTCGATGATGTTCTGCGCGCCGAGGATGTTGGTCTTGATGCACTCGAACGTGTTGTACTCGGCGGCCGGCACCTGCTTCAGGGCCGCGGCGTGGACGACGATGTCCACGCCTTCGAGCGCGCGGCGCAAGCGGTCGCCGTCGCGCACATCGCCGATGAAGTAACGCAGGCTCGGATGCTTCTGGATGGAGAACTGCTGCTCCATCTCGTACTGCTTGAGCTCGTCGCGGCTGAGCACGACCAGGCGCTGCACTTTCGGATAGCGCTCCAGCACGGTCCGGATGAAGGCCTTGCCGAAGGAGCCGGTGCCGCCCGTCACCAGCAGGGACTTGCCGTTCAACGAAAACTTCCCGTTCAACATTTTCCTTCCCAATCAACCGGATGGAAGAAACGTATTGTGCCAGAGAGCGGTGGTCCGCTCGCGTTCGGCGCGAAACTCGGCGGCCGGCGCGAAACCATCGAGCTGCTGCAGGCTGCGGCGGTGCAGCCAGGCGCGGTAGCTGCGGTAAATCTCGATCAGCGCCGCCGCCTGCTCCGCCGCAAGCACGCCGGCCGCCGCCAGCGCCTCGGTCTGGCGCCAGTGGTCGGGCCAGTCGAGCAACTGGGGGTGCGCGGCGGCGTGCCGGAGCACCAGGTACTGCGTGATGAACTCGATGTCAGTGAGCCCGCCTTGCCCCTGCTTGACGTCGAAACGTTCGGCCGAGCTCTTGTCCAGCGCGCCGCGCATCTTCTCGCGCATGGCGGCCACCTCGTCGCGCAGCTTGCCCGCGTCGCGCGGGCGCACCAGCACCTCGCGCCGCACGCGCTGGAACGCCTCGCAGATGCGCGTATCGCCGGCCACCGGCCGCGCGCGGGTGAGGGCCTGGTGCTCCCAGGTCCACGCGCTGTCGCGCTGGTACTGCTCGAAGCTGGCCAGCGAACTGACGGTCAGGCCGCGCCGCCCGTCCGGGCGCAGCTCGAGGTCCACTTCGTAGGCGCGGCCGGCGCTGGTCTGCGTCGACAGCCAGTGGATCGCGCGCTGCGCGAGGCGCGACAGCCACACTTCGTTGGGCACCGGCCTGGCGCCGCCCCTGGTCATCGCCTGCAGGTCGTCGCAGTCGTGCAGGAACAGCAGGTCGAGGTCCGAGCCGTAGCCCATCTCGATGCCGCCGAACTTGCCGTAGGCGGCGACGCCGAAGCCGACGGCCTTCCTGCCCTTGCGCGGCACGCCGGATTGCTGCTCGAGCTCCGCGCGCACCAGCGTCAGCGTCTTCTCGAGGATCACTTCGGCCAGCCAGGTCAGCCGGTCGCTGACCTTGACCAGCGGCAGCGCCTCGATCAGGTCGGCCGCCGCCACGCGCAGCGTGACCTCCTGGCGGAAGTGCCGCAGCCGGTTCATCACGCCTTCGGTGTCGCCGGGCGCGACCTGCTCGAACAGCGCCTCCAGCTCGAGGCGCATCTGCTCGCGGTCCGGCGGCGCGTACAGCGAGCGGGCGTCGAGCAGCTGGTCGAGCAGGATGGGCGTCTGCGCCAGCAGCGCCGTGATCCACGGGCTGGCCGCGCACAGCCGCAGCAACTGGGCGCGCGCGCCGGCGTTCTCGCGCAGCAGCGTGAGGTAGGTGGCGCGCCCGGCGATGGCGCTGACCACGCGCAGCGTGCGCAGCGCGGCGCGGGCCGGCGCCTCGAGCTGGCGCGCGTCGGCCAGGATCAGCGCGACCAGGCTTTCGAGCTTGCCCAGGCTCGCATCCGACAACGTGCGCGCCAGCAGCGAGTCACGCAGGCCCTGGATCGCCTCGCGCAAGGCGTCGGCCTCGCCGCCGAAGCCGGCGTGCGCCAGCGCATCCACGCCGGTCCCGGCGTCGCCGCGCCACAGCGCGCCGACCGCGGCGCCCATGCCGTGGTCGTCGATCGCGGCCTCCGGCTCGGCGAACAGCCGGCTGAACTCGGCCTGCACGTACGCGCGCACAGCCGCCAGCTTCTGGTCCAGCGCGCGGTCGTCCTTGAAGCCCAGCACCGCGGCGAGCGCGCCGCGCGCCGCCGCATCCTGCGGCAGCGCGTGGCGCTGCTCGTCGTCGCGCATCTGGATGGCGTTCTCTACGCGGCGCAGGAATTCGTAGGCCTCGCGCAGCTTGAGCGTGGTCTCCGCCGGCAGGTAGCCGTGCGCGCCGAGGTACGCCAGCACCGGCAGCAGCCGGTGCTCGCGCAGCGCCGGCTCCTGGCCGCCCCGCATCAGCTGAAACGCCTGGCCGATGAACACGATCTCGCGGATGCCACCGGCGCCGAGCTTGATGTTGTCGTGCAAGTCCTTGCGCCGCACTTCGTCGTTGATCATGCGCTTCATGTCGCGCAGCGCGCCGATGGCGTTGAAGTCGAGGTAGCGCCGGTACACGAACGGGCGCAGCGCCTGCAGCAGCGCCTCTCCCGCCGTGGCGTCGCCGGCGACGACGCGCGCCTTGATCAGCGCGTAGCGCTCCCACTCGCGGCCGTGCGTCTGGTAGTACTCCTCGACGGCGCCGCTGGCCATCGCCGGCGGGCCGCTGGCGCCGAAGGGCCGCAGCAGCCAGTCGACTCGGAACACGAAGCCCTCGGGCGTGCGCTCGGCCAGCAGGCGCGTGAACAACCGCACCAGCCGCTCGAAATACTGCGCGTTGGCGATGGGCTGCCGGCCGTCGGTCTCGCCGTCGGCCGTGTAGCCGAAGATCAGGTCGATGTCCGAGGAGAAGTTCAGCTCGCGTCCGCCGAGCTTGCCCATGCCGAGCACGTAGCCCGTGACCGGCGCGCCGGCCAGGTCGCGCGGCTGGCCATGCGCTTTCTGCAGCGCGCGCCCGGCGAAGCCGAGCGCCGCGTCGCAGGCGGCGTCGGCCAGCTCGGAGACAGCGGCCAGCGTCTCCGCCAGCGGCGCCGAGCCGGCCAGGTCGCGGGCCGCGATGCGCGCCATCTGCGCCATGCGGAACTGCCGCAGCACGCGCATGAATCCGGCTTCGTCGCGCGCCTTGGCGGTGGCGGCGCGCAGGGCCTTCGCGATCGCGCCGGCCTTGCAGGCCGTGGCCAGGCCGGTCCTGGTCCAGCGCGCCCACGCCGCGCCCTCGCGCCGCGCGGCCTGCTCGACGAACGGACTGGCGGCGAAGGTCCGCGCGAGCGCCGCGCCGGCGGCGGGCGGCGTGCGCTCAGCCCTTGAGCGCAATCCAGGTGCCCTTGCTGTACGCGACCAACGCGCCGTCGGCCGAGTGGATGGCGGTGCCGACGTGATACTTGCGGCCGTCGACGCCGAGGAACCAGCCGATTGCGGTGCACTCCTCGCCCACGCGCACCTGCAGCGCGATGCGGCCGGTCAGCCGCCCGAGCAGCGCTCCCGGCGAAACGAAGCCCACCGGCGCCTCGGCATCGTCGCGGCCGATGACCGACCACGAGCCGGGACAGTCGATCGCCGCCCACAGAAATTCCGGCGCGACGAAGCCCTTGCCGTCGTCGAGCGAGGCATCCGGGGTCCAGGTGCCGGCCACCATGCCGTCCTTCCACGGGCCGCAGAAGATGCGCAGGCCGTCGTGCGCGCCGCGCCGCGGGCCGCAGACGAAGCAGGTGTCGTAGGGATGGTGCTTGAGGCCGCTGAAGCGCCGGCCCGCGGCCAGCGCTTCCTCGCGCGTCGGGGCCGCCGGCACGTCGAGCGCGAGCGTGGCGGTCTTGCCCTCGGCGATCAACTGCTCGCCGTGCAGCAGCCGCACGCCGCCGCCGGTGCGCTCGACGCGCAGCGGCGCATCGAGCGGCGGCGGCGCGCGCAGCGTGATTTCCGCCGGGTTACCGACCAGGGCCGCGAGGCGGCCGCAGCTGTAGCCGCCGTTGCCGGAGGTCGGCGGGCCGCAGAAGCGCCTGGCGATGGTGATTTCCATGGGCGCGGATTATGGCAGCGAAAATGAAAAGGCCCCGTTGCCGGGGCCTTTTCGTCACGACGGTCAGCAGACGTTCAGAAGTCCTCGCCGCCCATGCCGCCCATGCCGCCGCCACCGCCCTGCATCGGCGCTTCCTTCTTCGGCAGCTCGGCCACCATGGCTTCGGTGGTGAGCAGCAGGCCCGCGACCGAGGCCGCGTTCTGCAGCGCCATGCGCGTGACCTTGGTCGGGTCGAGGATGCCCATCTCGATCATGTCGCCGAACGTGCCGTTCTGGGCGTTGTAGCCGAACGCGCCCTTGCCTTCCTTGACCTTGTTGAAGATCACGGACGGCTCTTCGCCGGCGTTCTTGACGATGATGCGCAGCGGCTCCTCGATCGCGCGC
>JANNKD010000285.1:0-7121 GCA_031396115.1 Gammaproteobacteria bacterium
TCGGGGGAGAGCTTTTCGTACTCGGCCAGCGCCCGGATCAGGCGCAGGAGTTCCGGCACGTCCGCGCGCGTCGCGCGCCTGAGCGCCATTCAGCCGCCCAGCACGTCCTGCATCGAGTACAGGCCTGGCTTGCGGCCCGCCAGCCAGGCCGCGGCACGCAGAGCGCCCTGGGCGAAGTTCAGGCGGCTGGTGGCCTTGTGCGAGATCTCCACGCGCTCGCCTTCGCCAAGGAACATCACGGTGTGGTCGCCGATGACGTCGCCCCCGCGGACGGTGGCGAAGCCGATCGTCTCGCGCGTGCGCGCGCCGGTCTGGCCCTCGCGGCCGTAGACGGCGCAGTCCCTGAGGCTGCGGCCCAACGCCCGCGCGACTTCGTCGCCCATGGCGAGCGCCGTGCCCGAGGGCGCGTCAGCCTTGTGGCGGTGGTGCGCCTCGACGATTTCGACGTCGTAACGCGAGCCGAGCAGACGCGCCGCATCGCCGAGCAGGCTCAGCACGACGTTGACGCCGATACTGAAGTTCGCCGCGGTGCAGATCGGGATGTCCCTGGCCGCCTCCGCGATGGTCTCGCGCTCGGCGGGCGTGAAGCCGGTGGTGCCGATGACCATCGCCTTCTTGTGCGCGCGGCACAGTTCGAGCGCCGCCAGCGTCGCCTCGGGCTGGGTAAAGTCGACCAGCACCTCGAACGGTTCCACGGTCGGGTCGATCTCGTAGCCGACCGCGACGCCGACGTTGCCCTGGCCGACGACGCTGCCGACGTCCTCGCCGAGCTCGGCGTTGTCCTTGCGATCGATGGCCGCAACCAGCTTCATGCCCTGCGTGGCGAGCGCGGCCTGGATGACGGCGCGGCCCATGCGGCCGGCGGCGCCATGAATGGCGATGCGGGTGGTCTTCATCGGCGAGTCCCAGTGACTGCGCCGGTAAGTTAGCAGCAATTACGCCTTCAGGTGCTCGTCGATGAACTTCCTGGCCTTGTCGAGCCAGGAAGCGGAGCCGGGACTGTGGCGCTCGCCGCTGCCCTCGAGCGAGGCGCCGAACTGCAGCAGCAGGTCCTTCTGCTTGCGCGACAGCTTCACCGGCGTCTCGACCACGACCGTACACAGCAGGTCGCCGGTGCCGCCGCCCCGCACCGACTGCACCCCCAGCCCGCGCAGGCGGAACCTGCGGCCACCCTGGGTTCCCTCCGGAATCTTCAGCACCGCCTGGCCTTTGAGGGTCGGCACTTCCAGCTCGCCGCCGAGCGTCGCCGTCACGATGCTGATCGGCACTTCGCAATGCAGGTCGGAGCCGTCGCGCTCGAAGAAATCATGCGGCTTGACCACGACCTGCACGTACAGGTCGCCGGGCGCCGCGCCACGATCGCCCGCCTCGCCCTCGCCGGTCAGGCGGATGCGATCGCCGGTGTCCACGCCAGCCGGAATTTTCACTTCCAGGGTCTTCTCGCTGCGCACGCGGCCGGCGCCGCGGCACGCCGGGCACGGGTCGGTCACCACCGCGCCGCGTCCGCGGCACTGCGGACAGGTCTGCTGCAACGTGAAGAAGCCCTGCTGGATGCGGACCTGGCCGGCACCCCGGCAGGTCGGGCAGGCCTGCGGCGCCGTGCCGCTCGCCGTGCCCTGCCCCTTGCACGGACCGCAGTTGTCGAGCTTCGGGATGCGGATCTGCGCGGAGGTGCCGAACGCCGCTTCCTCGAGGGTCAGCTCCATGGTGTAGCGCAGGTTGGCGCCGCGCCGGGGCCCACCGCGCGCCCCGCCGAAGATGTCGGAGAAGATGTCGCCGAACAGGTCGGAGAAGCCGCCGGGGAAATCGCCGGCGCCCATGCCGGCGCGGCGCTGCAGGCCGTCGTGGCCGTACTGGTTGTAGATCTCGCGCTTCTGCGGATCGGTCAGCACTTCGTAGGCCTCTCCGGCCTCCTTGAAGTGCGCTTCGGCGTCGGGACTCCCGGGATTGCGATCCGGGTGGTACTTCATCGCCAGGCGGCGATAGGCCTTCTTGAGGTCGTCGTCGGAGGCGTCCTTGGCGACGCCGAGCACTTCGTAGTAGTCCCGCTTGGACATGCAGTAGGAGCGCCTCCTAGGCGCGACCTCTGTTCACTCGCGCCAAGGTGGCGCTCCTACAGTCTTACTTCTTCTCGTCCTTGACCTCGGAGAACTCGGCGTCGACGACGTCTTCCTTCTTGCCGCCGGCTTCCGCGCCCGGCGCGGCGCCAGCTTCAGGTTGCGCGCCGGCGCCCGCTTTCTTGTAGGCGCGCTCGGCCAGCTTGGCCGAAGCCTCGGCCAGCTTCTCGGTCTTCGAGGTGATGGCGTCCTTGTCGTTGCCCTTGATCGCCTCGCGCAGGTCCTTCAGCGCTTCCTCGATCTTCGTCTTCTCGTCCGGCTGCACTTCCGCCGCCAGGTCCTTCAGCGACTTCTCGACCGCGTGGACCATGTGGTCGGCCTGGTTGCGCGCCGTGATCAGCTCGTTGAACTTCTTGTCGTCCTCGGCGTGCGCCTCGGCGTCCTTGACCATCTTCTGGATCTCGGCCTCGGTCAGGCCCGAGTTCGCCTTGATGACGATGGACTGCGACTTGCCGGTGGCCTTGTCCTTGGCGTGGACGTTGAGGATGCCGTTGGCGTCGATGTCGAACGCGACCTCGATCTGCGGCATGCCGCGCGGCGACGGCGGGATGTCGGTGAGGTCGAAGCGGCCCAACTGCTTGTTGGCCGACGCGATCTCGCGCTCGCCCTGGTAGACCTGAATGGTCACCGCCGTCTGGTTGTCGTCGGCCGTGGTGAAGGTTTCGGCTTTCTTGGTGGGGATCGTGGTGTTCTTCTCGATCAGCTTGGTCATCTTGCCGCCGAGCGTCTCGATGCCGAGCGACAGCGGCGTGACGTCGAGCAGCAGCACGTCCTTGCGCTCGCCCGCGAGCACGGAGGCCTGGATGGCGGCGCCGACGGCGACGGCCTCATCCGGGTTCACGTCCTTGCGCGGCTCGCGGCCGAACAGGTTCTTGACGACGTCCTGCACCTTCGGCATGCGCGTCTGGCCGCCGACCAGGATGATTTCCTGGATCTCCGAGGCCTTCAGGCCCGCGTCCTTCAGCGCAATGCGGCAGGGCTCGAGCGTCTTCTCGATGAGGTCATCCACCAGCGACTCGAGCTTGGCCCGGGTCAGCTTGAGGGTCAGGTGCTTCGGGCCGGAGGCGTCGGCCGTGACGTACGGCAGGTTGATCTCGGTCTGCGTCGTGCTCGACAGCTCGATCTTGGCCTTCTCCGCCGCTTCCTTCAGGCGCTGCAGGGCGAGCGGGTCCCGCTTGAGGTCGATGCCGCTCTCTTTCTTGAATTCCGCGACGATGTGCTCGATCACGCGCATGTCGAAGTCTTCGCCACCGAGGAACGTATCGCCGTTGGTGGACAGCACTTCGAACTGGTGCTCCTTGTCGACTTCCGCGATCTCGATGATCGAGACGTCGAAGGTGCCGCCGCCAAGGTCGTACACGGCGATCTTGCGGTCACCCTTGACCTTGTCGAGGCCGAAGGCCAGCGCAGCCGCGGTCGGCTCGTTGATGATGCGCTTGACCTCGAGACCGGCGATGCGGCCGGCGTCCTTGGTGGCCTGGCGCTGCGAATCGTTGAAGTAGGCCGGAACGGTGATGACGGCTTCGGTGACTTTCTCGCCGAGATAGTCCTCGGCGGTCTTCTTCATCTTGGCCAGCACCTGCGCGGAAACCTCCGGCGGCGCCATCTTGCGGCCCTTGGCTTCGACCCAGGCGTCACCGTTATCGGCCTTGACGATCTTGTACGGGACCATGCCGATGTCCTTGGCGACCATCGGGTCCTCGAAACGGCGGCCGATCAGGCGCTTCACGCCGTGCAGGGTGTTTTGCGGATTGGTGACGGCCTGGCGCTTGGCCGGCCGGCCGACGATGGGCTGCGGCTCGTCCGTGTAGGCGACCACCGACGGCGTGGTGCGCTCGCCCTCGCTGTTCTCGATGACCTTGGGCTGGCCGCCTTCGATGATGGCGACGCAGGAATTGGTGGTGCCGAGGTCGATGCCGATCATCTTCGCCATGACGCTGCTCCGAAAATTGAATGAACCGATGCGGGGGTACTTGGGGGTGAAGCGGGCTGTTTCAAGGGCTTAGCCCGAGGCCGGCGCCCTGGCCACGACGACCATGGCCGGCCGCAGCAGGCGGTCGTGCAGCTTGTAGCCCTTTTGCATGACCGTGACCACGTGGTTGGGCAGAACATCGGCCGACTCGACCATGGCGACGGCCTCATGCAGGTCGGGATTGAAGGGTTGGCCGGCCGGGTCCACCAGGCTCACGCCATAGCGCTCGAGCGTAGCCCAGAGCTGCTTGTGGGTCAGCGCGATGCCCTTGAGGTGCGCCCGGGTCTCGGCGCTCTCCGCTGCGACCGCCTTGAGCGCCATGTCGAGGCTGTCGGCGACCGCGATCAACTCGCCGAGGATGCGCTCAAGGGAGTACTTCTGGACCTGGGCGGACTCGCGCTCGACGCGCCGGCGCACGTTCTCCAGTTCCGCCGTGGCGCGCAGGGCCTTGTCCCAGTTCTCGACCGCCTTCTGCTCGGCGGCGGCCACCTGGGCCTTCAGCCCCTCGACCTCGTCGGCCGGAACCGGGGTGTCGCCGTTGGTCGCGCTGCTGTCGTTCACGGACAAGGGATTTCCATGCCCTGGCGGGCGTCTGCAGCCCTACGTGGGGCTTACCGGTCCGCTTTCAAGCCCTTGGACAGCTGCCGGGCGGTTTCGGTGACCAGCGGGATGATGCGGGAATAGGCCATGCGGGTCGGTCCGATGACGCCTAGCACCCCCGCCACCTGGCCATTGATGGTGTATGGCGCGGTGACCACGCTGCACTCGTCGAGCACGCGATAGCCCGATTCGTCGCCGATGAAGATCTGCAGCCCCTCGGCGCCGAGGCACTGGTCGAACAGCTGCAGCAGGTCGCGCTTGCGGTCGAGCGCATCGAACAGCGAGCGCAGTCGATGCACGTCGGCCAGCTCCTGGAATGCCATCAGGTTGCTGCCGCCCGTGACCAGATAGTCGTGGCGCGCCGTGGGCTGGGTCAGGGCCTGCTCCGCCATGGCCACGGCCTGCAGCAGGGTCTGGTCCACGTTGATCTTGGCCGCGGCGACGTCATCGAGCAGCAGCTGGCGCAGGCGCGTGAGCTCCTGGCCGACGAAGTGCTGGTTGATGGCGTTGGCGTAGCGCTCGAGCTCGTCGGCCGCGTAGTCGCGGTCGGTGTGGATGACGCGGTTCTGCACTTCGTGCTGGTTCACCACCAGAATCGCCAGGACGCGGCGCTCGGACAACGGCAGGAACTCGATCCGGCGCAGCACCGCCAGGTTGCGGCTCGGCACCGTGACGACGCCGGCCATCCGCGTCAGCGACGACAGCACTTCCGAGGCGACCTGCAGCAGGTCGGCCTCGCCGCCGTGCGGCACCAGCTCGCGCGCGATCATTTCCTCGTCGCGGTCGGACAGCCGCTCCGGCGCCAGCAGCGCGTCGACGAAATAGCGGTAGCCGCGCGTGGTGGGCACCCGTCCGGCCGAGGTGTGCGGCGAGGACACCAGCCCCAGCTGGTCGAGGTCCGCCATGATGTTGCGGATGGTGGCCGGCGACAGCTCCAGGCCGCGTGCGCGCGACAGGGTGCGCGAGCCGACCGGCTGGCCGTCGTGGATGTAACGCTCCACCAGCAGCTTCAACAGCTCGGCCGCGCGCGGCTCGAGCGGAGCGCCTTCACCCGCCCTGCGTTTCATGGCGCGACCGTAGCCCGCGCGGAATAGGTCGTCAATATCCCGCCGTGGTAAGTTTTGGCGCTCCCAGGGGAAGCCGCGCGCGCATGCCGCACAGCGAAACCAGATTCCAGACCGTCGGCGTCATCGGCAAGCTCAATGACGCGCGCGTGGCGCCGACGCTGCGCTCGGTGTGCCGCCACCTCGCGCGCCGCGGCTGCGAGGTGCTCATCGAGAAAGCCTCGGCCGCCGCCGTGCGCGGCAGCGGCGCGCGCCCCGTCTCGCGCGACGCACTGGCGCGGCGCAGCGACCTCGCCGTCGTGGTCGGTGGCGACGGCACCCTGCTCAACGCCGGCCGCACGTTGGCCCCGGCCGGCGTGCCGATCCTCGGCATCAACGCGGGCCGCCTCGGCTTCATGGTGGACGTGGCGCCCGCCGACGCGCGCGCGGCGCTCGACGAAGTGCTCAAGGGCCGCTACCTGCGCGAACCGCGCCTGATGCTGTCGGCCACGATCCACCGCGGCCGGCGCCGGCGCGGGCCGATCCTCGCCATCAACGACATCGTCATCCGCAACCAGGCCGCGGTGCGCATGCTCGAGTTCGAGACCTGGCTCGACGACGAGTTCATCAGCCTGCACCGCGCCGATGGCCTGATCGTCGCCACGCCGACCGGTTCGACTGCCTACGCGCTGTCCGGCGGCGGCCCGGTGCTGCACCCGGGGCTCGACGCGCTGACCGTCGTGCCGATCTGCCCGCATACCTTCAGCGACCGGCCGATCGTGATCGGCGCCGACCGTGCCGTGCGCCTGGTGCTGACCGGCCCGCGCAGCACGCGCGCGACGTGCACCGCCGACGGCCAGCAGGACGAGACGGTCAGCACCGGCGACCAGGTGGAAATCACCCGCGCGGGCGCCGTGCTCGAGCTGGTCCATCCTAAGAACTACAAATATTTCAACATCTTGCGTAACAAACTTCATTGGGGCCGGGATCGCTCCCAGCGCTGACCATGCTGCGTTCGCTGCACATCAAGAACCTCGCCATCATCGATGCGCTCGACCTCGAGTTCGAGGGCGGCTTCTCGGTGCTGTCCGGCGAGACCGGCGCCGGCAAGTCGATCCTGATCGACGCGCTCGGCCTGGTGCTGGGCGACCGCGCCGACGCCGCGCTGATCCGCGCCGGCGAGAGCCAGGCCGAGATCAGCGCCGAGTTCACGCTCGACGGCTCGCTGGCGGCGCGCGCGTTCCTGCGCGAACAGGCCATGGAGGACGCGGACAACCCGAATGCGTGCCTGCTGCGGCGCGTGGTCGCTGCCGACGGCCGCTCGCGCGCCTTCATCAACGGCGCGCAGGCCTCGCTGGCCAACCTGCGCGAACTCGGCGAGCGGCTGGT
>JANNKD010000288.1:0-3304 GCA_031396115.1 Gammaproteobacteria bacterium
GCCGAAGGCGCGCACGGCCTGCTGCTTCTCGGCGCGCTGGCGCAGGTATTCACGCACGGTGCGTGCAAGGTAAGTCAGCCAGGCGAAGGCCAGCGGCGTGACGGTCGGCACGATCCAACCGGCGGCGAGCGCGCCGTACGAGGCACCGACGGCGAGCGGCGTCACGAGCAACAGCGCCGCGGCGATGGCCACCGGCCCACGGCGCGTCAGGAACAACGCGGTCACCAGCGCGATCGCGCCGAGCGCGACCAGCGCGTGCACCAGGCGCGGCGTGCGGTGCAGCGCGTCGCCGTTGTTGAGCGTCTCGATGGCGGCGGCAAGGATGTCCACGCCCGGGTGCACGCCATCCATCGGCGTCGGCCGCAGGTCACCCAGGCCGGACGCCAGCGCGCCGATGACGACGATGCGGTCCTTGACCTGCGCCGGGTACTGCTCCGGCGTTTCGCGGCTGAAGTCCGCCACCAGGTCCGAGTAGGAGATGCGCGTGCGGTCCTGCGGGGTGCCGCGCCAGTGAATCTCGATCGTGTCCCGGTCCGGCAGCGCGAAGCCGAGCGCCGTGGCCACGCGCGCCGGCAAGGAAGGGATGCGCCAGCCCTGCGCGTCGTGCACCAGCGCATAGCGCCGGCCGACGCCGTCGTCGTCGCGCAGGAAGTTGATCGTGCCGATGCGGCCGGTCTCGGCGATCTGCCGCACTGGCAGCAGCAGCGCGGCGCGCGCGCCGGGCTGCGCGTGCGGACCGCGCGTGAAGCCGAGCTGCTCGCCGGATTCGTCGAGCGCCAGGCCCTGGCTGTCGTCGGCGCCTTCGAGCCGCACCATCGGGAAGAACGCTGTCGGCGTCGCCACGGCGGTCTCGATCAGGTAGGCGTCGTCCTGCTCGCGGCCGACGTCCGGGTCGGTGAACATGATGTCGAACACGATGGCCCGCGCGCCGAAGTGGGCGAGCTGCTCCATCAGCTGCGCGTGGACCGAGCGCGGCCACGGGTAGCGCCCGAACTCGGGGGCCATGGCCTCGAGGCTGCGCTCGTCGATGGCGACCAGGATGACGTCCGCATCGGGCGTGCGCGTCGCCGCGAGGCGGCGCGTCAGTGCATCGCCGAGCCGATGGTCGAGCCCGGTCAGGCTGTTGAGCCAAAGCGTCTCGAACAGCGCCAGCGCGGCGAGCACCAGCACGATGGTCAGCGAGGTGCGCGGCATGGAGGTTCCCGTGTCATCCCGAGGAGCGAAGCGACGAGGGATCTCGTCGGGAACGAGATCCCTCGCTACGCTCGGGATGACACGTGCGCTCGGGATGACACGTACGCTCGGGATGACACATTCAGTGCGCCGGCAGTCCCGCCAGGCGGATCAGGTCAATGACCGGCCCCGGGAAGATGCCCAGACCGAACATCAGCAGCGTCAGCGCGAGCACCATGACGCCGCCGACCTGCTGGGCCCAGTCGATCGGTGCGTCGAACTTCAGCCGCTCCGGATCCTGCATGAACATGGTCACCACCACGCGCAGGTAGTAGTACAGGCCGATGGCGCTGCCGAGCACGACCGCGCCGACCAGCCACCACAGCTGGCTGTCGATGCCGGCGGCGATGACGTAGAACTTGCCGATGAAGCCGGCGGTGATCGGGATGCCGGCCAGCGACAGCATCATCGGCGCCAGGATCGCGACCAGCAGCGGCCGGCGCCAGAACAGGCCGCGATAGTCGTACAGGTTGTCGGCGTCGCGGTCGCCGCGCGGGCTCGACATCAGCGCGACGACGCCGAAGGCGCCGAGCTGCGTCACGGAGTAAGTGATCAGGTACACGCCGACGGCCTCGACGCGGAACTCGCCGGAGGCGATCAGCGCGACCAGCAGGTAGCCGATGTGCGCGATCGAGGAGTACGCGAACAGCCGCTTGATGTTGGTCTGCATCAGCGCCAGCACGTTGCCGATGATGATGGAGGCGATCGCCAGCGCGCCGAGCACGTCCACCAGCACCTCGAACTGGTCGGCGTGACCCTGCACGAACCAGCGCAGCAGCACGACGAACACGGCGGTCTTCGACACGGTGGCGAGGAAGGCGCCGACCGGGGCGGGCGCGCCCTCGTACACGTCCGGCGTCCACAGGTGGAACGGCACCAGCGACAGCTTGAAGCCGACCGCGACGATGATCATGCCGGCGCCGGCCAGCAGGTAAGGGTTGGCGAAGCCCTCGACCTTGGCGATTGCATCGCCCATCTCGATGAAGCCGAGCGTGCCGGTCTGCGAGTAGATCAGCGCCATGCCGAACAGCATGAAGGCCGAGGCTCCGGCCGACAGGATCAGGTACTTCACGCCGGCCTCGAGCGAACGCGCGTCCTTCCAGAGGTAGGCCACCATGCCGTACAGCGGCACCGACAGGATCTCGAGACCGAGGAAGAACGAGGCGAAGTGCGTGGCCGAGGCCAGCACCAGCGCGCCGAGCGCGGAGATCGCCAGCAGCACGTAGTGCTCTTCCTTGTGGCCGCGGTGCCCCTCGAGATACGCATGCGACAGCGTCGCCGTGGCCAGCGTCAGCACGATGATCAACGCGTAGTAGAACAGGGCGTAGGCGTCCACCACCAGCAGCGGCGTGATCTGCTGCGGCTCCTCGTAGAAGTACAGCACCACCAGCACCCAGAACAGCGTGGCGTTGAGCCCGGCGACGCAGAACGTCGCGTTCCACCAGTGATTGCGCTTGATGGCGATCGCGAGCATGACGAACACCGCCGTCCCGGCGACCGCCAGGATCGGCAGCAGCGCGATCCACTGCTCGATCGTGAAAATCATGGCAGGGCTCCCGCCGTCGGCGCGTAGAGCGCGTGCAGGGCCTGCATCACGGCGGCCGAGGTGTCGAGCACCGGCTGCGGATAGACGCCGAGCCATAGCAGGATCGCCATCAGCGACAGGCAAGTTACGAGTTCGCGCCGGTTGAGATCCTCCAGCTTCTCATCCGAGTCCGCTTTTCCATGGAAGGCGCGCTGGATCATCATCAGCGAGTACACGGCGGCGAGGATCAGGCCGGACGCGGCGACGATGGTGATCGGCTTGTCGACCGGCCAGGTGCCGATCAGCACCAGGAACTCGCCGACGAAATTGCCCAGGCCGGGCAGACCGAGCGCGGCGAGCGCGAAGAACATCACGATCGGCGGCAGGTACGGGAAGCGCGACCACAGGCCGCCCATCTCGCGCAGGTCGCGCGTGTGCAGGCGCTCGTAGACTTCGCCGCACAGGATGAACAACGCGCCGGCGGAGATGCCGTGCGCGATCATGGTGATCAGGGCGCCCTGCAGCGCCAGCTCGGTGCCGGCGTAG
>JANNKD010000321.1:0-9365 GCA_031396115.1 Gammaproteobacteria bacterium
GTCTCGACCCAGGCCTGCGTGGCGCGCTCGACGTCGAAGTCCGGTCCGGCCTGCGCGCCGGCCGGCACGACGAGCTGGACCTTGGCGGCGAGCGGCTCGGCGGCGGCTTGGGCGGGTGGGTCCTCGGCGCGGGCAGGTCCGAGGCAGGCAATGGCGAGCAGCGCAGCACACAGCGCGAGTCTGTTCATGGTGTCCCCCAAATCGACGCCGGGCAGCATAACGCACCCCCGGCGCGGTATCGTGTGCGGGCAGCCTCATCGGAGAAAGGCATGACTTGGTCAATGTTGGGTCTCGTCTTCCTGGTCCTCTACATCTTCGGCACCTACAACGTGCTGACGAGCAACGCGGACACGCCCAAGAAACTCGGCTGGATTGTGTTGATCTGGATCGTGCCGGTCCTCGGGTTCATCCTGTGGGCGCTGTTCGGCCCGCGCGGCAAGAAACTGTTCTGATGCGCGCGACTCATGCCGCGCTGGCGCTGGCGCTGCTGGCCTGCGGCGTGGCGCGCGCCGACGGGCGCAGCGACGCCATCCGCGCCTTCGAGCAGCGGCAGGATCGCGCGGCGCTGGCGCAGTTCGAGGCGCTGGCCAAGGCCGCGCCGGACGATGCCGAGCTGCAGAACTACCTGGGACGCGCGCGCCTGCGCGCCGGCCAGGTCGACGCGGCCGTCACCGCGCTCGAGCGCGCCGTCGAGCTCGCGCCCGGTAACAGTGTGTTCCATCTCAACGCGTCAGGCGCGCTGGGCCAGCAGATCCAGCAGGCCGGCATGTTCAAGAAGATGAGCCTCGCCGGGCGCGTGCGCGAGCACATGGAGCGCGCGGTCGAACTCGCGCCGGAGTCAGTGCCCGCACGCGAGGCGCTCATGCAGTTCTACGCGCAGGCGCCGGGCATCGCCGGCGGCGACATGAAGCTCGCGCGCAAGCAGGTCGAAGTGGTCATGCCGGTCAATGCGCCGGTGGGACTGCGCATGCAGGCGTCCCTGGCGCGGCACGAGAAGAAGCCCGATGCCGAAGTGGACGCCGCGTGGGCCAAGGCCGTGGCGGCGGACGACGCCGAGGGCAGCAACCATTTCGCCTACGCCACCTACCTGACCGCGCGCGAGCGCTGGGACGACGCCTTCGCGCAGCTCGACGCGCTGGCCAAGCTCAAGCCGGGCGCGCCGGGCGTGAAGTACCAGCTCGGCAGGGCCGCCGCGCTGTCGGGCAAGCGCCTGGCCGAGGGCGAGGGCGCGCTGAAGTCCTACCTCGAGACCGGACCGAAGGCCGACAGCGACCCGGGCCGCGATGCCGCGCACTGGCGCCTGGGCATGGTGCTGGAGAAAGCCGGGCGGCGCGACGAGGCCCGCGCCCAATATGAGGCGTCGCTGAAGGAAAACCCCGGGTTCAAGCAGGCGCGCGAGGCGCTCGACGCCCTCGACTGAGATTCGACCGTGATCGAGTGCCCCAAGTGCGGGTTCCAGAACCCGGATAGCGCCAGGTTCTGCAGCCAGTGCGGCACGCGGCTCGGCGCGACCGAGGCGGCGCCGCAGCGCGCCTCGTACACGCCGAAGCACCTCGTCGACAAGGTGCTCAAGGCGCGCTCGACGCTGCAGGGCGAGCGCAAGCGCGTCACCGTGCTGTTCGCCGACATCAAGGGCTCGACCAAGCTGGCCGAGCAGGCCGGCGCCGAGGCGTGGCACGGCATCCTCGATCGCTTCTTCGCGATCCTGTCGGAGGCCGTGCATCGCTACGAGGGCACGGTCAACCAGTACACCGGTGACGGCGTGATGGCGCTGTTCGGCGCGCCCATCGCGCACGAGGACCACGCGCAGCGCGCCTGTTTCGCGGCGCTGGCGATGCAGGCCGAGGTGCGGCGCTTCGCCGACGACCTGCGCCTGAAACAAGGCCTCAACCTGACGCTGCGCGTCGGCCTCAACACCGGCGAGGTCATCGTCGGGCGCATCGGCGACGACCTGCGCATGGATTACACCGCGCAGGGCCTGACGGTGAACCTGGCCGCGCGCATGGAGCAGATCTGCGAGCCGGGACACGTCTACCTCACGCGCAACACGGCGCAACTGGTCGAGGGCTACTTCCGCCTGCGCGACCTCGGTGCGACGCCCGTGGAGGGCGCGAGCCAGCCGATCCCCGTGTTCGACCTGGAGGGGGAGGGTCCGGTCCGCACGCGGCTCGAACGGCAGATGGCGCGGCTCGGCACCCGCTTCATCGGCCGCGAAGAGGAGATGAATGCGCTGCACGCGGCGCTCGAGCGCGCGCGCGGCGGCGAAGGGCAGGTCGTCGCCGTAGTCGGCAACGCCGGCATCGGCAAGAGCCGCCTGTGCCACGAGTTTGCCGAAGCTTGCGGTCGCGCGGGGGTGACGGTGCATCGCGCCACCGGCGTGCCGTACGCCAACGCGCTGCCGCTGTACCCGGTGCTGACGCTGCTGAAGAGCCGGCTGCGGTTGCCGGAGCATTGCGACGGCGCCGAGACGCGCCGCCTGGTCGCCGGCACCTTCCTGCTCGACGACACGGCCAATGCGCCGGTGCTGCCGGCGATCCTGGATCTTCTCGGCTGCGGCGACGGCGGTCCGCGCGCGCCGGACCAGGCCGCCGAGGCGCGGCAGAAGATGTTCGCGCTGCTGTCGCGCTGGATGCCGCGCGGCGACGGGCCGCAGGTGCTGCTGGTGGAGGACCTGCACTTCGCCGATCCCGGCACCGAGGATTTCCTCGCCAGGCTGTGCAACGAGACGCGCGCGACGAACACGCTGCTGTTGCTGAATTACCGTCCGGAGTACATCAGCGAACGGCTCATCCCGCTGGTGGACGAGCAGATCCAGGTCACGGCGATGAACAACCAGCAGATCTGCGACGTGGCGCGGGTCACGCTCGGCAGCCATGCGTCGCTGCAGGGTGTGGCCGAGCGCATCTGCGATCGCGCCAACGGCAATCCGTACTACGCGGAAGAGGCGGTCCAGGCGCTGATCGACGAGCGTCACGTCGAGGGCGGGCACGGCAACTACGTGCTGGTGAAGCCGATCGGGCAATGGAGCATCCCGGACACGGTGCATGCGCTGATCTCGGCGCGCATCGACCGGCTGCCGGAGGAGCCCAGGGACCTGCTGCACTACGCCGCGGTGATCGGCCAGGAATTCCACCCGCAATTGCTGGCGAGCCTGGCGGCGATCGGCGAGGAGCCGTTCGATACCGGACTGCAGTCGCTCGAGGAGTCCGGCTTCGTGCACATGCGCGAGGGCGCGCAGGGGCCGCGCTACCACTTCTGCCATCCGCTGGTGCAGGAAGTCGCCTACCAGACCCAGCTCGAGTCGCAGCGCGCGCGGGCGCACGCGCGCCTCGCGCAGGAGATCGAGAAGGACTACCCGCAGGGGCGCAGCGAGCCGCACGCGCTGTCGGTGCAGATCGCGCACCACTGGCACTGCGCTGGCGACTGGGCGCGCGCCGGGCACTGGAGCTTCCAGGCGGCGCGCTACCTCGCCACCCACGACGTCTCCCAGGCCGGCTGCCTGTACGAGCAGGCGATCGCCTGCTACGACCGCGCGCCGGACGCGCCGGAGACGGTGCACGGACGCATCGCCAGCCGCGCGGGATTGCTGCGCATGTCGCAGTTCATCGAGATCCCGCGCCCGCGCCTCGAAGAACTGTTCAACGAGGCGCGGGCCATGGCCGAGCGCAGCGGCGACCTGCCGGCGATGACCGAGGTGCTGTTCAGTTACGCCAACGAAATGCTGCACCGTGGCGACGCCGAGGCCGCGGTGGGCCTGGCGACCCAGGCGGTGCAGAAAGCCATCGCCATCGGCGCCGGGCGCGAGCTGGTCAGCCGCTTCCGCCTGTCGATCCTGCTGGTGTTCAATGCTGCCGGCTATCCGCGCGAGGGCATCGAGCTGGTGAATTCCGCCGCCGGCACCGGCTGGATGACCGAGCCGATCGGGCCCGAGAACTACATGTCGCGCGGTTTCTTCGGCTTCATGCAGGCGCTGCTCGGCGATCTCAAGCAGGGCGAGCAGAACATCCGCTGCGCCGCCGAGTTTGCCGACAAGGAGGACCGCGCCGCGAGCTGGATGTACGCCTTCCTGGTGGACATTGCCTCAATCTCGGGCGAGGACCACAACGCCATGGCCGAGGCGCGGCGCGCGATCGAGCGCGCCGAAAAGTTTGGCAGCCCGTTCTTCCGCGCGCTGGCCACGCGCGCGTTGGGGCTGGCGCACTGGCTCGGCGGCACGGCGTCGCAGGCGGTGGAGCTGATGGAACAGAATCGCCCGGTCGTCGCCCCCGGCGCGCTCGGCCACCAGTTCGAGGCGAACTACCTCTCGGTGATGGCCGAGGTCTACCTGCAGGCGGGGCGCGAGGCCGAGGCCGAGGCAACCGCGGAGCAGGGCATCGCCAGCGCGCAGCGCTCGCGCTCGCGGGTCTGGGAAATTCGCGCCTGGACGGCCTGGCTGCGCCTGCCGCCCACCGCGGCGCGGGCCGCGCGCGCCCGCGAGGGCCTCACGCGCATGCAGGAGCTGATCGACCGCAGCGGCGCCGAGGGCTTCCGCCCGGCGCTGTGGCTGGCACGCGCGCACTGGAGCACCGCGACCGACGAGGCGCTGCGCTGCCGTCGCGAAGCCCTCGACGCGCTGCGCCGGATTGGAGCGGAAGGCCACATCCGGCGGCTCGGTGCGTTAATCTAGCCGCCGACCAGTCCGGCCGGGTGGCACGCTTCCTGCTAATCCGGTGCAGTGTGAATTCAGGGGTGAGCTCATGCGGTACCTGTTGGCCTTGCTGTGCTGGCCGCTGGCGGGGCTTGCGGCCGATCCGGCGCTCGAAGAGGTCACGCGCTGCATGCGCGCCAACATTCCGGAGACCGTGCGCATCCAGACCATGACCATCACGTCCTGGGACCGCGGCGGCGGCGAGCGCATCCTCAAGGGCAAGCTGTTCGGCACGCGGGAGAAGGATCGCGCGCGCGTGATGATGCGCATCGAGTCGCCCAACGACCTGGCCGGCGCCTCCTACCTGGTGCGCGAGAGCGAGGCTGCCGACGAGATGTACCTGTACCTGCCGGCGATCCAGAAAGTGCGGCGCATCACCGGCCAGGCGCTCGACGGCCAGCTGTGGGGCACCGACCTGTCGTACAACGACGTCAAGTACCTGCAGAACGCCTTCGCCGGCTCGGACGGCGTGCTGGAGGCGGATACACCGCCCTACGAGCAGCGCGCCGTGCACGCGCTGTCGTTCACGCCGCCCCCCGACGAGGCGATGCGCTACCGCACGGTGCGCGCGCTGGTGGACAAGAAGACCTGCGTGGCGCTGAAGGTGGAATTCAACGAGCCGGGCGGCCCGCGCAAGGTGCTGACGGTGCAACCGTCCGACCTCAAGCAGTCCGACTCGCACTGGTACGCCGCGAAGGCCGAGGTCCGCGACCTCAAGAACGGCACGCGCACGCGCGTCGCGCTGACCGGCGTGTCGTCAGGCGACAAGCTGGCGGGCCGCTACTTCTCGCCCCAGTCCTTCTACCTCGGCAACTAGGGAGGCCGCGCCGCGTGCAGCGCCTGACCCTCTGGCTTGCGCGTCACCCCCTGTGGGTCTGCATCATCGTGGCGGCGCTGACCGTCGTCGCGCTGCTGTCCTGCCTCGATCCGTCCACCGGCAAGCCGCGCCTGGGCATCGACGCGTCGATGGACAACCTGCTGCCGCCGTCGAGCGCCGATCGCACCGTGTTCGATCGCGCCCGCGAGCTGTTCGGCGACAGCGAGTCGATCCTGGTGGCGGTCACGCTCGGACCGGTGTTCACGGCCGACAACCTAAAACGCGTGACCGCGCTGAACGAGGGTTTCCGCGAGCTGCCCGGCGTGGACCGCGTGTTCTCGCTGGCCACGGCGCCAAACCTGCTGGCGGCGGGCGGCGACATCGACGTGCGCACGTTCACGCAGCAGGCGCTCGACGCGCCGGCGCGCATCCCCGAGTTCGAGGCGCAGTTGGAGGCCAATCCGGTCTATCGCGGCACGCTGGTGTCGAGGGACGGCCGCACCACTGCCTTCGCCATCTCGCTGTCCGGCGTGGACGAAGCCGCCCTGCTGGCCGCCAAGTACCCGGCGCGCATCCGCGCCATCGTGCGCGAGGTCGCGGGCGATGCCGAGGTGTGGATCACCGGCGGACCGGTGGTGAAGACCGCGACCACGCGGGCGCTGCTCGACACGCTGGTGTTCACCATCCCGCTGATCTTCGGCCTGATGGCGATCGTGCTGTTCGTGGCGTTCCGCAGCCTGCGGGCCGTGCTGGTGTGCATGGTCACCGTTGCCATCGCCTTGCTGTGGACGGTGGCGACCGTGACGGCGCTGGGCCTGACGCTGAACCTGGTCACCGCCATCGTGCCGCCGATGGTGCTGACGCTGGGCCTGACGTACACCATCCACGTGCTGTCGGACTACCTCAAGCACGAGCCCGGCACGCCGGAAGTCTCCCGGGTCGAGCATGCGGTGGCGACGATGAACCACATCGCCGTGCCGATCGGCCTGTCGGTGGTGACCACCGTCATCGGTTTCCTCGGCTTCGTGCCGAGCCCGCTGCCGGCAATCCGCCAGTTCGGCATCCTGGCGATGGCCGGCATCGGCTACGCCGCGCTGCTGTCGCTGGTGCTGATCCCGGCGCTGCTGGCGGTCACCGGCAGCAAGATGCGCGAGGTGCTGCCGGGCGAGGCGATCTTCCAGCGCGTGGCCGCGAGGCTCGCCGAGTTCGACCTCAAGCACCGCATTGCCATCCTGATCTTCGGCTTTGCGCTGATTCCGATCGGCGCGTGGCTCGCGATGGACATCCGCGCCGGCTCCGAGGTGATCCGCGATTATCCGCCCGACAGCCAGGTGCGGCGCGACTACGAGGCCATCAACACGGCGTTCAACGGCGCCAACGTGCTGTCGATCCTGATCGAGACGCACGTCAGCGATGCCCTGACCAACCCCGAACTGGCGCGCGAGATCGAGAAGCTGCAGGAGTGGCTGCGCCTGCAGCCCGAGGTCGGCGCGGCCGTGTCGTACGTCGACTTCCTCAAGATGACGCGCCAGAGCCTCAACGACGGCAACACCGATTACTTCGCCATCCCGGACACGAGCGCCGAGATCAAGCAGCTGCTCGTGTTCGGCGGCAACGAGGAGCTGCAGCGCTTCATCGACGCGCGCCTGCGCAGCACGCAGCTGACCGTGCGCATCAACGTGGACGGCACCGTGCGGATCGGCGACCTGGTCGCGCGCATGGAGAAGCGCCTGTCCGCGCTGCCGCCGCCGCTGAACGGCAAGGTCACCGGCAGCTCGGTGCTGGCGCTGCACACGGTCGGCGACATCGTCGGCGGGCAGGGCCTGTCCATCGGCATTGCCATTGCCGGCATCTGGGCGCTGCTGGCGATGCTGTTCACCTCGATCCGCGCCGGCTTCCTCGCGCTGCTGCCGACCGTGATCCCGGTGGCGGTGTACTTCGGCACGCTCGGGCTGCTGGACATCGCGCTGTCGCCGACCACCAGCCTGATCGCGTGCATCGTGCTCGGCGTGACCGTGGACGAGACCTTCCACTTCCTCGCGCGCTTCAACGCCGACGCGCGCGAGAAGGCCGACGAGGTGGCCGCGGCCAAGAGCGGGCTGGCCGGCGTGCTGCGGCCGATCACGCTGAACATGATCGCGTTGTGCCTGGGGTTCCTGACGTTCGCCGGTGGCGAGCTGCACAGCCAGGTGCTGTTCGGCACGCTGGCCTCGTTCACGCTGCTGGTGGCGTGGCTGATGGACATCACGCTGACGCCGGCGCTGGGCTCCTACATGCGCATCGTCACCCTGTGGGACCTGCTGCGGCTCGACCTCGGCAAGAGCCCGCAGCACACCATCCCGCTGATGGCCGGGCTGTCGGTGCGCGAGGCGCGCATCTTCGCGCTGCTGTCGCGCATCGAGAAATACAAGGCGCAGGACCGCGTGATCAAGGAAGGCGACTGGGCGCGCGACATGTACGTGGTGGTGGACGGCGAGCTGCACGCCTGGGTCGACCGCGACGGCGATCGCCTCGAGCTGTCCACCATGGGTCGCGGCGCGGTGCTGGGCGAGGCCGGCTTCTTCGGCCAGCGCCGCACCGCCAACGTCGATGCGCTGTCGGCCGCGCGCCTGCTGCGCTTCGGCTCCGAGGAACTCGAGCGCCTGCGCAAGCGCTATCCGCGCATTGCCGCGACCGTGTTCCGCAACCTCAATCGCATCCAGGCCGAGCGCCTGGCGCGCACCACCGCGATGCTGCAGTAGAGTGTCATCCCGAGGAGCGTAGCGACGAGGGATCTCGTCCGACGAGATTCCTCGCTTCGCTCGGAATGACACCATGAGCTTGAAAGGCAAAACCCTCTTCATCTCCGGCGGCTCGCGCGGCATTGGCCTCGCCATCGCGCTGCGCGCCGCGCGCGACGGCGCCAACGTCACGATTGCGGCGAAGACCGCCGATCCACACCCGAAGCTGCCAGGCACGATCTACACCTCGGCGCGCGAGATCGAGGAGGCCGGCGGCAAGGCGCTGGCGCTGGTCTGCGACATCCGCAACGAGGAGCAGGTGGCCGACGCCGTGCGGGAGACCGTGGGGACCTTCGGCGGCATCGACATCTGCGTGAACAACGCCAGCGCGATCCAGTTGACCGGCACGATGGCCACCGACATGAAGCGCTACGACCTCATGAACGGCGTCAATGCGCGCGGCACGTTCCTGGTCGGACGTCACTGCATCCCGTACCTGAAGAAGGCGAAGAACCCGCACATCCTGACGCTGTCGCCGCCGCTGGACATGCAGGCCAAGTGGTTCGCGCCGCACCTCGCCTACAGCATGGCGAAGTTCGGCATGAGTATGTGCACACTGGGCTGGTCCGAGGAGCTGCGCCAGGACGGCATCGCCGCCAATTCGCTCTGGCCGCGCACCACCATCGCCACGGCCGCGGTGCGCCTGCTCGGCGGCGACGCGTTCCTGCAGAAGTCGCGCACGGCCGAGATCATGGCCGACGCCGCGCACGTGATCCTGACCAAACCCTCGCGCGAGTTCACCGGCCAGTTCTGCGTGGACGAGGACGTGCTGCGGTCCGCCGGCGTCAAGGACTTCTCGAAGTACGCCGCCGTGCCGGGCACACCGGACTCCGCGATGCTCCCCGATTTCTTCCTCGACCCGCCGCCGCGCTGACATGGCACGCGCCTGTTGTTGTAGGAGCGCCTCTTAGGCGCGACAGATATGGCACGCGGCTGGGGCAAAGAGGATCAACCTTCAGATCTGGAGGCGCACGTGTCGCGCTACAAGGCTCCGCAGGCCAAATCCTCGCCGTACATCACCCCGGAAGGCTACGCGCGGCTGAAGGACGAGTACCACCAGCTGTACAACGTGCGCCGGCCC
>JANNKD010000003.1:0-3996 GCA_031396115.1 Gammaproteobacteria bacterium
CTGTACCTGTTCGCCGGCACTGCCGATCGCCTGGTGCTGCCCGACCAGCCGCTGGCGCTGGCCAAGCACTGGGGCGCGCCGGTGCAGTGGTACCAGGGCGGGCACCTGACGTTCCGCGGCGAACGGGTGGTACGGCAGCACATCGAGGCTGCCATGCAACGCGCCGGTTGGCCGGTGTCGGCCCAGATGGGGCCGTCGCCGCAGGAAGAGTGGAGCTGAACGTCGTGTCCGCGCAGCTTTAGCACCTGTCACGGAACTGCCATGCGCGGCCACTACCCTGAAATCGTGGCAATTCCTCGCAGGCGGACGTGGACAACAAACTGATTTTGATCGTCGAGGATGAGCCCTCGATCCGGGAGATGGTGCGCTTTGCGCTGCAGCGCGCGGAATTCCGCGTGGCGGAGGCCGGCGACGTGCCGGCGGCGCGGGTGAAAATTGCCGAGGCGCATCCCGACTTGATCCTGATGGACTGGATGCTGCCCGGAGTTTCGGGCGCGGAGCTGGCGCGCGAGCTCAAGGGCGCACCGCTGACCAAGGACATCCCGATCATCATGGTCACGGCGCGCACCGAGGAGGAAGACAAGGTGCGCGGCCTCAACATCGGCTGCGACGATTACATCTCCAAGCCGTTCTCGTTCCCCGAGCTCATTGCGCGCATCAAGGCGGTGCTGCGGCGCACGGTGCCGGGCGGCGAGGGCGAGAAGCTGGCGGTGGCCGGCCTCGAGGTGGATGGCGCCAGCCAGCGCGTGACCGCGAAGGGCGCGCCGGTGCACCTGGGCCCGACCGAATACCGGCTGCTGCACTTCTTCGTCAGCCACCCGGACCGGGTCTACACTCGGGAGCAAGTGCTCGACCGGGTCTGGGGCCGCAACGTCTATGTCGAAGAACGCACCGTCGACGTGCACATCCGCCGCCTGCGCAAGGCGCTCGAGCCCTTCGGCTGTGACAACTTGATCCAGACCGTCCGCGGCACCGGCTACCGGTTCTCGGAGAAGGTCTGACGACGTTCCGCAGGGAGCTGCTGGGCGCGGCGCTGGTCGCCTCGCTCGGCGGACTGGCGGGCTGGATCGTGGGTCATTTCGCCGAGGGCGTGGCCGTCGCGCTGGCGCTGTGCCTCGCGCGGCACCTGTACTACCTGGCGGCGCTGCGCAGCTGGACCGACCAGCCCAAACGCACCGAGCTGCCGGAGCCGGGCGGCACCTGGAGCGAGGTCTACGAGCGGCTGCTCGACTTGCAGCGCAGCAACCGCAAGCGCAAGAAGCGCCTCGCTGCGATGCTGGCGCAGTTCCAGGCCTCGGCCGAGGCGCTGCCCGACGGCGCCGTGGTCACCGAGGCGCGTGGCGAGATCCTCTGGTTCAACACGGCCGCGCGCGGCCTGCTGGGACTGCGCACGGCTCAGGATACGGGCCAGCGCCTGGTCAACCTCCTGCGGCACCCGGACTTCACCGACTATTTCGAGCGGGGCGACTTCGACAAAGAGGTCGAGATCCCATCGCCGATCAACCATGCCGTCACGCTGTCGGTGCGTGTCGTGCCGTACGGCGACAACCAGCGCCTGCTGATGGTGCGCGACGTCAGCGAGCTGCACCGGCTCGAGCGCATCCGCCGCGACTTCGTGGCGAATGCGTCGCACGAGCTGCGCACGCCGCTGACGGTGCTGCGCGGCTACATCGAGATGATGCTGCCGGAGACACAGCGCGGCCTGGCGGAGTGGCGGACGCCGCTGACCGAGATGCACACGCAGGCGACGCGCATGGAGGCCTTGGTGCGGGACCTGTTGAAACTGGCACGCCTCGAAGGCGAGGTCGCGGCGAGCCGCCAGGACATGCTGGAGGCACCGGAGCTCATCGAACGAGCCCTGGTCGAGGCGCGGGGCCTGTCCAAGGGCCGCCACCGCATCGAAGCGAAGGTCGAATCCGGCTTGCTGCTGTATGGGCGCGAAAGCGAGGCGGAAAGCATCTTCAGCAACCTGATCGCCAACGCCGTGCAGTACACCTCCGCGGGAGGCACGATCCGCGTGCGCTGGGAGAGCGCCGGCGACGGGGCGGTGTTTGCCGTCACCGACTCGGGCATCGGTGTGGCGCCGGAGGACATCCCGCGCCTGACCGAGCGCTTTTACCGGGTGGACGAGGGCCGCTCGCGCGCCAGCGGCGGCACCGGCCTGGGCCTGTCCATCGTCAAGCATGCGCTCGAGCGCCACGAAGGGCGCCTCGAAATCCAGAGCCGGCTGGGCCATGGCAGCACGTTCTTGTGCCGCTTCCCGCCGCATCGTGTCATCCGCTCCGAGTCCGCCGTCGCCAACGGCTGAGCTAGAAAAACCTCTGCATTAGCAAGGGGTTAGCCACACGGCCGCCCGGTGGCGGTCACACAACTGTCATGAATCTTTCATGGCGTCATCACGCCTGTTGACCACACTTCACGCGCCAATTTAAGACACGTAGCGAAGGAACCAAACATGAAACTTCTCAAGAGCATTGCGATGATTGCGGTCGGTAGCCTGCTGAGCGCCGGTGCGCACGCGGCGGCCGACTCGGCGCTGCCGGCCTACCATAAGGCGAGCGGCGTCTCGGGCAACTTTTCGAGCGTCGGCTCGGACACGCTGAACAACCTCATGACCCTGTGGGCCGAGGAGTTCAAGCGCAGCTACCCCAACGTCAACATCCAGATCCAGGGCGCGGGCTCCTCCACGGCGCCGCCGGCGCTGACCGAGGGCACCGCCAACTTCGGGCCGATGTCGCGCCTGATGAAGGACGAGGAAATCCAGGCCTTTGAGCGCAAGCACGGCTACAAGCCGACCGCGATCGGCGTGGCGATCGACGCGCTGGCGGTGTTCGTGAACAAGGACAACCCGGTCAAGGGGCTGAGCATCGCGCAGGTCGACAGCATCTTTTCGTCGACCCGCAAGTGCGGCGGCCGCAAGGCCGAGCGCTGGGGCGACGCGGGCCTGACGGGCGAGTGGGCGTCGCGGCCGATGCAGATCTACGGCCGCAACTCGGTGTCCGGTACCTACGGTTACTTCAAGGAACACGCGCTCTGCAAGGGTGACTTCAAGAGCACCGTCAACGAGCAGCCGGGCTCGGCCTCGGTCGTGCAGTCGGTAGCGACCGGCCTGAACGCCGTCGGCTACTCGGGCATCGGCTACAAGACCTCCGGCGTGCGCACCGTGCCGCTGGCCAAGAAGGAAGGCGGTGAGTTCGTCGACGCCACCGAGGAGAACGCGCTGGCCGGCAAGTATCCGCTGGCGCGCGTGCTCTACGTCTACGTGAACAAGGCGCCGAACAAGGCGCTGGCGCCGATGGATCTCGAGTTCGTGAAGATGGTGCTGTCGAAGCAGGGCCAGGACGTGGTCGTCAAGGACGGCTACATCCCGCTGCCCGCCGCGATGGCGCAGAAAGAACTCGCCAAGGTCCAGTGAAAATTTTCAGCAATCGTTCAACTCAACGGAAGAAAGGGGAGATAACTGTGCACACGATCAAACTGGGAGTCGCTGCTGTCCTGGCGCTGGGCCTTGCCCAGCCGGCGCTGGCCGACACCTCGGAAACCAAGGGTGGCCTGACGGTCAAGACCGACGACGGCCGCTTCGAAATGAAGATTGGCGGTCGCATTCACTACGACGGCTACGTTTTCTCGGAAGACGAGGATGCCGCATTCGGCAGTCCGACCCTGACGACGCAGGGCGGCTACGCCTTCCGCCGGACGTACCTGACGCTGACCGGCAAGCTGTACGGCTGGGAATACAAGTTCGAGAACGACTTCGCGGCCGCGTCCGCAAGCTCGAGCGCGCCGGTGACGACCTGTGCCACGGTGCAAGGTCCGCCGGTGGTCACGACCTGCACGACCGCGGCGCCGACGATCACCAGCACGCCCGGCTACCGCGAGATGTGGGTTTCCACGCAAGTCGGACCCGGCAAGCTGGTGATCGGCCAGTTCAAGCCGTTCCGCGGCATGGAAGAGCTGACCAGCTCGAACGAGATCACCATGATCGAGCGCCCGGTC
>JANNKD010000010.1:0-1650 GCA_031396115.1 Gammaproteobacteria bacterium
CGCGGTAGTCGGCCAACGGCTGCGACTTGACGTAGCCGCCGTGCGAGAAGGTGACCACCATGTCCTGCGGCGCGATCAGGTCCTCCAGCGAGATGTCCTCCGCCACGGTGACGATCTCGCTGCGGCGCCGGTCGCCGAACTCCTCCTTGATGTGGATCAGCTCCTCTTCGATGATCGCGGCGATGCGCGCGGGCTTGTCGAGCACGTCGAGCAGGTCGGCGATGGTGGTCATGATTTCCCTGTACTCATCGCGGATCTTGTCCTGCTCGAGGCCGGTCAGGCGCTGCAGCCGGAGTTCCAGGATCGCCTGCGCCTGCTCTTCCGACAGCCGGTAGCCCTCGGGCTTCAAGCCGAACTCGGCGCCCAGGCCCTCCGGCCGGTACTGCTCGTGGCCTCCCGAGACCTTGCTCAGCATTTCCTTCACCAGGTCGGAGTTCCACGAGCGGGCCAGCAGCTCGCGCTTGGCATCGGCGGGCGACGGCGCTTTCTTGATCAACTCGATCACGTCGTCCACGTTGGAGAGCGCCACCGCCAGGCCTTCCAGCAGGTGGCCGCGCTCGCGCGCCTTCTTCAGCTCGAACACCGTGCGGCGCGTCACCACCTCGCGGCGGTGCGAGATGAAAGCATCCAGCAGCTGCTTCAGGTTCAGCACGCGCGGCTGGTTGTCGACCAGCGCCACCATGTTCATGCCGAAACTGTCCTGCAGCTGCGTCTGCTTGTAGAGGTTGTTCAGCACCACCTCGGGCAGCTCGCCGCGCTTCAGTTCGATCACCACCCGGATGCCCTGCTTGTCGGTCTCGTCGCGGATGTCGGAGATGCCTTCCAGCCGCTTGTCGGTGACCTGCTCGGCGATGCGCTCGAGCAGCGACTTCTTGTTCACCTGGTACGGCAGCTCGTCGACGATGATCGCGTGGCGGTCGTTTTTGCCGGCGATTTCCTCGAAGTGGGTGCGTGCGCGCATCAGCACCCTGCCGCGGCCGGTGCGGTAGCCCTCGTGCACGCCGGCGATGCCGTAGATGATGCCCGCGGTCGGGAAATCCGGCGCCGGCATCAGCTTGATCAATTCCTCGATCGCGCAGTCCGGCTGCTGCAGCACGTGCAGGCAGGCGTCCACCACCTCGGACAGGTTGTGCGGCGGAATGTTGGTCGCCATGCCCACGGCGATGCCGGAGGAGCCGTTCAGCAGCAGGTTCGGCAGCCGGCTCGGCAGGACGGTGGGCTCGCGTTCCTTGCCGTCGTAGTTGTCGACGAAATCGACCGTTTCCTTGTCGATGTCGGCGAGCAGCTCGGCCGACAGCCGCTCCAGCCGGCACTCGGTGTAGCGGTAGGCCGCCGCGTTGTCGCCATCCACCGAGCCGAAGTTGCCCTGCCCGTCGACCAGCATGTAGCGCATCGAAAAATCCTGCGCCATGCGCACCAGCGCCTCGTAGGTGGCGGTGTCGCCGTGCGGGTGGTACTTGCCCAGCACCTCGCCGACCACCCGCGCGCATTTCACGTAGGCGCGATTCCAGACGTTGTTCGACTCGTGCATCGCGAACAGCACCCGGCGGTGCACCGGTTTCAGCCCGTCCCGCACGTCGGGCAGCGCGCGCCCCACGATCACGCTCATGGCGTAGTCGAGATACGACCGTCGCATCTCCTCTTCGAGAC
>JANNKD010000070.1:0-22360 GCA_031396115.1 Gammaproteobacteria bacterium
GAGACCGCCGAGATCGGCGTGCGCGCCGCCATGACCGGCCACTTGGTGCTGTCCACGCTGCACACCAACGATTCGATCAGCACGGTCAGCCGCCTGGTCGACATGGGCATTCCGGGCTACATGGTCGCCACCGCGCTCAACGCGGTCGTCGCGCAACGCCTGGTGCGCCGCGTTTGCGAGAACTGCGCCGAGCCGTACCAGCCGACGCCCGGCGAGCAGGCCTGGATCAAGGCGATGAGCGTCGGCGAGAGCCGCGGGCAGCGCTACCGCCACGGCACCGGCTGCCAGTACTGCAACAACACCGGGTTCCGCGGCCGCATCGGCCTGTACGAGCTGCTCGAGATCGACGGCACGCTGGCCGAGCACCTGCGCCGGCAGGACTACGCCGCATTCGAGCGGGCGGCCGCGGCGCAACCGGGCTTTCGGCCGCTGGCGCAAGCGGGGCTCGAGTTCGTCGTGCAGGGCGTCACCACCATCGGCGAGGTCATCCGCGTGAGCGGCACCCTCGAAGACCTGCCGGCGTACGTGCGTTCCGCGGTGGCGGCGTAGGGCCGTGGCGACCTTCAAGTTCCGCGGCCGCGACCGGGGCGGGCGGCTGGTCAACGGCGAGCTGCAGGCCGACAGCAGCTCGGCCGCCGCGGCTCAGCTGACCCATTCCGGCGTCACGCCGGTGCGCATCGACCCGGTGCAGGGCGAGGGCTCCGCCACCTCGGCATTCCAGGTGAACCTCTTCGTCGCCAAGCCTGGGTTGACGGAGCTGATGCTGTTTGCGCGCCAGATGTACGCGCTGACCAAGGCCGGCATCCCGATCGTGCGCGCACTGCGCGGATTGGCCGATTCCGCGCGCAACCCGATGATGGTGACCGCACTGCACGACGTCATCGACAGCCTCAACGCCGGCCGCGACCTGGCCGGCTCCCTGGCCAAGCATCCGGACATCTTCAGCGCCCTGTTCGTCAACGTGGTCCGCGTCGGCGAGAACTCCGGCAAGCTCGACGAGGCGTTCCAGCGCCTGCACCAGTACCTCGCCTTCGACAAGCTGACGCGCGACGCCATCGGCAAGGCGCTGCGCTATCCGATCATCGTGCTGGCCGCGGTCGGCGTCGCCATCGCCGTGGTCATGGGCATGGTGGTACCCAAGTTCTCCAAGATCTTCGCGGCTTTCGGCAGCCAGCTGCCCGGGCCGACGCGCGTGATCATCAATGTGTCGAATTTCACCGTGGATTACTGGTGGCTGATGGCGGCACTCATCGCCGCCGGCATTTTCGCGCTGCGCGCGTTTCTCAACACCGACACCGGCCGCTTCGCCTGGGACCGCACCAAGCTGCGGCTGCCGGTGCTCGGCGGCATCATCCAGCGCGCCACGCTGGCGCGGTTCGCGCGCGCCTTCACCATGACTTCGCGTGCTGGCGTGCCGCTGCTCGAGAGCCTCAACCTGATCAGCCGCGCGGTGCAGAACGAGTACGTCGGCGAGCAGGTCCGCTCGATGCGCGATTTCATCGAACGCGGCGACGCGCTGTCGCGCGCCGCCGCTGCCACCGGCTTGTTCACGCCGCTGGTCCTGCAGATGCTGGCGGTGGGCGAGGAGACCGGGCGCGTCGACGAGATGATGGACGAGATGGCCGACTTCTACGACCGCGACGTGCAGAACGACGTCGACAACCTCGGTGCGCTGATGGAGCCGCTGCTGATCATCATCGTCGGCGGCGTCGTGCTGGTGCTGGCGCTCGGCGTGTTCCTGCCGATGTGGGACCTCGCGGGCGCGGCGATGAAGCGGGCCTAGTCACACCCGGCGCGCCAACGGCGCGTTGACGCGGCCCGCGCGCGGGGTCTAAGTTACCGCCCCCCATGAGTCCCTTGTCAGCCGAAGCATTGCCCTGGGCCCAGGGCCTGTTGGCCGTCCTCGTGCTCGGCCTGGCGCTCGCGGGCGTGGTCGGCGTGATGCTGCTGGCGCGGCCGCAGGTGCTGTTCGCGCTGAACGCCCGCCTCAGCCGCTGGGTCGACACCGGCTCGACCTTCAAGGTCCTCGACCAGCCGCACAACCTCGAGCGGTTCTTCTACCGCCACCACCGCGTGCTGGGCGCGATGATCGCGACCGGCGCCGGCTACGTGCTTTGGAGCTGGGCGTTCGCCTACGACCGCGCCGACGTCATCGCAATCCTGGGCCGGCGCTGGGTCACGGCCGGCCTCGACTGGGTGCCCGCGGCGGTGGAAGTGGCGGTCGTGGGGCTGCACGGCGCCATCCTCGCGGTCGGCCTGCTGGTTTTCTTCCGGCCCAGCCTGCTCAAGGGCCTGGAACGGACGGCTAACCGCTGGCAGGACGGCCCGGCCACCACCCCTCTGGACTCCGTGGTCGGGACCCTGGACGGGACCTTCGAGGGGCACCCCCGGGTTTCGGGTTTGTTGCTGGTGGTATCGGCCCTCTGGTGCCTGCTGGCCCTGGCCCCGGTCATCGCGGACGTGCTGGCGCGATAGGCGGGCCCCCCCGCCGGACCGGCGGTGCGGGGGCGTTTGGGGGTGTGAACCCCGTTCCTTGCGCGCCCCCCGATTCCGGGAGAGGATGGCTCCAGGCCCGGGGATGACCGGGCGGCTGCGGCCGCTTTGGGAACCTTCGGATGTTCAACCTTTAGGCACACCGGCTGCGGCCGGCGGAGCCGGAGGACTTCACAATGCAACTGCAGCAAAAAACCCGCGAGCGGGGTTTCACGCTCATTGAGTTGGTCGTTGTCATCGTCATCATCGGCATCCTCGCCGCTTTTGCCATCCCCAGGTTCGCAGGTCTCGCCAAAGATGCGCGCATCGCATCGGTGCGCGGGATGCTCGGCACCGTGCGCAGCACTTCGGCACTGGTGCATGGGCTGGCGCTGGCGCGCAACAACCCGGCGACCGTGGATCTCGAAGGCGCGGCCGGCGTCACCATCGTCAACAGTTATCCGGCCGGCACGGCGGCGGGCATCGTTGCCGCCATCGGCAACACCGAGAACTACACGATCGACACGGCAACGGCGGGTACGGTGACCTTCCAGGTCGCCGGCGCGGCGACGCTGGCCACCTGCCATGTGAGGTACGTGGCGGCAGGCGTGGGCGGCGTGCCGACGATTACCTCGGACGAAACCGGCTGCTAAACCGGGCAGCACCCAGAAAGGCGGCCGCAAGGCCGCCTTTTTGTTGGGCCGCTAAGATGGCGCCCATGCGCGGCTTCAGCCTCATCGAACTGATCGTCGTCATGGTGCTGATGGCGATCCTGGTCGGCGTGGCCGTGCCGCGCTTCTTCGGCAGCGGGGACTTCGAGGCTCCGGCCTTCGCCCAGGAACTGGCCAGCGCCGCGCGCTACGCGCAGAAGCTCGCCGTGGTCAGCGGCTGCCCGGTCGACCTCACCGTAACGGCGGCGAGCTATGCGCTCTACCAGCCGCAGGCCACCACCCCCGCGTGCAGCGGCACGCCGACCATGACGCTGGCGGTAAAACACCCGGCCACCGGCGAGGGCTTCAGCGCGGCGGTGCCGACCGGCGTCGCCGTCGGCGGCACGCTCGGCACCGTGCAGTTCAACGCCGCCGGCATTCCGGACGCGGCCGCCAATTTCACGATCGGTGACCTCGCCGTGACCATCGCCGCGGGCAGCGGTTACGTGGAGGTGCAGTGAGCGGCGGCGCACGCCAGCGCGGCGTGAACCTGATCGAACTGATCATCTCGATCGTGATCATCTCGATCGCCTGCACCGGCGTGCTGCTGGTGTTCGCGCAGACCGTGCGCTTCTCGGCCGACCCGATGATCCAGACCCAGGCGCTGGCGATCGCCGAAGCCTATCTCGACGAGGTCCTGGCGCGGCCGCTCACCGACCCCGACGGCACCAACGCCGGCGAGACGCGCGCCACCTACGACAACGTGGGCGATTACGACAACCTGTCCAACGGCCCGCCGCAGGATCAGAACGGGACGGTGGCCGACTTTGCGCCGGTGGACGGCCAGCCCGACCTGGCGGGCTATCAGGTGGACGTCGACGTGACGGCGAATGCCACCGTCAACGGCGTCGCCATGTCGCGGGTCGACGTGCGCGTGCGCTACGGCGTGATCGTCGACTTCACGCTGACCGGCTACCGCGCGCCGTAGCGGGCGCGCTCAGGCGGCCTTGCCGTCCGCCGCCGGCGCATACGCGGCGGCTTGCGCCGGCGCCGGCGACGCCAGCGGGTGCGCCGCGCCGTGGACGTAGCCCTGGGCGTAGTCCACCTGCATCTCGCGCAGCAGGTCCAGCGTCTTCACGTCCTCGACCCACTCGGCGATGGTCACCAGCCCCATCTGGCGCCCGAAGGTGGCGAAGTTGCGCACGATGGCCTCGTCCAGCGAACTGGTGGTCATGTTCTTGACGAACGGGCCGGCGATCTTGAGGTACTGCACCTCGAGCTCCTTCAGGTACACGAACGACGACATGCCGGTGCCGAAGTCGTCGAGCGCGAAGGTGCAACCGCGCTCGCGCAGCAGGGCCATGATGCGCTGCGCCTTCGACAGCGTGGAGATGATCGCGGTCTCGGTGACCTCGAAGGTGATGTACTTCGCCAGTTCCGGCAGGTGGGCGAACATCTCCAGCAGGAAGGCGTGGAAGCTGTCGTCGCCGAGGCTCTGGCCGGAGAGGTTGACGAAACAGCGCCGCGGCGGATGCTCGCGCTTGAGGTGATCGAGCACGCCCTTCACGACGATGCGGTCGATCGCCGGCATCATCTGGTAGCGCTCGGCCGCCTCCAGGAAGTCGCCCGCCGAGATGATCCGTCCATCCGCCTCGCGCAACCGCAACAGGATCTCGATGGCCGGCTCGATGCCTTCGCGCAGGGGCGTGACCGCCTGCTCGTAGAGCAGGAACTGCCCGCCGTCGAGCGCGTCCTTGAGGCGCTGCGCCCAGCGCATGTGGCCGAACTGGCGCTGCAGGTCGACGTCGCCCGGCCGGTACATGCGAACGCGGTTGCGGCCCTGCTCCTTGGCGACGTAGCAGGTGGCGTCGGCGATGGACAGCGCCTCGTCGAGGTTGCCCTCGATGTGGTTCAGCATGGTGATGCCGACGCTGGCGTCGACCGTGAACACGCGGCCGGACCAGGTGAAGCGCACTTCGCTGATCACGCCGCGCAGCTCGTTGGCGTAGGCCACGGCCTGCTCGGCGGGGCAGCGCACCAGCAGCAGGCCGAATTCGTCGCCGCCCAGCCGCGCCAGCGTGTCGTGCTCGCGGATGTGCTGGCGCAGGTTGGCGGTGATCTGCTGCAGCAGCAGGTCGCCGGCGTGGTGGCCGCAGATGTCGTTGACGGTCTTGAACTGGTCGAGGTCCACGTAGCACAGCGCGTAGGGCTCGCCGGTCTTGCGGCAGCGTTCGAGCGCTTCCTGCAGGCGGTGATTGAATTCGCGCCGGTTGACCAGGCCGGTCAGCTCGTCGTGCGAGGCCTGGTACTCGAGGTTCTGCGTCATTCGGCGCAGCTCGGAGACGTCGCGCAGCACCACCACCGAGCCGGGCCGGTCGCCGCCCTCGCCTGACTGCAGCGGCGAGGCGTGCACCTCGACCTGACGCGTCTCGCCGAACGGCGTCAGCAAGTTGGCGGCGACGGTGGCGCCGCCCGACTGCATGACGTCGAGCACCGACTGCGGCAGCGGCCGGTTCTGCTTGGGGTCGGCGAAGTAGGCGACCTCGGCCAGCGGCTTGCCGAGCGTGGCGCTGGCGGCGTGGCCGATGAGGCGCTCAGCCGCGGTGTTCAGGTAATTGACCTTGCCGCTGGCATCGAGGCTGACGATGCCCTCGCCGATGGAGGCCAGGATCACCTGCAGCTTCTCCTTCTCGCGCGCCAGCACCGCCTCGAGGTGGCGCTGCTCCGAAGTGTCGTACAGCGTCGCCAGCACGGCCGGCGCGCCCTGGTAATTGATCGTGACGGTGTGCACGCGCGCCCAGTACGAGGCACCCTCCTTGCGCTCGCCGCGCACTTCGTCGTACTCGACGCTGCGCTGCGTGCGGCCGCGCTGGGTGTCGCCGATGCGCGCCTCGACCCGCTCGCGGTCGTTGCGGTGGAGCAGGTCGGGCAGCCGCTTCTCGAGCAGCTCGGCGTGGGCGTAGCCGGTCAGCAGCTCGGCGAACGGGTTGGCGTAGACGATCTTGTCGCGCAGCACGAAGATCGCCACGCCGGTGGACTCGGTCAGGCTGCGGAAGCTCTCCTGCTGTGCGCGCAGGTCGGTCTCGACGCGCCGCACCTGCGACAGCAGCTCGCCCATGCCGCCGGACAACTGCGCCAGCTCGTCGCGCGTGCCGCTGTCGCGCGCCAGGGCCTGCTCCAGCTTCTCGGTGCCGCCATGGCGCGCTTCGCCCAGCTCGCGCACCAGGTAGGCCAGGCGCCGCAGCAGGGCGCGGTCGAGGAACATCCAGGCCGTGACGATCAGCAGCACGAAGCCGCCGATGGTGGCGAGTCGCAGGTCGTCGGCACCGGCCTTGCCGCGCAGGTAGATGGAATCCTTCAGCTTCAGGCACAGCACCTCGCGGCCCGGATTCAGCGCCGCCGTCAGCGGCCTGCACAGCTGCAGTTCGGAGTCGCCGCTGCCGCCGCGCTGCAGCTCGCCGGGTGCGGAACCGGTGCGAAACGGCGGGTTGGCGCCCTCGGCGCGGCTCACCTCGAGCGTGGTGCCGCTGAGATCCTCGAGCGTGCCGAGGTCCTCGGTGGTGAAGTAGCGAGCCAGCACCACGCGCACGCCGGGCGTCGTGCCGGCCGGGCGCGAGGCGGTGGCGAGCAGGCCGCGCGGCGTCGCGATCCATCCCGACAGGCCGGCGGCCGCGCCCGAGTGGCGCTTGAGGTACTGCGCGGTGAAGTCGCCGAGCGGCACGATTTTGCCCTGCGGGTCGACGGCGAACCCGCGGACCGCTTCGCCGCCGGGGCCGAGCTGCGCGGCGGCGTCCACGGTCGCGCCGCGGTTCTGCGCCGCCGTGACCACGCGCGCCGGCCATTCCGTCGATCCCGCCGCGGGCGCGCCGCCGACGGTGCGCACCGTCGCCTCGAGCGGCTGCACGAAGTTGTCGAGCCACAGCCGGATCAGGCGCGCGCTGGCGCGCACCTGGTTTTCTTCCAGGCGGCGGAAGTTCTCGAGCAGGTAACTGTCGATCACGATGCTCTGTCCGAGCACCCCGAGCACCAGGATGCCGAGCAGCAGGGCCAACAGGCGAGCGCGCTGGCTGGTCTTCACGCCTTCCATGGGTCCTGAGTCCTAACCTCGATTAAGGCCGCAGAAGGCTCCGTGGCGAGCGCCTAAGTTATTGTTCCCCGGAGACCTTCCGACCGGAAGCTACGCCATTAAGCCCTCTACGACAAGGAATCGGGATAGAGAGTTAATACCCCGCCCGGCGCGCCGCACCCACCATCGGCTAAGCTCTCAAGGCCCGCGTTTCGGACTTATCCACAACGTGAATCTGGTCCGCGCCCCCCTTCGAACCCCTGCCTGCGCTGTCGCGCGCGGTCGGGGTTTTTCGCTGGTCGAACTGATCGTCGTCATCGTCATCACCGGCATCATCGCCTCGGTCGTGGGCCTGTTCATCACCGGCCCGATCCAGGGCTTCCTCGACCAGTCGCGGCGCGCCGAGTTGGTGGATGCCGCGCAACTGGCGCTGACGCGCATGGGCCGCGACGTGCGCGGCGCCCTGCCCAACAGCGTGCGCGTCAGCGGCAGCGCGCTCGAGGTGTTGCTGACGCTGGATGGCGATCGGTACCGCGTCGAGTCACCGGGCGCCGCCGACGATCGCCTGGGCTTCGGCGGCACCGACGCGGTGTTCAACACGCTGGCGCCGTTGCAGCTGCCGGGCGGAGTGACCACCACGACCGCGTCGCTCGCCATCTATCCCCTGCAACAGGACGGCGCCGACCCGTACGACGTCACCGACGGCGTGATGACCGCCTCGGCCACCATCACCGTCGGATCGGTCGTGAACAACGGTCAGACCGAAGGGCGCGTGCAACTCGCGGCCGCGCACCGGTTCCCGTTCGATTCGCCGACCCGCCGCGTGTTCCTGGTGAGCGGGCCGGTCACCTACCTGTGCAGCCCGCCGCAACTGCTGCGCTACGACGGCTACGCGGTCAGCGCCGTGCAGCCGGTGCCGCCGGGCGTCGCGCCGACGGTGATCGTCGGCAACGTGCAGTCGTGCGCGTTCGCCTTTGCGCCGGGCACCGCGCAGCGCAACGCCGTGGTGTCGCTGTCGTTGTCGCTGGCCGCCGATGGCGTGGCCGACGAGCGTATCCGGCTGATCCGCCAGATCCACATCGGCAACGTGCCATGAGCCGGCGCCGCGCGCGCGGGTTCTCGCTGGTCTCGGCGATCTTCCTGATGGTCGTGCTGGTGATCCTCGGCACCTCGCTGGTGACGATCAACAGCGTGCAGCACACCACCGCCGCGCAACTGCTGCAGGCCGCGCGTGCCAACTACGCGGCCCGCGCCGGCGCCGAGTGGGTGGCGTCGCAGCCCGGCACCTGGTGCGCCGCCGGCCCGTACCCGATGGAGAGTTCGTTCGTGCTGCCGGCGCCGATGAACGGCTTCACCCTCACGGTGTCGTGCACGCGCACCAGCCACACGCTCGATGGCACCACACGGCAGTACTTCGTCGTGGACGTTACCGCGACCAGCGGCAACTACGGCGGCCCGGACTACGTGCGGCGCAAGCTGCGCACCAAGCTGCTGGTGTCCTAGCCCGTGCGCCGCCACCTCGCCCGCGCCGCCGCGCTCGTCCTGCTGCTCGCCGCCCCCGCGGCGGCGGCCGACGTCGTGCTGAACGGCTTCTTCCACACCGGCGACGAGGACAACCGGCCCGAGTTCACGCCGGCCGACCCGGTCGACTGCACCCGGTACCGCGCCTACCCGACCCGGTTCCACCTGACGCAGAGCGCGACCATCACCCGCTTCACGCTGCACGACGCCGTCAACCTCGACGACACCGACATCACCATCGACCTCGATGGCACCGAGCGCAGCGCGCTGGCCTGCAGCAACTGCCTGATCGACGGCACGGTCACCATCACCCTGACCACGGGCATCTCGCTCGGCGCCGGCGACCACACCGTGGCCGTGGTCGATCCTTCGGGCACAAGCGGCAACTGCACGAACGGCAATGACTTCGGCTGGAGCCAGTTGACGCTCAGCAGCACCGCGAGCACCGACAGCGTGATGCTGGGCCAGCGCCGTCACCTCGGCGACAACGACGACAGCGACGACGACTATGACTCGGGAGACCCTCTCAGCGGATCGAGCAAGTTCTACCCCGATGCCTTCGAGGCCAGCGCCCTCAACATGAGCTTCACGCTCGGCGCGAATCGGCGGCTCAGTTCGGTGCTCTTCTACCGCCTGCGCGACATCAACAGCACCGACGGCTCGGTGCTCGTCAACGGCAGCCAGATCGGCCTGCTGACCACGACCGGCGATCCGTTCACGGTCAGCACCAACCTGCTGCTGGCCGCGGGCACGCACACGCTGCGCGTGGTCTCCGGCACGCTGTCCGGCCAGCGCGATGACTTCTCTTGGGACGCCATCATCCTGCGCTTCGCCGACACGACGACCGCTGGCTCGCCCGGCTTCTTCAATGCCGTTGACGTCGGCGGCGCGGCGCTGACCGGCTCGATCACCACCCGGACCGCCGGTGGCGGCTTCACGCTGGACCTGTACGCGATGAATGGCTTCGGCACCGGCCAGGACACCACCTACAACGGTGGCGCCAGCGTCGACGTGCTGAATGCCTCGAACAACTCCGGCACGGTCGACATCTACGGCTGCAACAGCAGTTGGACCGTCGCACAGACCCTGTCGTCGGTGACTTTCGTCGGCGGCAAGGCGCAGGTCTCGGGCACGTTCCTCGACGCCGGCCTCAAGGAAGCGCGCATTCGCGTGACCGACTCGACCACCGGCGCGCAAGGCTGCTCGATCGACAATTTCGCGATCCGGCCGGCGAGCCTGGGCGTCGCGCCGAGCCAAGCCACGGAAAGCACTGCCGGCACCGCCACGGCGCTGACCAATGCCGCGACCAGCGGCCTGCCGCGCCACCGCGCGGGCCGGCCATTCACCATCATCGCGACCGGCAGGACCGCCGGCGGTGCCGCGGTTTCGAACTACGACGGTTCACCGACCGCCGCGACCCCGGTCGCGATCGCGCCCGCAACCGTGGGCGGCACGCTGTCGCTGGGCTCCTGGGGCGCTGCGAGCGGCGGCGCGCGGCGCACCGATACGACCACGTACTCCGAGGTCGGCGCCGTCACGATCGCTCTAGAAGACTCGTCCTGGGCCAACGTCGACGCCGACGATACGGCGGCGTCGCAGCGCACCATCACCGGCTCGGTCAACGCCGGCCGCTTCGTGCCCGACCACTTCAAGGTCACCGACGGCACGCTTGCGCCGGCCTGCGCGCTCGGCGGCTTCAGCTACCTCGGCAGCACGCTGGCCTGGAGCACGCCCGCCGTCACGCTGACCGCGGAGAACGCCAGCAACGCCACGACGCTGAACTACGAGGGCGCCCTCGAGACGCTGCCCGACACGCTCGCGCAGCCGGGCTACGCGGCCTACGACGATGCGGCGCTGGCGGGCACGCCGGCGCTCAACACGACGGGACTCGCCGACCCCGCGATCAGCGCCGCCAACGACGGCGTGGCGACGGTCACGCTGCCGGGCGTGAGGTTCCTGCGCAGCCTGGTGGCGGCGTTCGATGCGGAGATCGCCATCACGCTGCCGGTGATCGCCGACGGCGATGGCATCGTGCCGACTGAATCGCCGATCGTGCTCGGCTCGGCGACCGCGGGCGGCGGCGTCGCCTTCACCGCCGGCAAGTCGCAGCGCTTCGGGCGGCTGTACTTCGAGCCGAAGTACGGCTCCGAGCTGTTGCCGATGAACGTGCCGCTGCGCGCCGAGTACTTCGACGGCGTCACCTTCGTGCCCCATCTCGCCGACAACTGCACCACGCTCGCGGGCGGTGACATCACCCTGGTGCCGGCCGCCGGCGGCCAGAGCAAGGTCTTGAATGCCTTCGGCGGGGGCCGCTGGACCGTCACGCTGGGCGCACCGCTCGTCGCGGGCCAGGCCACGCTGAGCATCGACCTCGGCTCGCCGCCGGTGAGCCCGGCGGTGCCGTATCCGCTGCTGACCGCCGACACCAACGCCGACGGCACTTTCGCCGAGGACCCGACCACGACGGTGACCTTCGGGGTGCACACGCAGGACGACAAGCGCATCTACTCACGGGAAGTCATCGGCAACTGACGCGAAGCGTCATCCCGAGCGCAGCGAGGGATCTCTTCCAGAACGAGATCCCTCGTCGCTGCGCTCCTCGGGATGACACGGGCTACAATTCGCGCCGCCCATGTCCTCCGTTACTCCGCTGAACTTCATGCCGCCGCGCGGCGGCAAGCTCGAAGCCAAGAAGCTGGCCAAGCGCCTGCGCCGCCAGGTCGGCCAGGCCATCGGTGACTACCGCATGATCGAGGATGGCGACCGCGTCATGGTCTGCCTGTCCGGCGGCAAGGACTCGTGGACGCTGCTCGACATCCTGCTGCAGCTGCGCGAGGCGGCGCCCGTCGACTTCGAGATCCTTGCGGTCAACCTCGACCAGAAGCAACCGGGATTCCCGGAGCACGTGATCCCGGACTACTGCCGCTCCATCGGCGTGCCGATCCACGTCCTCGAGCAGGACACGTATTCGGTCGTGAAGCGCGTCGTGCCCGAGGACAAGACGATGTGCGGGCTGTGCTCGCGGCTGCGCCGCGGCGCGCTGTACCGCTACGCGCGCGAGAACGGCTACACGCGCGTCGCGCTCGGCCACCACCAGGATGACATCGTCGCGACCTTCTTCCTGAACCTGTTCCACGGCGGCAAGCTCAAGGCCATGCCGCCGAAGCTCAAGTCCGACGACGGCAGCAACATCCTGATCCGGCCGCTGGCCTACTGCCGCGAGCGCGACATCGCCGCTTACGCGCAGCTCAAGCAGTTCCCGATCATTCCGTGCAACCTGTGCGGCAATCAGGAGCACCTGCAGCGCAAGCAGGTGCGCAGGATGATGGAAGCCTGGGAGAAAGAGCACCCGGCGCGCACCGAGCAGATCTTCTCGGCGCTGCAGAACGTCGCGCCCTCGCAGCTCGCCGACCGCGCGCTGTTCGACTTCGCCGCGCTCGGCGCGCGCGGTGGCGGGGCGCCGTCCTGGCTCATGCCCGAGGGCCCGGGCCAGCTATCCTAGGGGCATGAGCGCGTTCGCCGATCCGTCCCGGCTGTACTTCTTCTTCGATTACATCTCGCACAACGCCTACCTGGCCTGGCACCGGGCGCCCGAGCTGGCGGCGCGCCACAAGCTCACGCTGACGCCGGTGCCCGTGGTGTTCGGCGCGCTGCTGTCGCACTACCGGCAGCTCGGCCCGGCCGAGCTGCCGGCCAAGTCGCTGTGGATGCTGCGCAACGTGCTGCGCAAGGCCCTCATCCACGGCATCCCGCTCGCGCCGCCCGCATCGCACCCGTTCAACCCGTTGCTGCCGCTGCGCGTGACTTGCGCGGTGGACGAGGCGCAGCGCACGGCGCTGGTCAACCGCGTGTTCCGCGCCACCTGGGCCGAGGGCCGCGCGGTCAGCGAGCCCGACACGGTGCGGGCGCTGCTGCTGGAACAGGGCTTGCCTGCCGATGCGCTGCTGGCGGCCGCCGCGACCGACACGGTCAAGCAACGGCTGCGCGAGAATACCGAGCAGGCGCTGGCGCTGGGCATCTTCGGCGTGCCAACCCTGCGCGCACGCGGCGAGTTGTTCTGGGGGTTCGACGACCTGGAGTACCTGGACATGTTCCTGAGCGGGCGCGATGTGCTGTCCGCCGAGCGGCGCGAGCTGGCGGGCTGGATGAGCGTGCGTCCGAGCGTGGAGCGCCGGCGGCCGTGAGCCTGCGCCGCGCCGTCGTTCTCGCGCTGCTCGCGCTGTGCAGCCTGCACCTCGGCGCCGAGGCGCCCGCGACCACGCCGCCGCCGGCTGCTGCCGCGCCATTCCTGTGGGAGGTGCAGGGGCCGCAGGCGCGCCACTACCTGCTCGGCTCGGTGCACTTGCTGCCGCCGGCGTCGCGGCCGCTGCCGGCGGCGCTCGACGTCGCGTACAACGCCACCCAGGCGCTGGTGGTGGAGACCGACCTCGCCGCGCTGGCCACGCCGGACATCCAGGGCCGCATGCTCGGCGCGGCGCGCGAAGACCGTCCCGGCGGCCTCAAGGCCCGCATCGGTAAAAAGTTGTACGGCAAGCTGCAGTCGCGCGCCGGCAAGCTCGGCATGCCGACGCCGGTCTGCGCAGACCTGCGCGCCTGGTTCTGCGCGCTCACGCTCGAGCTCTACCCGCTGCAGCAGGCACAGTTCAGCATGGAATACGGGGTGGACCACGAGTACTTCACGCGCGCGCGCGACGATGGCCGGCCGGTGGTTGCGCTGGAGACGCCGGTGTTCCAGGTCGAGCTGTTCGCGCAGATGCCCGAGGCCCTCGGCAAGCAGATGCTGGCGGCGACGCTGGACGAGAAGACTTACGAGAGCCAGACACCGGAGGAGCTGTACCGCATGTGGCGCAGCGGCGACTTGGCGCTGCTCGCGCAGGTGGTCGAGGACATGCGCCGCGACTATCCGAAGCTGTATGCGCGCATCCTCGCCGACCGCAACAAGGCGTGGGTGACGCCGCTCGGGGATTACTTCGGGCAGCAGGTGCCGGTGATGGTGATCGTCGGCGCCGCGCACCTGCCGGGGCCGCACGGACTGCTCGCGCTGTTGAAGGCGCGCGGGTTCGAACTCAAGCCGGTCACCGCGGTCGTCGAGACACCTGCCGGGCCCTAGGAGATCCCTCGCTGCGCTCGGGATGACACGCGCTTCGCGCGTGTCAGTCCGGAATGATGTTGGAGATGACGCGCACGCCGCCCTGATTGCTGACCACTTTGGCGCTGGAGCCGGACGGAGCCTCTGCGGGAGTGGCCGCTGGGGGCGGCGGAGGCGGCGGAGGCGGCGGGGGCGGCGCGGCGGCCTTTTCGCGCTTGGGCGTGGCCGCCGTCTTCACGACTGGCGGCGGCACGGCCTTGTGCGTTCCGGTCGTCGCGTTAAGGTCGGGTGCAGGGGCGGGCGCTGGCGCGGCGGCTGTCTCATCGGACGCCGACACCGTCTCGAGCATCGCCGCGCCGAGCCACTCGCGCAGCGCCGGCAGGTGCAGCACCGTATGCATGTAATCCTTTTCGGGCCCGTCGATCGGCACCGCATAGGTGTGCAGGCGCATCACCACCGGCGCGAACATGGCGTCGACGATGCCGAATTTGCCGAACAGCCAGTCGCCGCTCTTGGCGTGCGCCTGACGGCAGGTGCGCCAGATCTGGCGGATGCGCGCGATGTCGCCGGCGACCGCGGGGCTGTAAGGCTTCGGGCTGGGCGCGCGGCGGCAATCCATCGGCAGCTCGCGGCGCAGGTCGGCGAAGCCGGCGTGCATCTCGCAGGCCAGTGAGCGCGCCTGGAAGCGCAGCGTGACGTCGGAGGGCCAGGCCGCCGGCAGTTTCAGCGTCTCGGCGGCGTACTCGCAGATCGCCAGCGATTCCCACACCTTCTCGGGGCCGTTCAGCAGCACCGGCACCTGGCCGGACGGCGAGTACTCGGCGATACGCTTCTTGGTGTCGGGCTGGTTCAGCGCGATCGGAATCTCGCGGAACGCGACGTTGTGGTAGCGCAACAGCAACCACGGGCGCAACGACCAGGACGAATAGGTTTTGCTGCCGATGACCAGCTTCAGTTCAGCCATGATTCACACGTGCCCTTCATGATCCATATTTGCCCTTGCAGGCGCCTCGCACACAGGGCGTGCATGATATGCCACGGGCTGCGGGGGCGCAGGTCTGCCGGAAGTATGCGCCGAAGTCGTGTCTAAAACCGTGGTTTCCCCTGCCGAATGACGAACTTGCGACGGGCGGTCCCCCTGGCGTTGCTGCTGCTGGCGGCGACGCCGCCGGCGTTAGCCGACCTTGAGGTGACCGTGGCCGGCGTGGAAGGCGCCGAGCGGGACAACATCGAGGCGCGCCTGTCGATCCTCAACTACGCCAACGAGGACGGCGACGACGAAGCCGAGATCCGGCGCCTGCACCGCCGCGCCGAAGCCGACATCCGCGGCGCACTCGAGGCCTACGGCTACTACGGCCCGACCGTGCGCGCGCGCCTGACCGGCAAGGGCAGGAACTGGGTCGCGGCGTACGCGGTCGCGACCGGTGAGCCGACGCTGCTGGGCACGGTGACGATCGAACTCACCGGCGCCGGCCAGAAATTCCCGGCGCTGACGCAGGTCGTCGGCGAAAGCGGCCTGCACAGCGGCCGGCGCCTGCTGCACACCGCCTACGATCGCACCAAGAACGCGCTGGGGCGCGCGGCCTTCGACAACGGCTTTCTCGACGCGCGCTTCACGGCGCACGTCCTGCGCGTGGACGCGGAGGCGCGCCGCGCCGACGTCGAGCTGCGGCTCGAGACCGGTCTGCGCTATTACTTCGGCGAGGTCGACGTGCAGCAGGAAGGGCTCGATCCGGAGTTCGTGCGCCGCTATGTGCCGATCAAGCCCGGCGACCCGTTCGAGCCGGCCAAGCTGGTGCAGGCGCAGTTTGTCCTGACGGACCTCGGTTACTTCGGCAGCGTCGAGGTGCAGCCGCATCGCGAGCGCGCCGTCGAGCGCCGCGTGCCGGTCACGATCACGACCACACCGCGGGCGCCGCGGCGTTACGACGTGACCGTCGGCTACGGCACCGATACCGGCGCGCGCATGGGCCTCGGCGCCGAGTTCCGGCGCCTGACGCAGTCGGGCCACCGGCTGCGCACCGACCTGCGCGTGTCCGAGATCAAGAACAGCATCGGCGCCGACTACCGCATCCCGCTCGGCACGCAGGCCGGCGAGAACCTCGGCATCGCCACGGCCTACACCGACGAGAAGATCGCCGAGGGCGACGGCTTCAGCCGCATCTACGACATCGCCGTTTCGCTGTCGCGCACGCCCGGTGAGTGGCAGCGCCAGGTCTACCTGAAGCACCGCTACGAGCAGTCGCTGACGCCGGACGCCGGCCTGGACAGCACCAAGCTGCTGCTGCCGGGCGTGACGCTGATCCGTGGCGAGCTCGACGATGCCATCCACGCGCGGCTCGGCTGGTCGCTGTTCACCGACCTGCACGGCGGCTACGAGGGTGTGCTGTCCGACGTGACGTTCGCGCAGGGCCGCGGGCTGCTGCGCGGCGTGCTGCCGCTGGGCGAACGCGGACGCCTGCTGATGCGCGGCGAGTTCGGCGTCACGCAGGTGGAGAACTTCAGTACGCTGCCGCCGTCGCAACGCTTCTATGCCGGCGGCGACCAGAGCGTGCGCGGCTACTCGTACCAGTCGCTGGGCCCGACCGACGCCGACGGCAAGGTCATCGGCGGTGCGTACCTGAGCACGTACAGCATCGAGGCCGAGTTGCGCATCTGGGGCAACTGGGGCGCCGCCGTGTTCGCCGACGCCGGTGGCGTGGGCGAGGACGCGAGCCCGCACCTGTCGCTCGGCGTCGGCGCCGGCGTGCGCTATCGCGCGCCGGTCGGCACGCTGCAGGTCGACCTGGCCCATCCGCTCGACGGCGACGAGGGCGGCGTGCGGCCGCACATCGGCATCCGGGTGGGCTTGTGAAGCGCGCGCGCCTCGCTGCAGTTGCGGCGCTCGCCGCGCTGGTGCTCGTGCCCGCGTGGGTGCTGGCGACCGAGAGCGGCCTGCGTTTCGGCCTGGCGCTCGCCGGGCGCATGACCGGCGGCGCGTTCAGCGTGCGCGAGGCGCACGGCCGGCTGGTCGACGACGTGCGCGTCGGCGGGCTGGTGTTGGCGAGGCGCGCTTCCACCGTGAGCGTCGAGCATGCCGCCTTCAACCTGCGGCTGACGCGCCTGCTGATCGGCCGCGTGCAGGCCGAGTGGCTCGAGGTGAAGCAGATGACCGTGATCGTGCACGAGCGGGGTCCGGCGCCGGCTGGCGAGCGCAAGCCGCTGAACGTGCAGGCGCCGCTGCGCCTGGCGGTCGAAGACGGCCGCCTCGACGACTTTCGCCTGCAGCTGCCACGGCGGCGCGAGTGGCGCCTGCCCGGCGCACGCTTCGCCGCGCGCTGGCGCGGGCCGTCGATCGTGCTGGCGCGCGTGCAGGCGCGCACCCACGAAGCGGGTCCGGTCGAGGTGCGCGGGCGCCTGTCGATCGTCGACGACCTGCTGCAGTTCGAGGACTTCGAAGTGACCCAGCCCTCGCCCGTGCGCATCGAGGGCGTGCTGGCGCTGACCGACCAGGAAGAGAGCGCGTTGCGCGTGTCGTGGCAGAAGCTGCGCTGGCCGCGCGCGGGCGTGCTGCCCTGGCTGAACAGCCCGCGCGGCAGGCTGTCGCTCGAAGGGCCGTGGCGCCACTACGCCTGGCGGGTGGATGCGCGCACGGTCGCGGTGGACATCGCCGGCGAGCTCACCGCGCGCGGCACCGGCGACCTCGCCGCGCTCGTGATCGAGGACGCGCGCCTCAAGGCACTGAAAGGCGTGGCGTGGGGCAAGGGCCGCGTGGCGTGGGCCGGCGGCGCCGCCACCGACCTCGAGCTGCGCTGGCAGGACCTCGATCCGTCCGTGCGCTTCACCGAGTGGCCGGGGCGGCTCAATGGCAGCGGAACGCTCAGCGCGCGCTGGCAGAAAGGCCAGCCCGAAGTGACGTTCGACGCCGGCTTCGACGATTCGCAGCTGCGCGGCTATGCCTTCGCCTTGCAGACGCGCGGCAGCACCGAGCAGGGCGCGATCCACTTGCAGGAGCTGGCCGCGCAGTCCGGCGCCACGCGGCTGCGCGCCGCCGGCCAGTTGTGGCCGCGCATGGCGCTCGACGGCAGCCTCAAGAGCACCGACTTCCGTTCGCTGTGGGCCGGTCTCGCCGGGGCGGGCGAGGCGCAGTTCGGTGTCCATGGCGAGAGGGACGCGCTGCGCTTCCGTGCGCGCGCCAGCGCAACCGCGCCGCGCTACCGCCAGGTGCGCGCCCGCGCACTGGCGCTCGACGCCAACGTCGGCTTCAAGGGCCACTCCGAACTGACACTGCGGGTGGACGGGCTCCAGGCCGGCGTCATGATCGAGCGGCTCGTGCTGTCCGGCGCGGGAACGCGCGAGTCGCATCAGGCCACGCTCGCGCTCAATGGCGCGCAGGGCGCCGCGCAACTGGCCTTCGCCGGCGGCGAGCGCGGCGGCGTCTGGAGCGGGCAGCTGACCGACGCCACGCTGACGCCCGCGCAGGACGAGCCGTGGCGTCTCGAGGAGCCCGCCAGGCTCACCGCGCGCCTGGCCGGCCTGCGGCTCGAGCCAGCCTGCTTCGGCAACGACAGCAGCCGCGCGTGCGTCGACCTCGACCTCGCGCCGGCGCACCAGAGCGTCGCCTTCCGGCTGCGCGAGTTCGCGTTCAGGCACCTGCGCGCCTGGCTGCCGCCGGACTGGACCGTGAGCGGTACGCTCAGCGGAACCGCGGCGCTGCAGGTGCGCGGCGGCGAGCTCGCCGCGCTGAGCGCGGACCTCGCCGGCACCGCCGGCGCGGTCGAGGGCGACGGCGTGCGCCTCGACTACGGCGTCGGCGTGCTGCGCGTGCAGCCGGAGGACGGGCGCCTGCACGGCGTGCTGCAGCTCACGCCGGCCGGCGGCACGATCGACGGGGAGGTGTGGATCGCGGGCGGCGGCGCGCTGCTCGACCGGCCGATGCTCGGCGACCTGAAGGTGAAGCTGCCGGACCTGTCGTTCCTGCCGGTGCTGTCGCCGGAGGTCGCCGCCGCGCAGGGCTCGATCGACGGCGACCTCAACGTCTCCGGCACGCTGCGCGGCCCCGCGCTCGACGGCCGCCTGCAGGTGTCCGGCGGCCGCGTGCGGCTGGCGACGCCCGGCATCGAGCTCACCGACATCACCGCCGCGTTCGATCGCGGCCGCGACGCACCGCTCAAGGCGCACCTCAGCGCCAGGTCGGGCGACGGCCAGTTCACGCTCACCGGCGAGCTGCGCGCGATGCAGCCCAAGCTCGACGGCACCTTCACGCTCAAGGGCGAGCAGGTGCTCGGCTTCAACACGCCGGAGCTGCGCGCCTGGATCTCGCCGGACTTGACGCTGCTGCTCGACGGCACGAGCGCGAAGCTCACCGGCACGGTCACCGTGCCGCGCGCCGAGATCACGCCACGCGAGATCAGCGGCGGCGGCGTGGCGCCGTCGCCGGACCAGGTGCTGGTGACGCACGACACGCGTCCGGATGCGCGCGGCATGAAGATCGAATCGGAAGTGCGCGTCGTGCTCGGCCAGAGAGTCCGCTTCGACGGGCTCGGCCTGAAGACGCGGCTCGAGGGCGCGCTGACCGCCTACGACGAGCCCGACCGGCCGACCACGGGGCGCGGCGAATTGCGCCTGGTCGGCGGACGCTACAAGGCCTACGGCCAGGACCTGCAGATCGAGACCGGTCGGCTGCTGTTCACCGGCGGGCCGATCACCGCGCCCTTGATCGACCTGAAGGCGTTTCGCGTGTTCCCGGGCGGCGAGTCGGCCGAGGTCAGCAAGGTCGGGCTGCGCGCGCGCGGCACGCTCGAGGCGCCCGAGTTCAGCCTGTACGCGGAGTCGAAGACGCCGCTGACGCAGGAAGAGCAGCTGTCGTGGCTGGTGCTGGGGCGCTCGCTTTCGCAGACGCTGTCGAGCACCGGCCAGACCAATCAGCTTGGCGAAGCGCGCGCCTCCCTCGGGCTGGCCGGCGGCGACCTGCTGGCGCAGCAGCTCGCGCCGCGGCTGAGGCTCGACGAGGTGTCGGTCGGCGCCAAGCCGGGCGAGACCGCCGACCTGGCGCGCCTGACCATCGGCAAGTACCTGTCGCCGAAACTGTTCGTGAGCTACGGCGTCGGGCTGTTCCAGCCGGGCCACTTCTTCCGGTTGCAGTACGACCTGGGGAAGCGCTTCAAGCTGGTCGGCGAATCGGGCCTGCAGCAGGGCGGCGACGTGCTCTACACCATCGAGAGCGGCGGCAAGAAGAAATAAGGGTCAGGGCACGGGGCCCTTGGCTTCGAGCGCCGCCACGCGCGCCTCGAGCGCGCGCAGTTTTTCCTCGAGCTCGGCCAGCGAGGCGCGCGGTGCGGGCGCCGGCGCCGGCGTGGCGGCCGGCAGCTTCGGCGGGCCGCTCAGCGTGTGTGCATACCGCTGCTCTTTCTGCCCCGGCGCGCGCGGCAGCAGCACCACCAGCGGCTGGGCGCGGTCGGTGAAATCCCTGAGCACGGCAGCGACACCTTCGGCATCGGCCGGGCCGCCGAGCGCGGCGCCGTTGCTGCGCAGTTCGGCCTGGGTCTGCGGCCCGCGCAGCATCAGCGTGACCAGCACGGCGAAGGCCGGCGGCTGCAGCAGCAGGTGGTGCTGGAACGACTGGCGCCACTTCGGCACGCGGCCGCCAGCGTCGTCTCGCGCGGCGAGGCCCTTCGCGGCGAGGTCGAGCAGCGTCGCGGCGACCTCGCCCTCGTACAGCTGCATGACCGGGTCGCGGCTGGATTTCTGGTTCGACGCGAGCATGATCGCGTTGATCGTCATCGGGTAGTACTGCGGCGTGGTGACGGACTTTTCCGAGAGCGCGGCGATCACGCGCGCCTCGACGGCGGTCAGCAGCAGGTCGGCCATGGCGTGGCCATTGTACTCAGGGCGTGCTCAAGGTCCCTGGGCCGGCGACCAGCGTGCGCGCCGGCGCGCCAGGCGCGCGGCCTCGTCCTCGGCGTCGTAATCCATCGGCTGCGGTTGTTGAGTGAGCTGCGCCGCGTCGTCGAGCGTGTTGGCGTTGATGATGGCCCACTGCCCGCCGTCCTCGCCCATCAGCGCGCCGACGTAGATGCCGCAGTGTGCGCAGATCAGGAAGTCCGCGGTGCGCAGGCCGAAGCGGTAGCGCGTGAGGTGTGCGGCATCGCCGGCTTCGAAGCGGATGCGGCCGGCCGGATCGGAGGTCGAGCGCGCGCCATGGTGGCGGCAGAACGAACACTGGCAAGCCCGCAGCGGCAGTTGCGCCAGCGCGAGTTGCGTCTCCAGCGTAAAGCGCAGGTTGCCGCAATGGCAGCCGCCCGATAAAGGGGTCAGATCCATTTATCCAGCTCGGGACGGGCCGCCCTGCGGCGATGAAATAAATGGATCTGACCCCTTTATCGTCAGACGCTCGCGCAGCCACGCGCCGATGTCGGCGATCTCCTGGGCGCAGACCTGATGCGCCATCGGGTATTCGCGCCAGTCCACCGCGTAGCCGTCCTGCTGCATGACGTCGCGGCTCCAGGCGCCGAGCTGCAGCGGCAGCATCGGGTCGTGCTGGCCGTGGCACATCAGGATCGGCGTGTCCTGACGGGCGGGATTGCGCTCCGCGGCGTACCGCTCGGGCAAGGGCAGGTAAGTGGACAGCGCCAGCAACCCGGCGAGCTTGTGGCCGTAGCGCAGCCCGGTGTGCAGCGTGATGGCGCCGCCCTGCGAGAAGCCGGCCAGCACGATGCGCTCGGCCGGCACGCCGCCGTCGATCTCGCGCAGCAGAATGCCTTCGACGGTGCGCGCCGACTCGCGGATGCCGGGTTCGTCCTGGCGGCGCATGTCGGGCGCGATGTCGTACCAGGCGCGCATGCGCATGCCGTTGTTGATCGCCACCGGCCGCACCGGCGCGTGGGGAAAGACGAAGCGCACCGCCAGCCCGGCCGGCAGCCCCAGCTCCTGGACGATCGGCACGAAGTCGTGGCCGTCGGCGCCCAGGCCGTGCAGCCAAATGACCGCCGCCTCCGCTTTTGCGCGGGGCTCCAGGACGACTGCGTCGTCCGACTCTCGAACCTTCATCCGGACGTGCTCGCGGCGGTCATTTGCCCCCGCGGAAGCGGGGGCCCAGTTCTTTGGACGTAGAATGCGTGCTCAAAATACTGGATTCCCGCTTCCGCGGGAATGACACTGATTCAATGCGCTACCTCAGCCTCTTGGGATTCCTCCTCCTGGCCGCCTGCGGCCAGTCGGGCGACCTCTACCTGCCGCCCGACCCGCCGGCGCCGGTGGCCGTTCCGCCTGCGGCCGAGGCGCCCGCCGCGGACGAGGAAAAGAAAAAGGAACCGCCGAAGGAAGCGAAGTAGTGGATCACTTCGCGTACCGCAGCGGCGAGCTGCACGCCGAGGACGTGCCGCTCGCCGAAATCGCGCGCCGGCACGGCACGCCCGTCTATGTCTACTCGCGGGCCACGCTGACGCGCCATTTCCACGCGTTCGACCAGGCGCTGGCGGGGCGCCCCCGCGAAAGCGGGGGTCACCTGGTCTGCTACGCGGTCAAGGCCAACTCCAGCCTGGCGGTGTTGCAGGTGCTGGCGAAGCTGGGCGCCGGCTTCGA
>JANNKD010000073.1:0-2681 GCA_031396115.1 Gammaproteobacteria bacterium
TCTTGCCCTTGCCGGCGACGTCCTGGAACGTGATGGTCTTGTGGTTCAGGTGCTGCTCGGCCATCGAGTCCATGTCGTGGCGCCAGCCGGCGGCGTCGAGCACGTAGGACTCGAGCATGGTGTCGAAGGCCACGCCCCGCACGTCGATGCCGTGGCGCTTGAGCACGTTGAGGTCGTACTTGATGTGCTGGCCCACCTTCGGTTTCTTCTCGTCCTGCAGAAGCGCCTTCACCCGCGACAGCACGAGCTCCATCGGCAGCTGCGCCGGCGCGCCGAGATAGTTGTGCCCGACCGGCACGTACCAGCCGTGCCCGGGCTCGACCGCGAACGACAGGCCGACCAGCCGCGCCTGCATGGAGTCGAGCGCGTCGGTTTCGGTGTCCACGCAGATCAGCGGCGCCCTGGACAGGCGCGCGACCATGGCGTCCAGCGCTTTTTCGTCGAGCACGGTGTCGACGCGGGTCTTCATTGACACGTCATTCCCGCGGACGCGGGAATCCAGTCCTGGGCCCTGTGGCGACGCGACGACTGGATCCCCGCTTTCGCGGGGATGACGAGTGTCCAATTCCTCGAGCCAGGTCTTGAAACCAAGCCGCTGGTACAGCGCCGCCAGGCGCGCAACGTCGGGCTTGCCCTGCACCAGCGCATCGAGCGTCACCGGCAGCGTGAGGTCCTCGCGAATCGTCACCAGGCGCCGCGCCAGCGGAATGTTCGGCAAGCCGGCGCGCAGGTTCTCACCGGCCTTGCCGGCCACCTCGCCCGCCGCCTTGATCAGCGCGTCGAGCGAGCCGTACTGCTCCAGCCACTTCGCCGCGGTTTTCGGGCCGACGCCCTTGACGCCGGGAATGTTGTCGGAGGTATCGCCGATCAGCGCGAGGTACTCGACGATCTGCGCCGGCGGAACGCCGAACTTCTCCTTCACCTCGGCCGGACCGAGCGTCGCGTTCTTCATGGTGTCGAGCAGCTTCACGTCGCCGTCCACCAGCTGCGCCATGTCCTTGTCGCCGGTGACGAGCAGGACGGGCACTTTCCTGGCGCGCGCCTGCGCGGTCAGCGTGCCCATGACGTCGTCGGCTTCCTCGCCGGCGACCTGCAGCAAGGGCAGGCCCATGGCCTCGACCCAGGTCTTGACGTGCGGGAACTGCGACGACAAGTCCTCGGGCGTCGCGTCGCGCGTGGCCTTGTATTCGGTGTAAATCGAGTTGCGCCAGGTGTCACCCGGCGGGTCGAACACCACCGCGATGCGGCCCTCTCCCGGAGTGATGGCGTAGTCCTTCAGCAGTTTCTTGAGCATCGCGGCGAAGCCGCGCACCATCCCGGTCGGCTCGCCCTGCGGGCTCTTCAGCGGCGGCAGCGCGAAATATGCGCGATACAGCCAGTTCGAGCCGTCGATCAGGATCAGCGGCTTGGTCATCAGCGCGACATCAGGCGGCTGTGCTCGACCCGAGCTGCTGCTGGATGAAGGCAGGGTCCCAGGCGCGGCTGATCACGCAGGCGTTGATGCCGCCGACGCCCATGCTGAGCTTGCCGTGGTAGCCGGAGTCCTTCAGTTCGCAGCCTGCGGCCTGCGCGAACTGCGCGCCGTGGATCTGCACGTCGGCGTGCAGCTCGCCCTCGGTCAGCGCCATCGGGTGCAGGTGGCCGCGCAGCACGCCGAGGTGCTGCGCCGTCAGCTCCCAGCCGCCGCCCACCGACATGCCGTGGCCGAAAGTGCCCTTGCGGGCGGTGAAGATGACGTCCGGGTGCAGCATCTCCAGCGAGTTCTGGATCTCGGTCGCGTCGCCCGGCGTGGCGGTGGCGTGCATGTCCCAGCTGGCCACGTCCTGCCGGGCCAGGCCTTCCAGCGCCTGCTTCATCGCCAGCTGCGGCCCGTCGCGCGATGGCGTGATGATGTGGTGCGCGTCGGACGAAGTGCCGACGGCGACGATCTCGAGGCCGAGCGGCTTGAAGCCCTGGCGCATCAACGCCTCGGCGTCACCGACCACCCAGACGCAGGCGCCGCCGGCGATGTGCGTGCCCTTCAGCCCGGTCAGCGGCCGCGACACGTCGCCGTCGGCCGACAGGACGTTGGCGTTGTAGAAGGCCGACAGGATCATCGGGTGCGGCGGCGGATCGCAGGCGCCGATCACCACGGCGGTGGCTTCGCCGCGCTGGATCGCGTCGACCGCCAGCTTCAGCGTGATGCCGAAGGTCGAGCAGGCCGCGACCGGCGCGATCGACGCCCCGGTGATCTTGCCGATCATCGACACCTGCGACGCCGGGATGTTGGCGATATTCCACAGCAGGTTGGCCGACACCGCGGTCCAGGGCTCCCCGGGGCAGCCCCAGTGCTTGTTCAGCGCGCGGATCTTGCTGAGCTTCTGGCGGATGGTGCTGAGCTTGGCCGAGCCCGACGACGGCGGCACCGGCTCGGACTGGATCGCGGCAGCTTCCTTCAGGTACTGGCGCAAGGTGTCGCTCTGCGCCGCCCAGTACTCCTCCCAGTCGTGCTTGGCGTCGACCCAATCCTCCGAGCCCGGCGCGAGCTCCCCCGGATCGGCCGGCGCGGTCGGATCGGGATGGCCCCCGCGGTGCGCGCGCAGCGCGGCGCAGCGCTCGCCGGATGCCCAGAATTCGTTCCACTTGCGCAGCGCGCGTTCGTAGCGCAGCGCCTCGGCCTGCGTGACGGTGATGTCGCCCAG
>JANNKD010000082.1:0-10931 GCA_031396115.1 Gammaproteobacteria bacterium
CTTGCTGCACGTCGCGGCCGACGGCCGCGCGCTGGACCGCAACACCATCGACCTGCCCCAGGAGAAATACCGCTACCTGCGCCTGGTGCGCAGCGAGGGACCCGCGGTCGTGGTCAGCGGCGTCAGCGCCGACGTGGTGCAGCCCGGCGTCGCCGCCGCGCCGCGGTGGTTCGCAGCGCAGCCGGCGGCGGACGCCGAGGCCAACGGGTTCCTGTACGACGCCGGCCGGCTCGCGCCAGTGCAGGCCGCGCGCATCGAGCTGGCGATGTCGAACATGGCGCTGCACGTCGCGCTCGACAGCCGCCGCGCGCCCGAGCAGCCCTGGCAGATGCGCTGGAGTGGCGACGTCTCGTCGGTGAACGGCGGCGCCGACGTGCCGGCGGCCGCATTCGGCCCGGTGGCAGACACGGGGTGGCGCGTGCGCGTGCTGCGCGGCGCCGAGTCGCTTGGCGGCAGCCGCCCGACCTTGCGCCTCGGCTACCACCCGGCGCGGCTGCGCTTCCTGGCGCAAGGCGACGGGCCGTTCGTCGTCGCCTACGGCAGCGCACGCGTCGCGCCGGCGCAGACCGCGTCGTGCGACGGGCTGTTGCCGCAGGTTCCGGAAGAAACGCGCGCCACCCTGATTGGCGCCGCCAGCGCCAAGCCGGCGGCGGGCGGTGCGTTCGGCGGCGCGGACATGCTGGCCCCTGCGCCCAAGCCGACGCCGGTGCGCCAGATCGTGTTGTGGGCCGTGCTGCTGCTCGGCACGGCGGCGCTGGTGACGATGGCGCTGTCGCTGCTGCGGCGCCTGCGTGAGGGCGGCGCCGGGAGTTGAGGCGCTACTCCGTCCGCGCCTTCGGGCGGAACGAAAACACCAGCATCACCAGCCCGGTGATCAGGAACAGCAGCGCGCTCGCCGCCGTGGCGATGAGCAGCGGGTGGTTGAAATCCTCGCGGCCCTCGTAATCCATGATGTGCAACATCCAGACGAAATCGAACAGCCGCCAGAGGTCGTTGCGGCGCGCGACGACATCACCGGTGGCCGGCGACACGTACAGCGCGGTGGCGCGGTCGTCGGCGAAGCGCACGCGCCACAGCGGCAGCGCGCGCTCGCGATACTCCATGCCCGGCGTGTCCACCCAGTCCACGCCCGCAATCTGCGCCGTTCCGGCGTAGTCGGCGCGCGCCAGGCGTTCGGCAAAGTCCTGCGGCAGCGGCGACAGCCGCGCGCCCGAGCGCGCGTCCACCAGCCACGACTCCTTGCCGGCCTTGAGCCGGTAGGCCGGCCGGCCGTCCAGCATGACGAGCGCCAGGCCGCTGACCGGCGTGTCGTGCGCGCCGATCACCTGCGCCGGCGGCAGCACGCCGTCGGCGGGGAGCGCCGCGGCCGGCCGCTGTGCGACGCGGTCGTCGCCGCGCACTTCCTCGAGCCGCAGCACGCTCATGACCAGGCCGCCGATGACCCACAGCAGCAGCTGCGCGGCGATCAGCAGGCCAAGCCAGCGGTGCAACTGGCGGACGAAGCGGCGGACGCTCACGAACGGGCTCAAGGTGCCGGGAGTCTACCGAAGCCGCGCCTTCACCCGGGACTTGACCCAGGTCAATGCGCCCGGCACCCCGGCACGCACACTCGGATGCATGGATCCAGCTGCGCCCAAACCCCCCCCAGGAGCCGGCGCGTCGAGCATCGCGCCAACCTTCCGGCTGCCGCTGCGGGCCACCGATTTCGACGCCGGCCTCATCGGCCTGCTGCATGCAGCCCTGCACGGCGCGCCGCGCCGGGACTCCCTCAACGACCTGTGCATCCACCTGGCGCGCGTACTGCGATTGCGCCTGGCCGTGCTGGCGCGCAAGACGGACGCCGGCACGCTGGCGATCGAGGCAACCTCGGCCGAGAACGATCTGTGGATGGAACTGCAGCACATTCCCGAGCGCTGGGACAGCGGCGTCAGCAGCCGCGGGCCGGGCGGCGAAGCGCTGCGCGCGGGCGCGCCAGTGCGCATGACCCTGCAGGACGAGGGCTTCGCGCTGTGGCAGCGGCCGGCGCAGAGCGAAGGCGTGCGGGAGATCCTGGCGATCCCTCTGGCGTCGCGTGACGGCACCGGGATCCTGGAACTGTATTTCGACACCGAAATCGCCCGCGGGGCGACCGCCGGCACGCTGGCGGTGGCGCAACTGCGGCAGCGCATCGAGACCTTCATGGCCGACCTGCAGGCGCTCGAGGACCAGGCGCTGGTGGCGCGCGCGCTGATCTCGGCCGGCAATGCGGCATTCATCACCGACCTCGAGGGCACCATCGTCTGGAGCAACCCGGCCTTCTCGGCCCTGAGCGGCTATGCCGCCGACGAAGTGCGCGGGCGCAATCCCAACCTCCTGCGCTCCGGCCAACAGGGCATGCGCTACTACCGCGGGCTGTGGAGCACGATCCGCGGCGGCAAGATCTGGAGCGGCCAGACCGTGGACCGCGCCAAGGACGGCAGCGAGTACACGATCCAGCAGACGGTCAGTCCCGTGGTGAACGACGAACGCATCACCCACTACGTCTCGATCCACCATGACATCGGCCGCGAACAGCGCGCCCGCGCCCAACTCGAGCGCGCCAGCCAGGTCAGCCCCGAAACCGGGCTGCTGACGAACACCGCCTTTCAGGACGCCGTCGAGAAGGCCTGCGCCAGCCGGCCGGAGACCCCGATGGCGCTCGTCGTCGTCGCCGTGCGCGGCCTGCAGCGCGCCATCCCCTCGATGGGGGATGAGGTGGAGGGCCTCGTCGGCACCGCCATGGGCAAGCGCATCCGCGACGCCGTTGCGTCACCGGAGTGCGCCGGCGCGATCGGGCCGTTCGAATACGCCCTGCTGCTGCGCGGGGACGTCAGTGACGCGCGCCTCGAGGGCCGGCTGCGGACCCTGCGCGAGAACCTCGCCGAGCCGCTGCCCTGGCCCGGGCCGATTCCAGAGCTCGACATCCATCACGGCGTTGCCGCTTTTCCCGCACAGGGCAAGACCTTCCAGGAGCTGTGGCTGAAGGCCGACCGGCAACTGGCCAACGAACCGTATGCGCGCGCCTCACGCAGCGCCCCGCACTGAAGCCTAGGGCGTGCCGACCCGCAACTCGACCGGCATGCGGCTCATGCGTCCGTACAGGCGCACCTTCTCCAGCAGCGGCCACCAGTCATACAGGTAGATCTGCAGCGGCCGCCACATCGCGACCCAGCCGGCGATCAGGAATCCCTCGCGGAGCAACTGCGGCATGACTCCTTCACCCAACGTGCCGACCCACCGGGCCAGCGCGACGCAGAGCGTCAGGAACGCCACTCCGATGGCCAGGCTGACGCGACCCTGCCTCAGCAGGCCGCGCAGCTCGGCGCGGGCCAGCCGCACGCGCTCGCCGAAATTGTGGTGAATTGCCTGGACCAGCCAGTGTTCGGGCTGCGGCTCGGCCGGCGGTTCCCTCAGGTACAGCGTCAGCTTCAGCTCGGCGCCGGGGTGCAGCTCGCGCGCCCAGCTGACCAGGAAGTGCTCCGCGTCAGTATCGAGATCCTTCTCGTAGAACGGCGACGGGTCGAACGAGTTGAACAGCTGGTTGCTGTTGCGCAGCGCCAGGCGCAGATGGCCGCGCCGGTCGAGTCCCGCGTGGGGGAGCGCCTGCTCAGGCCGCACGGGCGGCCGCGAGGCCGGTGGGCAGCGCCAGCGCGCGCAGCGCGCCGGCATCCACCAGGTGCACGGTCTTGCTGTCGCTGCGAATCTGCCCCTGCCCCTCGAGCCGCGCCAGCACGCGGCACACGGTTTCGGTCGCGAGGCGCAGGTAGTTGGCGATGTCGCGGCGCGTCATCGGCAACTTGACGTCGTCGGTCTGCGCGCCAAGCCGCTGGCGCATCGACAGCAGGAAAGCGGCCAGGCGTTGCTCGGCCGTGTAGTCGCCGGCCATCGCCAGCGCATGCGCGAGCTCTGCGCTGGTGCGGTCGAGCAGGCGCCGGGCGATGAACGGGCTTTCGGTCATCAGCTTGCGGACCTGTGCGGCCGGGATGCGACAGACCTGGGACGGGGTGACGGCCACGACGGTGGCGGCGAAGGCCTCGGCGCCGAGGGAATCGAGCCCGATGATGTCGCCGGGGAGATAGAAGCCGCGCACGCGCTCGGTGCCGTCGGTGTCGACGGTGAAACTCTTCAGGCAGCCGGCACGCACGGTATAGATCGCCGCAGCCGGCGCGCCAGCCTCCAACAACGTCTTGCCCGCCGCCGCCAGCGCGATCTGGTTCTCGACGCTGGCGTTCCAGCGCTCGACCTCTTGGCGCGTAGCGCCCTGGATCACGCAGGGGGCCGCCGTCGGACAGACGGAGCAGCGAGTCCGGCAGGTCCGAGGCTGAAGGTCGAAGGGCATGGCGGGAGCCTTTGGGAAGCCGAGACCGAAGGGTGGTCCGGCCGGTGCGGCGCGTATGTGCGGTATCCAACAGACGTCCACTCAGGGGGCAGTTCCCGGGACCGCCCTCGGCTACAGTGGCTGGGCGGCGGCGGTCTGGACCGCCATTGCGCAACCCATGGACGACCTCTCGGCATTGCCCGCCTTCCTGACCAGCCTCGCCCTCGGGCTGATGTTGGGGCTCGAGCGCGAGCGCCGCGGCGGCACCAACGCGGGCCTGCGCACCTTCGGGCTGGTCGGGATCGCCGGCACCGCCACCGCGATGCTCGCCGCGCAGGCCGGCATGCCCTGGCTGCTGCCCGCGGCCGCGCTGGGCCTGGTCGCCATGATGATCTCGGCCGACCACCATCGCGGCGACGCCAACGAGGGCCCCGACACGACCACGACCGTGGCGCTGCTGCTGTGCTTCCTGTACGGCGCGTTGGCCTGGCACGGCCATCTGCAACTCACCGCCACACTCGCGCTCGGAACCACGGCGCTGCTGTACTTCAAGGCCGAGTTGCACGGCGTGACGCAGCGCCTCACGCGCCAGGACATGATCTCGTTCCTGCAGTTCGTGCTGATCACCTTCGTGGTGCTGCCGGTCCTGCCGGACGAAGGCTACGGCCCGTACGGGCAGCTCAATCCGTACAAGATCTGGCTCATGGTCGTGCTGACCGCGGGCCTGAGCCTGGCGGGCTACATCACGCTGCGACTGGCGCCGCAGGCCGGCGCCGTGCCGCTGCTGGGCCTGCTCGGCGGGCTCGTCTCCAGCACGGCCACCACCCTGGTGTTCTCGCGCAAGGTCCGCGACGACGCCAAGCACGCGGACAGCGCGCTCGCCATCATCTCGATCGCCAACCTCGTCGTGCTGCTGCGCATCGGCGTGCTGGCCGGCATCCTCGCCCCCCACGCCCTGCCCGTCATCGCGCCGGTGCTCGCCGCCGGCCTGGTCGCCGGCGCCATCCTGCCGCTGCGCGGCGTGCTGCGCCTGCGCCGATCCCGCTCGGCGGTGCCGGAGTTCGACAATCCCACGGACCTGGGGCACGCGCTGTTGTTCGGCGCCGTCTTCGCGGTCGTGCTGGTGGTCAGCGCCGCGGTCCACGACCGCGCCGGGGCGATGGGCGTCTACGCGGTCTCGGCGATTTCCGGGCTCGCCGACATGGACGCGATCGCGATCTCGACGTTCAACCTGTTCAGCGGCGGGCAGCTCGACGCGCCGCAGGCCACGGTGGCCCTGGTCATCGCGCTGTGCTCGAACATGGCCTTCAAGACCGGGTTGGCGCTGGTCATCGGCGGCCGCGCGCTGGCCTGGCCACTGGCGCTGAGTTCCGCGACGCTGTGCGCGGGGCTCGTCGCCGGCGCGCTGGTGCTGGCGGGCTGACCGGCTCAGCCGCGAACCTTCCCCACGCCGGCGCACTCGACGCACCGCGTCGCCTGCGGCAACGCTTCGAGCCGCTCGCGCTCGATCGATAAACCGCAGGACTCGCAGGTGCCGTAACGGCCCTGCTCGATCCGCTCGATGGCGTGCTCGTATTCGCCGATCAGCTGCGCCGTCGACTGCGCGAGCCCCTCGAGCACCTCGTCATTCTCGACCTCCTGCGCGCGGTCGGGGGCGTCCGCGGACAACGGCGGCGCCCGATGCGCGGCATCCTCGCGGATGCGCGCCAGGCGCTGCGCCAGCTGATCGTGCATCCATTGCAGGTCGCGGCGCACGTGCTCGACGGTCTTCATGTCCGCTCCGGCTCGTGGCTCGCGCCACTGTGCGCGCGGCGGCGCGCAGGCTCATTGACCTGCGTCAACGCATCGAGCGGCGCGGCCGCGGATTGACTCAGGTCAATGCCGGGAGCCGGCGCGCGGCCGAGACTGGCGCCAGTCCTGATGAGCGTGACCCGATGAGCCCCTACGATCCCGTCGACGCGTCCACGTCCGAGCCGATGAGTTCCATCGACCGGGCCTGGCTCGAGATGGACACGCCGCACAATCCGATGGTGGTCAGCTCCATCCTCGAGTTTGAAGACGTGGCCGACCCGAAGGCGCTGGCGCGCGTGCTGGTGCAGCGCACGCTGCTCGAGCCGCGGTTTCGCCAGCGGATCGTCGTGAACGACCAAGGCTACCACTGGGTGGAGGACGATACCCCGCACCTGGGCTACCACCTGCACACGCGCCGGCTCGAGGGGCCGTCGGATCCGGAGCTGCGCGCCGCCATCGCGACCGAGTTCTCGCAGGAGCTCGACCGGGCGCTGCCGCTGTGGCGCATCGCGCTGTTCCTGCGCGGCAAGCGCCGCGTGACGATGCTGTTCCGCGCGCACCATGCGATTGCCGACGGCGTCGCCATGATGCGCCTGATGCTGCAGCTGGCCGACGGCGCGCCGGAGCGCCACGTCGCGCTGCACGCGTCGCCGTCGCCGCACCACGGCCCGCTCGGCGGGATGATCGATCGCCTCGAGACCGTCAACAGTGCGCTCGAGAACCTGACCGAAATCGTGGTCGACGACCTGAAGCATCCCGGCAAGCTGGCGCGGCAGGTCGCCGAGCTGCGGCGCACGTTCTCGGCCATCGGCCGCGTCCTGCTGCTGCCGGACGACAACCCGCCGCGGTTTCGCACACCGCCGTCGGGCCACCGCGCCGTGGCGTGGACCTCGAATCTCTCGCTCGCGACCGTGCGCAAGCTCGCGCGCGCCCAGGGCGTGACGCTCAACGACGTGTTCCTGACCGCGCTGACCGGCGCCTTCGGACGTTACCTGCGCAACTGCGACGGCAGCGTTCCCGAAACGCAGAACATGCGCGTGGCGGTGCCGGTGAACCTGCGCGCCGGTGACGACGATTCGCTCGGCAACAGCTTTGGCCTGGTGCTGGCCGACCTGCCGGTGGGCCTCGAAGGCTGGCACGCGCGGCTCGACGTCATTGCCGATCGCATGGCCTCGCTGAAGCAGTCGGCCGAAGCGCGCGCCGTGCTGATCGCGTTGTCCGCCGCCGGCCACTTGCCGGTCGCCGCCGAGAAGCAGCTCGTCGGGCTCCTCAGCGGCAAGGCCGCCGCCGTGGTGTCGAACCTGCCGGGGCCGGCCGCAGCGCTCAGCGTCGGCGGGACGCGCCTGGCCAACGTCGTGTTCTGGCCGCCGCAGGCCGCCGCTATCGGCATCGGCGTGAGCCTGCTGAGCTACGCCGGCCACGTCACGGTCGGCGTCTCGTCCGACGTCGCGCAGCTTGCCGATCCAAAGTACGTCATCGACGCCTTCTGCGCCGAGCTCGAAGCGATGCTCGGCCGCTCGCCCGCCGCCCGGCCCGGTGCCCTGCACCGCCGGCGACGCCGCACCCATCCGGCCGCAAGGCCCCTGCCAGGAGTCCACAATGCCAAGCCGTAAGAACCACCTCGACGCCGCCCGCAGCCACGGCCGCAAAGCCGTGAACGAACTGCGCCACATGACCGCCGACTCGGCGCTGTTTTGGGTACTCGCGAACCGCGGCCGCGTCGCGCAGTTCCGCCGCGCCGTCAAGGGCACGCAGGCTGCCAAACCGCTCAAACAGCTGCTGCGCCTGATCCGCGATGAAGCCAGCGCGCTGCCGCGGCCCGTGGCGCGCAAACGCAAGGCGGTTCGCGCGGCGGTCCGCGCGCGGCGCCGGCGCCCGGTCTCCGTGAGCCGCTACTTCGCGCAACCCTTCGCCATCGGATAGGAGTCCGGCGAGCACCGGACTCGGGGCCGTCACACGGCCCCCGCTTTTTTTCGGGCGCAGGAATCTTCCTGGCTACAGCGCTGCGCGCCGCAACCGCAGCGCATTGCCGATGACGGACACCGAGGAAATACTCATCGCAGCGCTGGCGATGACCGGCGACAGCAGGATGCCGAAGAACGGATACAGCAGGCCCGCGGCCACCGGCACGCCGAGCGCGTTGTAGACGAAGGCGAAGAACAGGTTCTGGCGGATGTTGCGCATCGTGCGCCGCGACAGGCGCACCGCCTTGACGATGCCGCGCAGGTCGCCCTTGACCAGCGTCACGCCGGCCGACTCCATCGCCACGTCGGTGCCGGTGCCCATGGCGATGCCGACGTTGGCCTGCGCCAGCGCCGGCGCATCGTTGATGCCGTCGCCGGCCATCGCCACGAAGCGGCCCTCGGCCTGCAGGCGCTTGACGATGGCGGCCTTGTCGGCTGGCCGCACGTCGGCCATGACCTCATCGAGCCCCAGCGTCGCGGCAACCGCCCGTGCGGTCTTGGCGTCGTCGCCCGTCAGCATGATCACGCGGATGCCCGCCGCCTTGAGCGCCGCCACGGCCTCGGGCGTGGTCTTCTTGACTGCGTCGGCGATCACGAGCAGGCCGGTGACGCGGCGGTCGATGGCGACGTAGACCGCGGTCGCGCCGCGCTCGCGCGCGGCATCCGCGCGGTGGTAGAAATCGCCCGGGTCGAGCTGGTGCGCGTGCATCAACTGCCGGTTGCCGACCATCACCGTGTGCCCGTCCACCTTGCCCCAGGCCCCGAGGCCCGGGTCCGAGCCGAAATCCGCCACTGCCGGAAGCGCCAGGCCCTTTTCCTTCGCCATGTCGACGATGGCGCGCGCCAACGGGTGCTCGCTCGGAGCCTCGATCGCCGCGGCGCGCCGCAGGATCTCGGTCTCGGTGTGGCCGTCGGCTTCGATCACGTCCTGAAGCGTCGGGCGCCCCTCGGTCAGCGTGCCGGTCTTGTCGACCACCAGGGTGTCGATTTTCTCCATCGCCTCGAGTGCCGCCGCGTCGCGGATCAGCACGCCCTCGGTGGCGCCGCGGCCGACGCCGACCATGATCGACATCGGCGTCGCCAGCCCCAGCGCGCAGGGGCACGCGATGATTAGCACGGACACGGCGACCAGCAGCGCGTGGGCCAGCGCCGGCGGCGGGCCGACCAGCGCCCAGATCGCCGCGGCAATCACCGCGGTGGCGACCACCGCCGGCACGAACCAGGCCGCGACCTGGTCGGCCAGGCGCTGGATCGGCGCCCGCGAGCGCTGGGCCTCCGCAACCATGTGCACGATCTGCGACAGCAGCGTTTCCGCGCCGACGTGCTCGGCCTGCATCAGCAGGCTGCCGGTGCCGTTGACGGTGCCGGCCGAGACGCGATCCCCCGCGGCCTTGCGCGCCGGATCGGCCTCGCCGGTCAGCATCGCCTCGTCGACGTGGCTCGATCCTTCGAGCACACGGCCGTCCACCGGGATCTTTTCACCGGGGCGCACCCGCAGGCGATCGCCGGCCTGCACGGCATCGATGTCGACGTCGGCCTCGGCGCCGCCCTGCACGCGGTGCGCGATGCGCGGCGCGAGCTTGAGCAGCGAGCGGATCGCGCTCGAAGTCTGCGAACGGGCGCGCAGCTCCAGCACCTGCCCCAGCAGCACCAGCGTCGTGATCACGGCCGCCGCCTCGAAGTACAACGGCGGCGCGCCGCTGGCCAGGCGGAACGATTGCGGCAGCGCGCCCGGCCACAGCGTCGCCAGCACCGAAAAGCCCCAGGCCGCGCCGGTGCCCAGCGCGATCAGCGTGAACATGTTGAGGTTGCGCGTGACCAGCGACTGCCAGCCGCGCACGAAGAACGGCGCCCCGCCCCACAGCACGACGGGCGTGGCGAGCAGCAGTTCCGCCCACGATGCCGTGGTGTGGCCAAGGATGCGCATCGGGTCGATCGCGGGCATCAGTTCGCCGAGCAGCGCCCACAGCAGCGGCAGCGTCAGCGCCGCGCTGATCCAGAAGCGGCGCGTCATGTCGGTGAGCTCGGCGCTCGCGCCCTCGTCGGCCGCCGGCGTCATCGGCTCCAGCGCCATGCCGCAGAGCGGGCAACTGCCGGGCGCATCGCGCACGATCTGCGGGTGCATCGGGCAGGTGTATTTCTTCGCCGCCGGGTCGTGACGGTGATCCACGCTTTTGCTCCTGGTCACGCGCCCTTGCTCGGGTGAACCGAGCGCATCGCCCGACCCTGCCCCAGGCCCGCCGGGGCCGCATTGACCTGCGTCAAGCAGCGCTGCCGGACGACAGGCAATAATCCAGGGACTGAAAGACATTGGCCCGGGCGTCCAACGGGGGCCTATAGTCGGATGACATGAAGACTCTGCGGCCGTACCTTAGCGCTGCCCTTGGACTGACGCTGCTGGTCCAGGGCTTCGCTGTGACCGCGTCCGTCCCGGTGGCGCAGGCCGAGGGCGCGCCTGCCGCCGCCGAAATGCCCTGTCACGGCGACGGTCAGGACCAGGCGCCGGACTCCTGCCCGTGCTGCGACGGCGATTGCCCCAACATGACCAGCTGCTTGCTCGGCCACCTGGCCGGGGTGCCCCGCGCCGACCTGCAGTTCACCCCCGCCGCCCAGTCTGTCGTGGTGGCTTCGCCGCGCGCGATCCGCGCCGGCTTCACGCTTTCCCGCCTCCGGCCTCCCATCCCGTTCCACGCCTGAAGTGAATTTCCCGGCGGCTCGCGCCGCCGCGTATTCGGACGTGGAGAAGTTGGATGGAACCCTCATTGCGCCGCGCGCTCGCGCGGCATTCGAGAACGCTGGCCCTGGCCACGGCGCTGGTCGCTGCGACGGCCCAGGCCGAG
>JANNKD010000303.1:0-2517 GCA_031396115.1 Gammaproteobacteria bacterium
TCCTGGTACACGCACCCGATCGTCGAGCGCGCCTACAAGGAGATCTCCAAGGATGAGTACAACACGGAGCTGGCGGCCATCAATGCGCTGGAGCGCAGCCTCACCGACAACGGGGCGCTGGTGGTCAAGCTGTGGTTTCACGTGTCCAGGAAGGAGCAGAAGCGCCGGCTCAAGGACATCGCCAAGGAGCACAAGCGCCAGCTGACCCCTTACGAGCAGGCCTACTCGAAGCATTACGACCGCTTCCTCAAGGTGTCGGAGGTGGCGGTGCGCGCCACCGACCGGGGCCACGCCCCCTGGCACATCATCGATGCCACCGACCGCCAGTACCGCGAGCTGATGGCGGGCCGCATCCTGCTCAAGGCGATGCGCGAGCGCCTGGCCCATCCGCAGGGCACGCGCGGGGCGCGGGCGGCGGAACCGCGCGCCGGAAAGTTCGTCACGGTACTCGACAAGGTCGACCTTTCGGCGAAGGCCGACGCCGCGCGTTACCAGGACAAGCTCGAGAAATACCAGGCGAAGCTGAACAAGCTCACCTGGCAAGCGCGCGCAAAGAAGATCTCGACCGTGGCGATGTTCGAAGGCTGGGACGCCGCCGGCAAGGGCGGGGCGATCCGGCGCGTGACGGCGGCGATGGATGCGCGCCTGTTCCGGGTGATCCCGGTGGCGGCGCCGACCGACGAGGAGAAGGCGCAGCACTACCTGTGGCGCTTCTGGCGCCACGTTCCGCGTGGCGGCTACGTCACGATCTACGACCGTTCCTGGTACGGGCGCGTGCTGGTCGAGCGCGTCGAGGGCTTCGCGCAGCCGCACGAGTGGGGCCGCGCCTACGCCGAGATCAACGAGTTCGAGCGCCAGCTCACCGCGCACGGCAGCTGCCTGTGCAAGTTCTGGCTGCACATCAGCCCCGAGGAGCAGCTGCGGCGCTTCAAGGAGCGCGCGCGCCTCGCCCACAAGAAGCACAAGATCACCGATGACGACTGGCGTAACCGCAAGAAGTGGAAGGACTATGCGGCCGCGGTGGACCAGATGGTCGCGCGCACCAGCACCGGCGACGCGCCGTGGACGCTGGTGGCGGCCAACGACAAGAAGCACGCGCGCCTCACCGTGCTGAAAACGCTGTGCCAAGCGCTGGAGGAAGTACTCGACAGGGCGTAGGCTATGCGCCGAGATCATGAGCGCCCTTCCGCAAGTCCAGACCGAAGAATTCATCCGCCAGGCCGCGACGCTGAACGCGGAAGCCACGCGCACGTTCGCGGCGAGCCGCAAGGTCTATGCGGCCGGCTCGCGTGCGGACCTGCGCGTGCCGATGCGCGAGGTCACGCAGACCGCGACGCGCACCGCGCGCGGCGTCGACGCCAACCCGGCCGTCACGCTCTACGACACGTCGGGACCCTACAGCGACCCGGCGGCGCGCATCGACCTGCTCAAGGGCCTGCCGCCCATGCGCGCGGCGTGGATCGCCGAGCGCGGGCGCGGCGGCAACCTCAGCCAGATGCACTTCGCGCGCCGCGGCATCGTGACGCCGGAGATGGAGTACGTCGCCATCCGCGAGAACTGCCGGCTCGAGGAGCTGCGCGAGACCTACGCGAGGGCCGGCTACCTGAAGCGCCACCGGGGCCAGGGGTTCGGCGCACGCCTGCCGGAGCTCGTCACGGCCGAGTTCGTGCGCGACGAGGTTGCCGCGGGCCGCGCGATCATTCCGGCGAACATCAATCACCCCGAGCTCGAGCCGATGATCATCGGCCGCAACTTCCGCGTGAAGATCAACGCCAACATCGGCAACAGCGCCGTCACCAGCTCGATCGCCGAGGAAGTCGAGAAACTGGTGTGGGCCACGCGCTGGGGTGCCGACACGGTCATGGACCTGTCCACCGGCAGGAACATCCACGAGACGCGCGAGTGGATCATCCGCAATTCCCCGGTGCCGATCGGCACGGTGCCGATCTACCAGGCGCTGGAGAAGGTCCACGGCAAAGCCGAGGAACTGACCTGGGAGATCTTCCGCGACACGCTGGTCGAGCAGGCCGAGCAGGGCGTCAGTTACTTCACCATCCACGCCGGCGTGCGCCTGCCGTTCATCCCGCTGACCGCCGATCGCGTGACCGGCATCGTCTCGCGCGGCGGCAGCATCCTGGCGAAATGGTGCCTCGCGCACCACCGGGAGAACTTCCTCTACACGCGCTTCGAGGAAATCTGCGAAATCATGCAGGCCTACGACGTCAGCTTCTCGCTCGGTGACGGCCTGCGGCCCGGCTGCATCGCCGACGCCAACGACGAGGCACAGTTCGCGGAGCTGAAGACGCTCGGCGAGCTGACGAAAGTGGCCTGGAAGCACGACGTGCAGGTGATGATCGAGGGTCCCGGCCACGTGCCCATGCAGCTCATCAAGGAGAACATGGACAAGGAGCTGGCCGAGTGCTTCGAGGCGCCGTTCTACACGCTCGGGCCGCTGACCACCGACATCGCGCCGGGCTACGACCACATCACCAGCGCGATCGGCGCGGCGCAGATCGG
>JANNKD010000185.1:0-20100 GCA_031396115.1 Gammaproteobacteria bacterium
GCGAGGCCGGCATGGCCGAGCACCAGGACCACACCGACATGGGCCACATGCAAGGCCCCGAGAACACGCTGCCAATGATGACGGGCAAAGGCCCGTTCGGAAACCTGGAGATGGGTGGCATGTTCACGGTGGTCAAGGTGCGCGACAACCTCGCCCCCGGCGACTTCCGCGACCCCGGGCCCTATCGCAACCCGAAGGGTACGGTCGCCTGGCGCACCAGCCAGGACCCCGACTTCGGCAAGCCGGTGCGGCGTGCGCGCCCGCCATCGGCCGAAGCCCCGCGCTTCACTCCCAAACCCGACCCCCATAGCGGCCACTAGGGAAAACGCCAGGAACAACCATGAAAATCCTTTTGACGATCGTACTCACGTTGCTTGCGTCCGCCGCCCTCGCCGCAGGCCTGATCCACGGCGGCGGCCTGACCAATTTTGCCGCGGACGAGCCGCACCCGGCTGTCATCAACGGCGTGATCGCATTCACGCGCGAGCGCTTCATCGCCGCGCGCAGCGAGGATATCGAGGTGCCGGACCTCGCCGACCCGCAGAAAATTGCCGACGGCGCGGCGCACTACGTGCCGATGTGTTCCGGCTGCCATCTCGGGCCGGGTACGCAGGACACCGAGATCCGCCGCGGCTTGTATCCGCAGCCGCCGAATCTGGCGCAACCGAGTGGCCATGCGGGCGGCCACGATCATTCAAACATGGACGTGTCCGCGAAGCGCCAGTTCTGGATCATCAAGCACGGCATCAAGATGACCGGCATGCCGGCGTGGGGCACGACCCACAGCGACGATGAAATCTGGGGTCTCGTTGCCTTTCTGCAAAAGCTGCCCGAAATGTCGCCGGAGGAATTCGCCGCGCTGAGCGAGGGTGCGGGCGGGCACGGCCACAGTGGCGGCCATGAACACGGCATGAAGCCCGAGGACATGAAGGGCATGGAAGGCATGGAACATGAGCAGTCTGGCGGCCACGTCGACCCGCCAGGCTCGAAGCCGCACAGCCATGCGCCGAAGCCGCAACCCGAAGTGACACCGCCTGCGCAGCACGAGCACAAGGACTGAGGGGCCAGCCATGAGTGATCGTTATATCCCCGCGCTGGCGTACCGCTGGCTCACACCGCTGTATGACCCGGTAGTGGCGCTGACCACGCGCGAGCGCACATTCAAGGCGGCGCTAGTCGCGCAGGCGGCGCTGCAACCCGGCCAGCGTGTGCTCGATCTCGCGTGCGGCACCGCGACGCTGACCATCGCAGCCAAGCGGTCACAGTCGCAGGCAGAGATCGTGGGCCTCGACGGCGATGCGGAAATTCTGGAGCGGGCGCGTCGCAAGACAGCCGAAGCCGGTTTAGAGCTGCGCTTCGACCGCGCGCTATCGCACGAGATGCCATATGCCGACGCGACGCATGACGTCGTGCTTTCGAGCCTGTTCTTCCATCATCTGGATCGCGACGCCAAGCTGGCAACGTTCCGCGAAGTTCGGCGCGTTTTGCGGCCCGGTGGCGTGCTGCACGTCGCCGACTGGGGCCAGGCCGCAAATCCGCTGATGCGTGTCCTGTTTTACCTGGTCCAGTTGCTCGACGGATTCGAGACGACCGCCGACAACGTCGCCGGACGGCTGCCGCAGCTCATGCGCGACGCCGGCTTCGTCGATGTCGCCGAGACCCGCCGTTTCGCCACGCCGCTCGGAACGATCAGCCTGTACCGGGCTTTCGTACCCACCGATGACCGATAGGAGACACTCGATGCGCACAACTGCTGCTGTAGTCTTCGCCGCATGGTTCCTCGCCGGATGCGCCGCTCGCGGAGCGCCGGAGCCCGTGGAGGATGTCGCGGTCGTCGCCGTGGCTCAGACCGAGGCGTTCCAGCGAGCGCTGGCCGCAGGCGACGCAACCGCGGTTGGCAATCTGTTGGCGCCGGACGTGTTGATTTATGAGTCCGGCGGACAGGAGAGCTCGCGCGAGGAATACATGTCGCACCACATGAAAGGCGACATGGCTTTCCTGGCCAAGGCCCAGATGCAGATCATCGAGCGCAAGCACGGTGCCAGCGGCAATCTGGCCTGGGTCGCGACGCGGTCGCGCATCACCACCGTGCACCGTGACAAGCCGGTGGACATCTACAGCACCGAAAGCCTTGTGCTCGAGCGCAAGCCTGAGGGCTGGCGCATCGTGCATGTGCAGTGGTCGTCGCGTCCGGTCGAGCCAAAAAAGGCCCACTGACCGTGCAACGCCTGGCGCCCCCCAGAGTTCAGGTCAGTGCTTCGCGACGTGCGCGGCCAGGCCCGTAACCCAAGCCAGGGCAGGGATCAGCAGTAACCACCTGAAGTCGGAGTGAAGCGCAAAGTTGGTGGCGCTCATGAGGCCGACAGTCAGTGCACCGGAAAGTGCCAAGGCCCAAGACGTGCCTCTCGGTCTGAGGCGCATCGTCGTGGTGGCGAGGAACACGGTCAGGACGCCCGCGCCTGCCATGAAGCCACCCATGACGGTGAACACCCGCTGCAGCCAGCTCTCAAGGCCGGGCACATCAGCACGAATTTGCGCGAGGGTGGTGCCCATGAAGCGCGGGTCTTCCGGCAAAAGGGGTGGTCGCAGAACCGCAAAATAGAGGCCCAGCGCGATCAGCCAGATGCCACACCCGGCGAACACCCATATCGAGACGGGGTTGGTTTTAGAGGAGCCGGGCATGCTGTTGAACTCCAAGTTGGAAGCGCACTGCTTCAGTTACCACCACATCCTGAGTCCCGCAACGAACCGACGTTCGTTGACCGGGTCGCCCGCCGCGCGCCGGCGATCGGCGGAGCCTGCGAAGGCACGCTCCCAAACATAGCCCGCGTATGGCGCAAACTTGCGGTGCAGCTCGTAGCGCAAGCGCAAGCCGCCTTCGATATTGCCGAGGCCCGCGCCAAGACCACGCTCGTCTTCGGACCGGCTGTAGGCGTTGGTTTCGAGGCTGGGCATCAGAATCAGGCGGTTGGTGAAGCGCATGTCGTAAGCGCCCTTGAGCCGCGCCGACAGCCGCCCGTCTTCGCCCACATATCCGGTGGCCTCGACCTTGAACCAGTAGGGCGCCATACCTTCGACACCTGCTGCCAGGTAGGTGTGCGCGCCGTCGCCGAAGTCTTGCCGCAATCCCAGTTGCGTTCCCCAGAACGCCGTGTAGGGCCGCCACCACAACAGTTCACCGCTGGTGGTCGGATCGAGCTCGCCGGGAAGCTTGAGGCCCTGTGTGCGTAGCCACAGCTTGTCGCGATCGCTGCCGTAGTTACCCTGCACGTTCCAGGCGTAGCCCTTGCCTTCGTTGCCGGACAGAAACTCAAACTCGTCAGCCAGCAGCGTGCCGTAGACGATCCGGTCGGTTTGCTCCATGCCGGGCATGCCGGTGTATTCGTAGCCATCGGCATAGGCGTCCGGGTCGCGCGCATCCGGGGGCGCGGGGCCGCCCAGCATGGGCGCCATCTTCATCGCCGGCGGTGTGTCGCCCTGGTTTGCGGCGCTTGATGGCGCCGTCTGAACGTCACCGGTCATGCCGGGCATCGGCTCCATTGCGGGCGTTGATGGAGTGTCGGGGTCAGCGGGCGGGGGTGGCGCTGGCTTGTCGGCCTCGCGTGCAGGTGCAGGTGCAGGTGCAGGCACCGGCTGGGCTGGTGGCATATCCATGCCGGGCATAGTGTCCTGGGATTCAGCGGCTCGCGGTGCCAGCGCCGAAACCAAAGCCATTGCCCCCACGATCCAGGTGCACGCACTCATGCCACCACCACCTCACGGAACATGCCCGCAGCCATGTGGTAGAGCAGATGACAGTGAAATGCCCAGCGGCCTGGAGCATCGGCCGTCACCGCAAAGCTGATGCGCTGCGCGGGTTGCACGGTGATCGTGTGCTTGCGCACCTGGAACGCGCCGGATCCGGATTCCAGCTCACTCCACATGCCATGCAGGTGCATCGGGTGATTCATCGTACTGTCGTTGACCAGCACGACACGCAAGCGCTCGCTGTCGACGAAATGGATGGGTTTGGCGTCGCTGATCTTGACGCCGTCAAGCGACCAGATGAACCGCTCCATGTTGCCGGTGAGGTGCAGTTCGATCTCGCGGCCGGGCTTGCGGAGATCAATCGGGCCACCGAGAGTGCGCAAATCGGCGTAGGTCAGCACGCGGCGGCCGTTGTCGCGCAGGCCGGCCCCGGGGTCGTCGAGATTCGTTCGCGGATCGTCGACGCGCATATCGACGCCCGGGCCGTACTCGGTGCGTGCGTGGCGGACCTTGGCCGGCTTGGGGTTGTCCATTCCTGGCATCGCCGCCATGGCACCTGACTGCCCCATCGCGCCCATCATGTCGGCCTCGCTGAGCCAGACGCGCCCGTCCAGCGGCGGGACCTCGGCTTCCATCCCGGCTTTCGGCGCCAGCGTACCGCGCGCATAGCCGCTGCGATCCAGCGACTGCGCCAAGATGGTGTAAGCGCGATCGTCCGGCATCTGCACGATCACGTCGTAGGTCTCGCCGGGGCCAATGCGGAATTCGTCGACCTCCACGGGCATCACGTCTTGTCCGTCCGTGGAGACCACGGTGAGTTTGAGCCCGGGAATGCGTACATCGAAAAACGTTGCCGTGCCGGCCCCGATGAAACGGAGACGCACGCGTTCGCCAGCGCGGGCGATTCCCGTCCAGTTGCCGGCGGGTGCGGTGCCATTCATGAGATAGGTGTAGGTCGAGGCCGACACGTCGCTGTAGTCGGTCGGGCTCATGCGCGCGCGGTTCCACATCACGCGACGCGTGTGCGCCGCAGACAGCCCAACACGTGACATGTCAGCGAACACGTCTCCGACGGTGGGCATCCCGTGGTTGTAGTAGCCGCCCATCTTTTTCAGATTGAGATAGACCTGCAGCGGGTTCTCGTCGGTCCAGTCGCTGAGCAACACTGCGTAGTCACGCTCAGTGCTGACCTTCGGGCGCGTGCGCGGCTCTGCCACGATTGCGCCATACAGCCCGGTCTGTTCGTGCAAGGTGTGCGCGTGATACCAGTAGGTGCCGGTCTGGCGCACTGGGAAGCGGTAAGTGAAGGTCTCGCCGGGCGCGATGCCAGAAAAGCTGATGCCGGGTACTCCGTCCATTTCCGGCGGCACCAGCAGGCCATGCCAATGCACGGCGGTGGGCTCGCTGAGACGGTTGGTCACGCGTAGCGTGACTGTGTCGCCCTCACGGATGCGCAGAACGGGTGCGGGCACCTGGCCGTTGACGGCAGTGGCAACACTGGCGCGGCCGGTGTAGTTCACCGGCAGCTCAGCTCAGCGATCTCCAGGTCGAAGTCTGTGCCGTCAAGCTCTGGCTGGCGGGCGGTTGCCGCCAGCAACTGTGCTGGCCACGAAGCGAAAGTCCCGAGCGCAGTGGCGGACGCCACGCCTTGCACGAAACTGCGGCGGGTGCACCGGGCAAACGGGTCGATCATGTACGTTCCTTCGACGAATCGCTCCCGTGGCTGCGGACGCCCCGGGACGTCGGGGAGCTCTTAGTTGCCGGGTGTCTTGTGCTGGTGCGGTCCGAGCTGGACCGGCGCCGCCTGGTCCGAGCTATGGCAGTCCTGCATGTGCAGCGCGGGATCCATCCCATGCATGCCGCGCGTATCCGGCATGGGGTGATCCTCGGCCGCATGCGCCATGCTCGCGGCAGTAGCCTTGGGCTCGCAGGTGATCACGGGCTGGTTGGCCGGATCATGAAGCTTGGGATCCATGCCTTGCATGCCTCTAGTCTGTGGCATCGGGGCTTTTTCGTCGGCCGCGGCGCAACCAACAACGCTGAGGACCAAGCAGAAAACGGCGAGGCCGCGAGACAAGTTGTTCACGAAAATACTCCAGTGTGAGCGCCGCAGGATGCAAGCATGGGCGGGATGGACAATCGCGAACCGTACGGTACCGAACAGACGCCTCCGCGCATTGAGTTCGTTACCGAGCGGGGGCCTCCGCGGCCCGATCCGCTCGCCATCCGCCGGATCGAGCCGCGAAGAAGCGCCTCAGCCGCCCGGAGCCTTGTGAACGTGCTTGCTCTTGTCCGTCTTGCGCACATAGCCTTCCGGGCAATCCATTTCATGCGCCTTCGGGTCCATGTCCTTCATGCCCTTGGTCTGCGGCATCGGGTGCTCGGCCTGCTTCGCGGCCTTGTCCGGATTGGGCACGCAGCCCTCGTACGGATCCTTTGCGGCCTGGTCGTGCAGTTTCGGGTCCATGCCCTGCATGCCCTTGGTCTGCGGCATCGGCGCCTTGTCCTCGCCGATGGCGGATAGCGGCGCCGCTGCGAGCGCCAGCATCAGCATCGCGGGGGCGAGAATGGGTTTGAGTTTGAACGTCATGGCGAGACTCCTGAATTGGAGGCATTTCGAAACCTGACGTTGTTCACGAGACTGCGCTTGCTCGAAACGTCGGGCGACAACCGCATGCCTGAGCCGGCTGCCGCAAGACCAATATACGCGTCGGGCAAGCAAGCAAGCGTTGATCCAAATCAACGGTCTATGCACCAGAACGGGGCATGAGGTTCATCGCGCGATCTCCGACAGCAGGCCACGCACGGCGGCTGCCGATTCCGGGGCAATATCAAGCGCGTTGGTGGGATGGGCAATCGAGTTGGTCGTGACGACGCGCGCGGCGCCGGCACGAAGCAGATCGTCGTAGGCCTGCCCGGCGAGCACGGCATGCACGCCGACGCACACCGGAGCCGCCAGGCCGATGCGCTGCAGGTGCTTCACGGCCTCGATCATGGTTCGCGCCGTCGAGACGATGTCGTCCACCAGTACGGGCGTGTGGTCGCGCCATCGCTCCACCTGCGGCACCGACACTTCGACATCGCGGTCGCCGTGCCGGATCTTCTGCAGCACGACGTGCGGGGCGTGCGCCCGTCGCGCCACATCGGCCACCCACTGCTCGCTCTCACTGTCGGGTCCGATCAGCACCGGCCTGGCGACGTTGGCCTCGATCCAGGCCGCGATTGCGCCGGCGGCGTGGACGACCCGCGACGGAATCGAGTAGATCTCGTCGAGCGAGGCGTAGCGGTGCAGGTGCGGATCGACCGTGACCAGCCAGTTGAAGTGGTTCGACAGGAGTCGCGCGAAATAACGCGAGGTGACGCCCTCGCCGGGGTGAAAGCGCCCATCCTGCCGCATGTAGGCAAGGTAGGGCGCGACCAACCCTGCCGACGCGGCACCGAGATCCCGCAGGGTCTCGGCCAGCAGCACAACGGGCAGGGCCTTGGCGTCGGGCCGGTCCAGGGATGCCACCACCATGCAGTCGCGGCCCGAGACTTCGGTCAGGACGCGCAGGTAGGTCTCGCCGTCCGGGAACTGCCGCGTCTCGAGCGAGCCGATCTCGCCGGGTAACGCTCGCGCAAGCGCGGTGGCCAACCCTTCCTGGCCCGGCCAGGCGAATATCAGTGCGCTGCGATTCATGGCGCTTCCTCGATGCCATGAAATGGCGGACCTTGCCGAAGGTAGTCGAGCGCGTACTGCAGTTCGCCGCGCGTCTGGGCGTGCAGCGTGAACAGCGGCTGCCCCTTGGCGACACGCGCGCCGACGCTGGCGTGCAGCTCGATGCCAGCGGCCGGTGCTGCCGGAGCCCCGGCGAGCTTGGCCGCACGCGCCAGGCGCCGGCAGTCCACAGAGGTGATGCGGCCGCTTGCCGGCGCCGCGACGACTTCCCGGATTGGGGCAACCGGCGGCTCGCGCAGGCCACCCTGGGCCTCGCAGATCGCCGCGAATTTCCGCCAGGCGCGGCCCTCGTCGAGCGTCGCGCGGGCGAGAGGGACACCGTGACCCGGCGCGGCGTGACCGGCCATTTCAAGGACTGCCCCGGCCAGCACCAGAGCTCGCTCCCTGAGGTCTTGCGGCGCATCCGCGCTGCGCTTCAGCACGCGGACGACGTCGTGCGCTTCCAGAGCGGGACCGATGCCGCGTCCGACCGGCTGCGTACCGTCGGTGACCAGCGCGTGGAGTTTCAATCCGATCGCCTGCGCCGCCGCCCGCAGTCCGAGAATGAGTTGATCGGCCGCCGCCGCGCTGCGGACCTTGGCGGTGGGTCCGACCGGGATGTCGATCACCACGTGGGTCGAGCCCGCAGCGGCTTTCTTGGACAGGACCGACGCGATGAGCTGGCCCTCGCTGTCGATGTCCAGCGCACGCTCGACGCGGATCAGCACGTCGTCGGCCGGGCTGAGCGCGACGGCGCCGCCCCAGACGACGCAGCCGTTCTCGCGCTCAACGACCGAGCGCATCGCATCCAGCGTGAGATCCACGGGCGCCAGCGTCTCCATGGTGTCCGCCGTGCCGGCAGGCGAGGTGATGGCGCGCGATGAGGTTTTGGGCATCAGCAGGCCGTTGGCGGCCACGATTGCGACGACGATCGGAGTCGTGCGGTTGCCCGGCAGGCCGCCGACGCAGTGCTTGTCCACTACCAGGCTCTGCGGCCACTCGAGCCGCCGGCCGGCCTTCACCATAGCGATGGTGAGCGCCGCGATCTCGTCGCGATTCATTCGCGTTCCGCCGCTTGCGGCGACGAAGGCCGCCAACTCGACGTTGGAATAGCGCCCCGCGGCGATGTCCTGGACGATGGCCTGGATCTCGCCCGGGCCAAGCGTCTCGCCGTAGATCTTGCGTCGCACCGCGCTCATCGAATCCAACGTCGGCGGATGGCTGAAGCGGGCGGCCTCGCCGGGTTGCGGCGACAGCGCCGTCCAGGCTGCCTCCGACAGTGCCACCGTGCCCGGGGCGATCAGGTCGCCCTCCACCACGAAGAGCTGAGCGATCACCGAGCGCGTGCCGACGTGCGCCTGCACGCGCGAGTGGCCCTCCAAGCCCTCGGAGCGGCAGACCGGGCAGTCGCGCCGCATGAACACGACTGCCTCGTGATGGGCATCGATTCCGGAGCGCACGGGAGTCAGGCCGGCGACATGCGCATCGTGGAGGTCGTTCATGGCGCCGCCTTCGCCACAGGCTCGGCGTTCGGCTCGGCGCGCTTCAAGACCGCGAGCAGATCGAGAACCTCGTTGCTGAAGTGCACGTGGCGCAGCACGCCCCAGTGCTCGTTCAGGTGGCGCCGCAGGTAGGCGATGACCGAGGCCAGCGGCACCGTGTGCCAGCCGTGGGGCGGCGCCTCTGCCGGTTGGCCGAAAGCGACCATGCGGACGCGATGGCCGTGAACCGAGTCCGCCGTGCCGCGCGCGAGCAGGGTGCGCGCGACGGCAGGGCGTCGTTCGCCGGGCAACAGCCGAAACGCAGCAGCCCTGCTGCCAGCACTTCGGCGTTGCGGGTCGCCGGGTTGAATCGGGCCTGTCCGCGCTTGACCTCGCCGACGATCATGTCGGCCTGCCCGGGCGACGCGCCCAGCGCGGGATCGATCTGCTCGTGCAGGTCGCCACGCAGCGCCCCGTGCCGGCGCGGATGCAGCTCGTGACCCGCCGCAGGGAAGCGGAATGCCAGTACGTCGAGGTCGCTCACCGTGCGCGTTTCGTCCCGACCCGACACCTCCAGGATCGGGTATTCGGTGACGGTGAGGTATCCATTGAGGCGCAGGTAGGTTTCGACGAGCGCGACGGCGGTATCCATGTCCGCCAGCCTACAGCGTAGCCGCCGCAGCGGGCGTTGACTCAGGTCAACCGCGTCCGGGCGATGTCGATGACAGCGCCGCAGCCATCGTTGATGCAGATCAATGTGCCCGCGCGCCTTCAGTTCAACACTGACCGCGCAGGAATCAAGCTTGTCCCCGGCGAGTTCGGTGCGGAGATGACGTATGAAGATGCCAACGAGTAGTCCGTGGCTTGCTCCGGCGATTCACGATCGCCCGGGGTGCGGTACCGAACAGACGCCGGCGCGCATTGTTCGTAAAACCCATGGCGCTACTTGGCAATGCGGGCTTGGCTTGCCCGGAGCAATCCTGCATCCGCACCCGATTCCAGCGATCGAGGACTGGCGATGAAAGCTCTTGTTTATCTGGGCCCGGCGAAGAAAGCCTTGGAAGAGCGTCCGAAACCGGAAATCACGGCGCCCACGGACGTGATCGTCGAGGTTTAGGGATCAATCAACGAAGGAGAACTCAGATGAAACGTTACCTGGTGGTTTCGATTGCAGCGCTGTTCATGGCGTCCCTCAATGGAGTGACCTGGGCCGAGGACGACATGAAGGAGATGGCCCCCATGCCACCGGCCGCGGCACCGCCGGGCGCGCCCATGCCGGGGATGCCCGGTGGCGCGGCACCGGCCGCTCCGCCGATGGCGGGGGGCTGTTGCATGGGCACGATGGGCATGGACGACAAAATGGGTGGCGCAATGCCAGCACCCGCGCCAGCAGCACCGATGACCGGCGGTGCGATGCCGCAGTCGGCGATGCCCGGAACCCCAGGTACCTCGAGCCTGTACCACATCGGCGCGACGGGGTTCTTCCTCGATCACCCGCAGCACATCACGCTCACGACCCAGCAACAGGCGGCGCTCAGCCAGGCTAAAGATAAGGCCATGTTGGCCAAGAGCACAGCAGACCGCGCGATCGCGCAAGCCGAGCAGGACCTGTGGACACTCACGGCTGCCAATCGACCGGACGCCGCGAAGATCAAGGGGAAAGTTGCCGAGATTGGCAAACTCACCGGCGACCAGCGCCTCGCGTTTATCCGCGCGGTTGGCGAGGCCGGCAAACTCCTCACCAGCGAGCAGCGCAACAGCCTCACGGGTGTTGCGCCTCCCGCAGCCGCGATGCCACCCATGAAAGGCATGTGATCCACGGGAGTAACATTCTCGGTGCCGCGATATCGCCGCCGCGGCGGGGCTCGCGTCGCCAGTTCGGTCCGGGCGCGCGCTCAGCAAGACTCTAGGAGGTATAGAAGTGAACACAAGCCATATTCTCGCGACAGCAGGCGTTTTCATCGCTCTGACCTTTACTGCGTGTTCCAAGAGCGAGCCTCCCCCAGCGCCGTCGGAGCCGGCACGTGCGCCAGCTGCGAGCACGACGGAGCACGGCGGGATGGATCACAGTCAGATGCATGGCGATTGCGATACACAGGGCATTGACATGTCAAAGATGTCAGAAGAAGAGCACAAGGCGATGATGGAGAAGTGCCCGCAACCCGTTAAGCAATAAATGCATACCCCGGGACGCGAGGGTCGATGAGACCAAGCGCGATGGCAGTATTGATCGGTGTTGTTGCGCCGTTGCTGGTTGCGGCCATGCTTTCAGCGCCCGCCGCATTCGCGCAGCAGGCGCCGGCTGGATTTCCAGACTCTGCTGGCGCCTCGCGTCTTTATCACCTCGGCGCGACCGGCTTCTTCCTCGACCACTCCGCAATGATCAAGCTGGCTCCGGCTCAGCAGGCAGCGCTCAACGGCATAAAGAAGAAGTGGTCCGAGTACTACCGAGTCACGCAGCTCAGGATCATTCAGGCTGAGCAGGAATTGTGGACGCTCACCGGCGCCGACAAACCCGACTCGACCGCGCTGGAGTCGAAGGTGCGCGAGATCGAAAGGCTGAAGGGCGAGCAGCGGATGACCTTCATCGGATCGGTCGGTGAGGCAGTTGGCGTGCTGACCGCTGATCAACGCGCCGCGCTGCTTGGCGTGGTCGCCCCTGCGACAGCGCAAATGACTCCTCCGCAAGGGCCAGCGAGTTCCGTGACGCCGGACGCCCCCGCATCCGGGGGCGGGGGCCATCTCGGTCATCATCCTGGCGGGGCCGTCGCCGGCGAGTCGGACGCACCGGCAATGGCCCCGGGCGCACCGATGGCGACACCTGCGACACCGCCCGCGACACCACCCAGTACCCCCGGCGCACCGATTGCCGGCGGCGGCATGGGGGACATGATGGGCGGGATGATGGAGATGATGGGCAAGATGATGGCGCCGGCGGTGGCCTCACCGGGCGGCTGCATGGGTGCAGGTTGTGGGCCTGGTGCGGGCGGGATTCCTATCTATCCGTCCCTGATGACACTGCCTGCGCTCACCGCGGATAAACGCGCCGAGATCGCGGCGCTGGCGACCCAGCAGATCAATGAGGGCAACTCGCGAATCGCGGCCGGCACCGAGTCGCTACACCGCTCAACACAAGCCGGCGACCACGCGGCCATGCAGCAGGCGGTCGATCAGATGCATGAGGGCCTCGACCAGCTCGGAGCGGGAATCGCAGCCAGGCGGGTTCTCTCGGAAGGCAAATCGCCGCGCAACCTCGCGCACGACTGTTTCAAGCGAGAAATGAATCTCGCATCACCGATTGCGCCCGGAGAGTCACATGACTCCAGCGACGTCAAGACGTTTCATCTCATAACAATGGCGCTGCTGATTCTGTTCGCGCTGGCGATGGTCGCCATGTACTTCTTCAGGATGCGCCGTGCGGCGGCGCTTTTTGGCAGACTCGAGGGCGGCTCCGGGCGACCTCCCCCGGGATCGGCGCCGCCCCTGGCCGGAGTCCCGGGGCCGCCCTCGCCAGCGGCCCAGCCGGCCGGAGGTGTCCCCGTAACACCGCCGACACCGGATCATTTGTCCGGGGGAGCATCCGCGATCCTTGCCTCGAAGGCGACCTCAGCTGCGCCGCTGACGGCAAAATGGCGAGGGCGGCTTCAGGTTGGACGCGTCATTGCGGAAACTCCCAGCGTCAAGACACTTCGTCTCGTGCCGGTATCCGGCGGCGCCCTCATCCCCTTCACATTCGTACCAGGGCAATTCCTGAATCTCTCCTTCCAGATTGGCGGTGCGAGGATGAACCGCTCCTATTCCATCTCTTCCTCGCCGACGCAGCGCGAATACGTTGACGTCACCGTGCGGCGCGAGCCAAGGGGTGCAGTGTCCCGTCACGTCGATGATCTGCTCGAGGTCGGTGACGTGATCGAAGCGGGCGGCCCGGTCGGGCGGTTCACCTTTACCGGGGCCGAGGCCGACAGCGTCGTCCTCATCGCCGGCGGTGTGGGAATCACGCCGATGATGAGCGTCGCTCGTTATCTCACCGAGCGCTCATGGGCCGGCGACGTATTCCTTGTCTACGCCTGTCGCGCTCCCGCAGATTTCATCTTTGCGAATGAGATTGCCGCACTTCAGCGGGTTAATCCGAAGCTGCACGTCACAGTTACGATGGAGCGCCCCGAAGGGACCGACTGGAAGGGGCCACGCGGTCGCATCACCGCAGAGTTACTCGCGCAGGCCGTGCCCAAGCTTGCTTCGCGCAGAATCCAGCTCTGTGGACCGCCCGTGATGATGGACGCGATCAAGGCGATTCTCGCTGAACTTGGAGTTCCTCCCGACCAGGTGAAAACCGAGGACTTCGGCACAGCCAAGCCCATCCCGGCAGTCGCCGGCACGTCAGCCAGGGCAGTTGCCCCGGCGACCGGCCCACGGGTCACATTTTCGAAGCACAACAAGTCGTCCAAGAGTCGGGCCGATCAGACCGTCCTGGAACTCTCCGAAGAACTCGCCATCGGGATCGAATTTTCCTGCCGCGTCGGCACCTGCGGCGTGTGCAAGGTGAAGATGACTTCCGGCGAGGTCGCCATGGCGGTCGAGGACGCGCTCGATCCTGACGACAAGGCCAACGGCATCATTCTCGCCTGCCAGGCAAAGCCCAAGAGCGATATTGCGGTTGAGGCCTAGCCGTGAAAGAGCGTGAACGCGTCGTCGTCACGGGCGTCCTCTCCGTCCTGTTGATTGCCTGGCTGGGATTCCTGGTTCACAGCGATCCGCGCTTCGCGGGAAGCGGCGTTGGGGCGGCGTTCGGGATTGCGGGCGCTGCGCTGATGCTGATCCCGCTCGCGTATCCGATCGTCAAGCGTTCGGCTTTTCTCCACACCTGGATTACGGCGCGGGTTTCAATGCAAACCCTGCTGACCGTGCATGTCTATGCGGGCATCTTTGGCCCCTTGCTTGCCATCATTCACACCGGCCACAAGTACGATAGCTGGATGGGCGTCACCTTGGCGGCTTCGATGCTGCTGGTCGTCGTCAGTGGCTTCGCGGTTCGCTATTTGCTCACCTACGTCGCGCACGACATCAAGGACAAGCTGGCCTTGCTGCAAACCGCGAGGGGCGATCTCGATCATGCCTGGGGGATGCTCGAGAAGTCAGCCGTTGCGATGAAGGCTGCTCCGGAGGGACCCACGCTGGCCGGGGACCTCGCATCGGTGGGGAGCGACCCTCGCAAGAGCGGCCCCGCCGCCGTAGTGACCCACATCGCTGGGGCCGTCGCGGACCTCGAGTATGCGATCCGCATGGATGAGTTCTTCAAGCGCTGGTTCGCCCGGTCGCTGAAGCTGCATATCGTTGTTTCCGTCATTTTCTACCTGCTGCTCGCGCTGCATGTCGTGTCCGGAATTTACTTCGGCCTGCGGTGGCTGCAATGAAGTCGTTCGCGCTGTGGTGCGTGCTGATCGTTGCAGGTATCACCGGGGGAGTGTTCGCGCTGACAAACGTTGAGCCGGCATCTGCAGCGGCCAAGAAGTTCGTAAGTCCAGGCCCGCTGTCGCCCCGCCACGCCTACCTGGACAACCAGTGTCGCGCGTGTCACGAACCTGCCGTCGGTGTGACGGTGGCGAAATGCACGGCGTGCCACGCGAATGCGGAGCTGTTGCTCGGGCGGCAGCCGACGGCGTTCCACGCGAGTGTGCAGGAGTGCTCGGCATGCCACGTCGAGCATCAGACTGCGAACGTTCGCCCCATTGTGATGGACCATGTGGCGCTTGCCACGATCGGGGCGCGAGCACTTGAGCGAGCATCTGGAACTGACGCCGAGAGCGAGGCCACGCTGAGGTCCCTTGAGACGTGGCTCCACATTCGAAGGCCCACCCAACTCGATGCGAGCACCGCACGCGAGGCTCTGAATTGCGCCGGATGCCATGATCGCAAAGACCCGCATTTCAAGCGGTTCGGCAGCGACTGTGCGCAGTGCCACGCGCTGGAGTCATGGAGCGTGGCCGGCTATCAGCACCCGTCATCCGGGTCCAAGCAGTGCGTGCAGTGTCATCAACCGCCTCCGAGCCATCTCATGGGCCACTTCGCGATGATCTCGCAGCAGGTGGCTGGCAAGGCGGGCGCGCGTGTTGATCAGTGTTTCGAGTGCCACAACACGACCAGTTGGAACGACATCGTCGGCGTCGGGTTCTACAAGCACCACTGAAAGGAGCATGAGCGTGGCGGAGAAAACTGCAATGCAGATCGGGATGGTGGGGCTGGGCCGGATGGGCGCGAACATGGTGCGACGGCTGCTGCTCGGCGGCCATCAGTGCGTGGTCTTCAACCGCTCGCCGCAGAAGGTGGAAGAGCTGGTCAAGGAGAACGCAGTCGGCGCGTCCTCGCTCGCCAATCTCGTGAATCAGCTCCAGAAGCCGCGCGTGGTCTGGTTGATGGTGCCCGCCGCGGTCGTCGATGATTTCATCGCCGATCTTATGCCGCTGCTGGAGCCCGGCGACATCCTGATCGATGGCGGCAACTCCTGGTACGTGGATGACATCCGGCGCGCCAGGGAGCTCGCGCTAAAGGAAATGCACTACGTGGACGTGGGAACGAGCGGCGGCGTGTGGGGATTGCAGCGCGGCTACTGCATGATGATCGGCGGCGAGAGTGACGTGGTGCGCCGTCTCGATCCGATCTTCGCCACGCTGGCGCCGGGCCGCGGCGACATACCGCGCACGAGCGGACGCGCGGACATCTTTGGCAATACCTCGGAGCAGGGCTACCTGCATTGCGGCACGAACGGCGCCGGTCACTTCGTCAAGATGGTCCACAACGGCATCGAGTACGGCCTGATGGCTGCTTATGCCGAAGGGCTGAGCGTCTTGCGCAAGGCCAACATCGGCACGCAGGCGCACGATCTCGATGCCGAGACGACGCCGCTGCGCGAGCCCCAGCATTATCAATACGACTTCAATCTGGGTGACATCGCCGAGGTCTGGCGGCGCGGCAGCGTGATCAGCTCGTGGCTGCTGGACCTGACGGCGGAAGCGCTGGCCAGGGATTCCACACTCCGCCAATTCAAGGGTCAGGTGTCGGATTCCGGTGAGGGCCGCTGGACCCTGCAGGCGGCCATCGACGAAGCAGTGCCAGTGCCGGTGCTGAGCGCGGCGGTGTACGCGCGATTCGCGTCCCGCGGCGAGGCTGATTTCCAGGGCAAGCTGCTCTCGGCCATGCGCCACGGGTTCGGCGGCCATCAGGAGAAGCCGCCGAAATGAAACGCCGCGCATGAACCGGCCTCACTCCGACGCGCTGGTGTTCTTCGGCGCCACCGGCGATCTGGTCTACAAGAAGATATTCCCCGCGCTCTACGCGATGGAGCGGCGCGGACACCTGCACGTGCCGGTCATCGGCGTCGCCCGGTCGGACTGGACCCTTGAGCAGTTCCGCGCTCGTGCGCGCGCGAGCGTGGAGACGCACGGCGACGGTTGCGACGAAACGGTCTTCGCGAAACTCCAGCAACGTCTCGACTACATCAGTGGCGACTACGCCGATTCCACCACGCACGCCGCACTGCGCAAGCGGCTCGGTGGTGCATCGCACCCGCTGCACTATCTGGCCATCCCTCCCAGCATGTTCGCCAGTGTGGTCGAGAAGCTCGGTGAATCGGGCTGCGCCCGCGGCGCGCGCGTGATCGTCGAAAAACCCTTCGGCCGTGATCTTGCTACCGCACAAGCGCTGAGCGCGACCCTGCACAGGGTCTTCGATGAGTCGGACGTATTCCGCATCGATCATTATCTCGGCAAAGAGCCGGTGCAGAACCTGCTGGTGTTCCGCTTCGCCAACACCTTCCTGGAGCCGATCTGGAACCGCAGCTACATCGAGAGCGTGCACATCACGATGGCCGAGAGTTTCGGTGTCGAGGGCCGTGGTCGTTTCTTTGAAGAGTCCGGCGCCATTCGGGACGTGATCCAGAACCACATGCTCCAGGTCATGGGATTCCTCGCGATGGAGTCGCCGCCGACGACGAACCCTGAGTCGATCCGCAAAGAACAGGTGAAGGTGTTCAGGCATATCCGCCCGCTCGGCGCCGAGGACCTGGTGCGCGGGCAGTACCGCGGCTATCTCGATGAGGATGGCGTCGCTCGTGATTCGACGGTAGAAACGTTCGCAGCGGCGCGCCTGCACATCGACTCGCCACGCTGGGAGGGCGTGCCTTTTGTCATCCGCGCCGGCAAGCGCCTGCCCACGACGATGACCGAGGTGCTGGTCAGGCTAAAACCGCCCCCGCTCGGCGAGCTATGCCCAGGCCGGGCAAACCATGTGCGCTTCCGCCTGAGCCCGGACGTGACGATTGCCATCGGCGCGCAGGTGAAGCGCCCGGGTAGCGCTTTGGTTGGCGATACAACGGAACTCAAGGTGATAAGCCGTCCGGACGGAGATGCCATGAACGCCTACGAGCGTCTCCTTGGCGACGCCATGGTCGGTGACGGCACCCTCTTCGCGGGGCAAGACGGCGTGGAGGCCGCGTGGGCGGTCGTTCAACCCGTTCTCGACAATGTGACGCCGGTTCATGAGTACGAGTCCGGCACCTGGGGACCACCGCAGGCCGCGCGCCTTGAGCCTCATTGTTCGAATTGCGGAAGCGATCCAGCAATGGCAACCGAACGAGGCGCATGACGCGAGTCCAGATCGTGGTCCTGCCGGACCTCGACGCGCTGGTACAGGCCGCGGCAGAACGCTTTGTCGTCTCCGCCGTGGAGGCCATACGTGCACGCGGTCGATTCCATGCTGCGCTCTCGGGCGGCTCGACCCCGAAGGGCCTGTATGCGTTGCTGGCGACCGCGGCGTATGCCTCGCGCATCGATTGGGCGCGGGTGCACTTGTTCTGGAGCGACGAACGCTGTGTTCCACCCACCGATCTCATGAGCAACTACCGCATGGTCCGCGAGACCTTGATCGATCACGTCGCGCTGCCCGCCGGCAACGTCCACCGCATTCGCGGCGAGGACGAACCGGCGGCGGCCGCGGTTGCCTACGAACGCGAACTTCGGCACACCTTGGGAGCTCGCACAGGCTTCGATCTCGTTCTTCTCGGCATGGGCGAAGACGGACATACTGCGTCGCTGTTTCCGGGACTGACGGCAGTTGTCGAGCGCCAGCGCCATTCAGTGGCGGAGTATGTTGCCGCGGTGTCGATGTGGCGCGTCACCTGCACGCCCGCCTTGTTCAATGCGGCCGCCGCGGTCATGTTCCTGGTGTCCGGCAGCAAGAAGGCGGCAAGGTTACGCCAGGTGCTCGAAGGGACCCATCAGCCCGAAGCATTGCCGGCGCAGGTCGTCGCACCACCCAATGGATCTGTTTGCTGGCTCCTCGACGCGGACGCCGCGGCAGATCTCACCGGCTCTGCTGCAACACAGTGAGCCAGCGGCCGTCCTACAGGGAGGTACGCCGCAACCGCAGGGCGTTGCCGATGACCGACACCGAGGACAGGCTCATCGCCAACGCCGCGATCATCGGCGACAGCAGCCAGCCGGTGAACGGATAAAGCACGCCCGCGGCCAGCGGCACGCCGAGCGCGTTGTAGACGAAGGCGAAGCCGAGGTTCTGCTTCATGTTGGCGACGGTCTGCTGCGAAATGGCGCGGGCCTGCGCGATGCCTCGCAGGTCGCCCTTGACCAGCGTCACCTGCGCGCTGTTCATCGCGACGTCGGTGCCGGTGCCCATTGCCACGCCGACGTCGGCCTTGGCCAGCGCCGGCGCATCGTTGATGCCATCGCCGGCCATCGCCACGATGCGGCCCTCGCGCTGCAGCTTGTCCACGAGGGCCAGCTTGTCGGCGGGCTTGACCTCGCCGTGTACTTCCTCGATGCCAAGTTTTGTCGCGACCGCTTTCGCCGTCGTCAGCCCGTCACCCGTGGCCATGATTACGCGCATGCCGGACGTTTTCAGGGTGGCCAGCGCCTCGGCCGTGCTGGCCTTGACCGGATCGGACACGGCCAGCAGACCGGCGAGCTGGGCGTCCACCGCAAGGTGCATCACGCTCGCACCCTCCGCGCGCAGCGCTTCGGCCTGCGACTTCAGGCCCTCGACCGGGATGCCCAGCTGGGTCATCAGGGCGGTATTGCCCAGCGCCAGGGCCTTGCCACCGACCGTGCCGCGAACGCCGATGCCGCTGCCCGATTCGAAGCCGTCGGCCTTGTCGAGCACGAGCTTGCGCTCGCGCGCCGCGCTGACGATGGCGGCGGCCAGCGGATGCTCGCTGCCTTGGTCGAGGCTCGCCGCCAGCCGCAGCACTTCGTCCTCGGCGTAGCCCGGCGAGGCCACGGCGCGATCGAAGCGTGGCTTGCCCTCGGTCAGCGTGCCGGTCTTGTCCACGATCAGCGTGTCCACCCTGCGGAAGTTCTCGATCGCCGCCGCATCGCGGAACAGCACGCCCTGGGTTGCCGCCTTGCCCGTTGCCACCATGATGGACATCGGCGCAAAACATTTCATCGGCGCCGACTTCGCCCGGCTGGCTGAAGAAACGGGCAGCCTGATCGGCCCGACGCTCTACGGCGCACTGGCTGCTAGCGAAAGCCTGCCCTTTACCCGTGCACAGTTTGAAGCCACTATTTCGCGCGGTGGCGTGGGCATCGGGTCAAGCCTCAAGGCCTTTGCCGCCGGGTTTGCCGTGGCGCGGGGAGCGCCGTCATCGACAGTCGAATCAGTTCAACCCTGCGCGCCCATGCCGCCGGTAGGCCCGAAGCTGGCCGCGCTGGCACAGCGCATACAAGGCAACTTTGCGCGGGCCAACCACGCAACACTGACCGCGGGCGTGTTGCGGATGGCCGACTACCAGGACGTGGACTACGCGGCCCGCTACCTCGACCGCCTGGCTCCGGTGGCATCGCTGACAGCCAGCCTGTCGGCTGATGCAACGCTCGCAACCAGTCTTATGGACGACACCGCGCGGCATCTGGCGCTGTGGATGTCGTATGAAGACACGGTGCGCGTAGCCGACCTGAAAACCCGGCGTTCGCGCTTCAACCGCGTCGCCGGTGAGGTACGCCTGAGCGACACGCAGCACTTGGGCATCAACGAGTTTCTGCATCCCCGCCTGGAAGAAATTGCCGATACGCTACCTGCCGCGATCGGGCGCTGGTTGCTCGCTACGCCCTGGGCGCGCGCCTGCGTGGCGCGGTTTACGCGCAAAGGCCGCGTCGTGCAGACCAG
>JANNKD010000210.1:0-2151 GCA_031396115.1 Gammaproteobacteria bacterium
GCCAGCGCGATGAAATCCGGCGGCACGTAGTACTCGTACTGACCCTCGACGATGCGGCCGGGCTGGTAGCGGTACGGCGGGATGTGGCCGCCGTGGTCGCCCATCAGCACGATCAGGGCATCGTCGTAAATGCCGGCGTCCTTCATGCGGTTCAGCAGCGCGACGACGAAGGCGAGGCTGCAGCGCGACTGCGCCGTAACCGTTTCGCGGATCCGGGGCACGACCTGACCGGCCGGCGAGCAGTCGGGATTGACCACGAACGGCGCGTGCGGCGTCATCAGGTGGAAAAACTTGTACACCGGCGCTTGCCGGTCCGCGGTCAGGTTGCGCGTCAGGTGAGCGAGGAAACTGTTGTGGGTGAAGTAGGCGAACCGCGCCATCGGCGAGCGCGTAACCAGTTGCTGCGTGAACCAGTGCTGTTCCTGGTAGATCGAAGGCTTGACCCAGTGCGGCGCCATCCGGAACAGCGCGAGGTCGAGCAGTCGCGCGGCCTCCTGCACCAGCGGCAGCTGCGCGGTCAGGTAGGCGTTTTCGAAACGTCCCTTCATCAGCAGGTCGAGCATCCACGAGTCGCCCGCGAGGTCAACCTCGTAGCCGGCGGCGCTGGCGGCGTTCAGGATCGTGTTGCCGGAGTAGGCCGACTCGATGAAATCCGCGCGCGGCACATGGTTGCGATAGACCTGGCCGCTGACGATGACCGGCAGCGCGAGATAGGTGGCCGGGAAGGTACCGAGGTGCTCTTCAAAATAGGTAAAGCCGGACAGGGCGGCCTGGAGCTTGGCGCCACCGGGGCCGGTCACGATTTCCTTGAATACGTCGGCCTGGAAGCTGTCGAGCACGATGTGCACCACGTTGCGCCCACGCGAGAAGCGCGACATCGGCTCGATGGCGTTGGCGGCGAGCCGCTGGGTGGCCTTGAGCGCGAGCGTGTCGCGATGCACGAAGGCGTCGGTGGCGCACAAGCCGGCCTGCAGGGCGACGACGACGTAGGCCGCGGTGGCCAGCGGCTTCGCCAGCCGCTGGTGCAGCACGGCCGCTAGCACCAGCAGCGCCAGCCACACGCATGCATCGACCCAGCCCCGCCACCACGGCTGGTCCCAGTCGATCGGGCTGCCGTCGAGCAGGCCGTAGTCCCACACCAACAGGTAGCTCTGGGCCCAGACCAGCAGCGTGAGCGCCGCCACCACGGCGGTGAAGCGGGTGAAGGTCTGTTGCCGGTGCAGGCGCAGCACCAGCAGTGCCACGACCACCAGCAGCGCGGCCGGCACCAGCAGCAGCCGCAGGATCGGCAACGGCGCCGTCATGAACTCGCCGCGATTGCCGAGGTACAGCGATGCCGGTACGACGATGAACGCGAGCAGTGCCAGCGCGACTGCGCTCAGCAGTGGCTGCGTACGCGGAGTCACTCCGGATCGCCGGGCTGCTTCGGCTCAGGTTCCGGTTTCGGGTCGGGCTTGTCGCCGCGCAGGAAGGCCTTGATGCGGTACCAGTAGCCGCGGATCACGACGGCGGCGGCGGCGAAGGCGGCAATCAGGCCCTGGATGATCAGGCTGCCGGTGCCGGGGTCGATGTAGCCGAGCTGCCGATGCCTCAAATCCGGGCCTCGATTCCGAACTTCGCGAAACCCTTGCTCTCGAAGTTCTGCCGGAACATGTCGCGCAGCTTGGTCGCCTGCGCGTCGTAGGCCGCCTTGTCCTTCCAGGTGTTGCGCGGGTTCAGCATGCTCGCGTCGTCCACGCCGGGGCACGACTTGGGCATCTTCAGGTTCAGGATCGGGTGCCTCTCGGTCTCGACCTGGTCGAGCTTGCCCTCGAGCGCGGCGTTGAGCAGCGTGCGGGTCAGCTTGATCGACATGCGCTTGGCGGTGCCGGCCGGGCCGCCGCTCCAGCCGGTGTTCAGCAGGATGCAGCGCGCCTGGTGGCGCTGCATCTTGTCGCCCAGCAGCTTGGCGTAGACGTTGGGCTTCTGCGCCATGAACGGGCCGCCGAAGCAGGCCGAGAAGGTCGGCGTCGGCTCGGTCACGCCGACCTCGGTGCCGGCGACGCGCGCCGTGAAGCCGGAGACGAAGTGGTACATCACGTCCTTGGGCTCGAGGATCGAGATCGGCGGCAGCACGCCGAAGGCGTCACAGGTCAGCAGCACGATGGTCTG
>JANNKD010000308.1:0-4489 GCA_031396115.1 Gammaproteobacteria bacterium
GCCAGCTCGACCACCTCGGGCCAGGTGCTGCCGTCCGGAATCAGGTCGATCATGGACAGGCGGAAGATGATGATGAAGTCGCGGCCGACGGCGCTGCGCACGCGCTCGACGATCTCCACCGGCAGGCGCATGCGATTGGAATAATCGCCGCCCCACTCGTCGGTGCGCTTGTTGGTGTTGGTGGTCAGGAACTGGTTGATGAAATAGCCTTCCGAGCCCATCACCTCGACGCCGTCGTAGCCGGCTTCGCGCGACAGGGACGCGCAATTCACGAACGCCTCGATCTGCTTGTCGACGCCGCGCGCGGACAGCTCGTGCGGCGCGAACGGCGAGATCGGCGACTTGATGCGCGACGGCGCCACCGCGAACGGGTGGTAGCCGTAGCGGCCGGTGTGCAGGATCTGCAGCGCGATCTTGCCGCCCTCGTCGTGCACGGCCTTGGGAATTTCCTTGTGGCGCCGCGCCGCCGAGTGCGACGACAGCGTGCCGCCGAGCGGCTTGGTCCAGCCGGCGATGTTCGGCGCGAAGCCGCCGGTCACGATCAGGCCGACGCCGCCGCGTGCGCGCTCGGCGAAGTACGCCGACAGGCGGTGGAAATGCTTGCGGCTGTCCTCGAGCCCCGTGTGCATCGAGCCCATCAGCACGCGGTTCTTGAGCCTGGTGAAGCCGAGATTCAGCGGAGCGAGCAGGTGCGGATACGGTGACGACAAGTGCGGGGCCCCCCGTGTTCGATCAATGTGTCATCCCGAGCGAAGCGAGGGATCTCGTCCGGACGAGATCCCTCGGCGCTACGCGCCTCGGGATGACACGGCGAATGTTACAGCGACAGCATGTGCCCCAGCTTCGGTGCCTGGCGGCCGTTCAGCACTTCCTGGTAGACCGCCGCGACCGCATCCGGGCCGCGGCCGGTGCGGATCTCGAGCCACTTCTCGACCGAGGGCACGAACGCCAGCCAGCCCACGCCCAGGCGCTGCAGCAGTCCCGGCTGGCCCCAGTCTTTCGTGCGCTTCTGCACCTGGGTCGGCGCGAAGAAGAACTGCGGCTTGGCGCCCGGCAGCTGGTGCTGGGTCTGGCGGTTCTCCCAGTGCGTCGCGCCGACGATGCAACTGTGCTTGAGCTGCTCGCCGAAATGGTGGTGCACGGCATGCAGCAGCTTGCCGTCGCCGGCCATGTCCACGTAGACGGTCGGGCGGGAGCGGTCCAGGGCCGCGACGTTGTCGTAGGTCAGCACCTCGTCGTAGTAGCCGAGCTGCTCGCAGAACGCCTTGTTGCCGGTTGAGGTCAGGCCGATCGCGCGCGTGCCGCGCTGCTTGAGCAGGAAGGCCACACCCAAGGCAGTCTTGCTCGAAGCACTTGCCAGCACCACCTGCTGCGCTCCAAACAACTCGTTGTCGATCAGGAAATCCTCGATCAGCCACGAGGTGAAGAACAGCGGGTGCAGCAGCGCGCGGTGGTCTTCGCGCTTCGGATCGTGCAGCGGGTCGCGCGCCAGGCGCATGTACAGCTGGTACGGCGTGGGCAGCGGCCGGCGATGCGGCGAGCCGTCGAGGAATTGCGCGTCGGTGACCTTGTCCGGTTGCAGCACGGCGTGGGTGGACATCGGCCAGTACCCGTACAGCCGCTCGCCCGCCTTGATCGCTTCGTGCTGCGATTCGATCACCTCGGCAAAGCCCCACACCGGGATGCGACCCCAGCCGGCCTCGGTGGGGAAGAACTGCCAGTACGACATGGCCTCGCCGAACACGCCGTAGGTGATGTTGTTGGCGGTCAGCGCGAAGCGCTCGATGCGGCACAGCACCTGGCCGGGGCCGCAGGCGAGCGTGCCGTGATGCACGCGGGTGGTGCGCAAATCCTTGCGGCTGACTTCGAAATCGGTGACGTCAATGGCCATGCGGGGATCTCTTGCGGGTGGTGGTGGCTTCGTGCGCGTGCTGCACGATCAGGCGGGTGAAGGTCGGCAGCAGCGCCGCTGGCAGGTCGTGGCCCATGCCCGGAATGATCGACAGGCGCGCGCCGGGAATGTGCTGCGCGAGGTCGTGGCCGGCGGCGACCGGCACCAGCGGGTCCGCATCGCCGTGGATCACCAGCGTCGGCGCCTCGATGCGCCGCAGCAGCGGCACGCGCGAACCCGAGGCGATGATGGCGAGGGTCTGGCGCGCAAGACCCTTTCGGTAACTCGAGCGGTCGTAGGAGCGCTCGACCTTGGCGCGCAGCACCTGCTCTTCCGGCGGGTACCGCGGACTGCCGATCAGGCGCCAGGTCTGCATCGAATGGTTGATCAGCGACTCGCGGTCGTGCCCCGGCGGCGGGCGCACCAGGCGCAGTTGCAGCTCGAGCCGCGGCTTGGGCAGCCGCGGGTTGCCGCTGGAGGACATGATCAGCGTCAGGCTGTCGACGCGCCGCGGGAACCTGGCGGCGAGGATCTGCGCGATCATGCCGCCCATCGAGGCGCCGACCACGTGTGCGCGCGGCAGCTCGAGCGCGTCGAGCAGGCCGACCGTGTCATGCGCCATGTCGTCGAGCGTGTAGGGCGCGCGCACCTTCAGGCCGAGGCGCGCGGCCAGCGCGGCGCGCAGCAGCCGAGGCGCGTACGGCTGCTCGAGCTTGGTGGACAGCCCGATGTCGCGGTTGTCGAAGCGCACCACGTAGTGGCCGGCCTGCGCCAGCTCGCGGCAGAAGTCCTCGGGCCACAGCACCAGCTGGCCGCCGAGTCCCATGATCAGCACCAGGGGCGGCGCGCCGCGGTCGCCGAAAGTTTCGTACTCGAGATGAATGCCGTTGGCGTGGACTTGTGGCATCGCTAGGCCCCCTTGAACGCGTCGATGACCTGCTCGCGCAGCCACTTGTTGGCCGGCTCGTTCTCGACGTTGGCGTGCCAGTACAGGTACGCGTCCAGCGGCGGCATGGCCAGCGGCAGCGTCAGGATCTGGTTGCCGAACTGGCGGTTGGCGATCCTGGCGTAGCTGCCCGGCATGGTCAGCACCAGGTCGGTCTGGCTGACCACGCGGCACGCGGCGAAGTAGTGCTGGCAACGCAGGCGGATGCGCCGCGACAGGCCCTGGCGCGACAGCTCGACGTCCTCGAGGCCCGGGCCGCGGCGGCGCGAGCTGACCAGCACGTGGTGCTGCTTGAGGTAGGTCGCCAGCGTCAGCCCGCGGCGCACGGCGGGGTGGTTCTTGCGCGCCACCACCACCTGGCGGTCGAGCGAGATGCGGCGGTGGCGGATGTGGTCGGACAGCGGCAGCAGCACGTCGAGCGCCGCGTCGAGCGTGCCGGCGGCCAGCTCCGACTCGAACTCGCGCCGCTCGATCTGCACCGCGGCAACGTCCACTGACGGCGCGGTGCGGCTGACGCGCTTGAGCAGGGACGGCAGCAGGGTGGACTCGAACACGTCGCGCACGGCGATGGTGAAGCGCTTCTGCGTGGTCGCCGCGTCGAAGCGCTCCAGTTCGTTGAGCGTGACCTCCAGGCCGCGCAGCGCGCGGCGCACCGGCTCGATCAGGTTGCGCGCCAGCGGCGTCGGCACCATGGCGCGGCCCTCGCGCGCGAACAGCTCGTCCTTGAACAGGTCGCGCAGGCGCCCGAGCGAATGCGAGATGGCCGGTTGCGTCAGGTGCAGCTTCTCGGCCGCGCGCGTGATGCCGCCCTCGGTGTAGATCGCGTCGAGGACCACCAGCAGGTTCAGGTCAATGCGGCTGATATGCACGGTGCTTATGTTACGCGATGCAGATTATTCATTGGAATGATTGAGCACCCGGGCCTAATGTGCAGCAATGGGACAGATATTCCTGGTGCGGCACGGGCAGGCGTCGTTCGGCGCGGCCGACTACGACCAGCTTTCCGCGCACGGCGTCGAGCAGTCGCGCCTGCTGGGCCAGTGGTTCGCGGCCTGCCGGGTCGATGTCGGCCAGGTCGTGACCGGGAGCCTGAAGCGCCACCAGCAGACGGCCGAGGCCTGCCTGGCCGTGCTGCCGGGAACGCCGGCCGCGGACGCATGGCGCACCGAGCCCGGCTTTGACGAGTACGACCACGTCGAAGTGCTGGAGAAACACGCGCCGCAGCTGACCGACCCGATCGCCGCGAAGGATGCGCTGGCGGGTGAGGCCGACGTGAAGAAGTCGTTCCAGAAGATTTTCGCGCAGGCGATGGCGCGCTGGATGGGCGGCCACCACGACGCCGATTATCGCGAGTCGTGGCCGGCGTTCCGCGCGCGCTGCGTCGGCGCCGTGACGAGCATTGTCGAGGACGCCGGCGCGCTGCCGTCGGCGCGGGCGGCCCAACAGGCCGTGATTGTATTCACGTCGGGCGGCCCGATCGCGGCGATCTGCCAGGAGCTGCTCGGCATCCCGAACGAGCGCGCCGCCATGGTGAATTTCTCGCTGGCCAACAGCAGCGTCACCCGGCTGCTGTTCTCCGCCAGGGACGGGCGCGTCAGCCTGTCGTACCTCAACAACTTCGCGCACCTGGAGCAGACCGGCCAGGCGCATGC
>JANNKD010000254.1:0-1556 GCA_031396115.1 Gammaproteobacteria bacterium
GGGTCGAGCGTACGCGGCGGCACGCCGAGCACCTCGCCGGTGGCGTAGATCAGCAGCGGGCGCAGGCGCTTGCCCCCGCTGGCGGCGTAACGCATCGCTTGGTGCAGCCGCGGCGGGTACTGGGTCGCCGGCGGCAGCCAGTGGTTCAGCGCCTGGTCGAGGCGCGCGAGGTAGCCCGGCAGCCGCTCGGCGAAGTCCAAGCGGCGTCAGTCCCGCTCGGCGGGCGCCGTGCCGTCACCGAGGAGCTGCTTGACCTTCAGTTCGGCGGTCTCCAGGGACTGGCGGCACTGCTTGGTGAGGGCGACGCCCCGCTCGAACAGTTGCAGCGACTCCTCGAGCTTGAGCTCGCCGCGTTCGAGCTTGCCAACGATCTGCTCCAGCTCGTTCAGCGACGACTCGAAGCGGGTGAGGTCGCTGTCAGCCTCTTTGGTTTTGGTCATTTCCGGGAAGCGACGGCACGAAGGGCGGCTAGTGTAACGTTTGCTTTGGCTGGGCCCATCCGCTAGTTTTGCGCCCGCCCCGCCGGCGCGATAGCGCCGGTTCGAGTGATCTTGCGACCTTCCCCGTGGCCAAATACAGCGCAGAAGAAATCGAAGTCCTGTCGGGCCTGGATCCGGTGCGCCGGCGTCCCGGCATGTACACCGACACCAGCCGCCCCAACCACCTGGCCCAGGAAGTGGTGGACAACGCCGTCGACGAGGCGCTGGCCGGCTACGCCAAGCAGGTGGACGTCGTCGTGTTCGCCGACGGCTCGTGCCAGGTGAAGGACGACGGCCGCGGCATGCCGGTGGACGTGCATCCCGAGCACAAGGTCACCGGCGTCGAACTGATCCTGACGCGCCTGCACTCCGGCGCGAAGTTCTCCGACAAGACCTACAAGTTCTCCGGCGGCCTGCACGGCGTCGGCGTGTCGGTGGTCAACGCGCTGTCGAGCAAGCTCGACGTCACCGTGTACCGCGACGCGACCGAGTACGCGATGACGTTCAAGCACGGCGATCGCACCGGCCCGCTGAAGAAGGTCGGCGCCGCGCCGAAGTCGCGCACCGGCACCGTGGTGCGCTTCTGGCCCGAGGCCAAGTACTTCGACTCGCAAAAATTCCTGCTGTCGCACCTCAAGCAGGTGTTGCGCGCCAAGGCCGTGCTGTGCCCCGGCCTCAAGGTCACGCTCGAGGACGAGGCCACCAAGGAAAAGGTCGCCTGGGAGTACGAGAACGGCCTGGTCGAGTACCTGCTCGAGGGTCTGAAGGGCGAGACGCTGCTGCCGTCCGAGCCGTTCACCGGCAAGTTCGAGTCCGAGCGCGAGACCGCCGAGTGGGCGCTGATCTGGGCGCCCGAGGGTAGTGATGTGATCGGGGAGAGCTACGTCAATCTCATTCCGACCCTCCAGGGCGGCACGCACGTCAACGGCCTGCGCACCGGCCTGACCGAGGCCATCCGGGAGTTCTGCGAGTTCAGGAACCTGCTGCCGCGCGGCATGAAACTCGCGCCCGAGGACGCCTGGCAGAACTGCGCGCACGTGCTCTCCGTGAAGATGCAGGACCCGCAGTTCGCCGGCC
>JANNKD010000255.1:0-2513 GCA_031396115.1 Gammaproteobacteria bacterium
GTCCGCTGGTGCCGCTGGTGCGTGAGCGCGCGGTGGCCGGCTCCGACGGCTTGAAGCCCGTCGTCGCCTGCGGGTCCGCCATCTCGGTGGATTCGGAGTCGCCGCCCTGGTCGATGAGCAGATCGAAACCGTCGCCAGCCCCCGCGCCGTTGCCGCCCGCCACGGCCGTCTTATCGCCGTCCTCCATCTGGGACGGGTTGATGCGCGTCTTGTCGGCGCCTGGATTGATGGTCGTCTTGTCGCCGCCGCCGCCCATGCCGGCCGCGACGGTCTTGTCCTCGTTGCCGGCCGGTGCCTTGTACGCGCTATACGCCGCGGTCTTCTCGACCTGGGCCTTGGGCACCTGCACTTCCTTGAGCTTGGCTGACAGCAGGCGGTGCAGCTTCTCGTCGAGCTTCTGCTTGCCCAGCGCTTCATCCAGCATCTGCAGCTCGGCGCGATGCAGCGGCGTCTGCACCGGCCCGCGCGCGTTCAGCGAGCCGATGATGTCCACCAGCGAGATCTTGCCCTGCTGCAGTCCGGCCAGCAGTTCCGCGAAGGGCTGCTTGGTGTTCATTTACCCGGCGCCTCGGCACGAACCACGACGACCGTGACGTTGTCACGGCCACCGGCCGCGAGCGCGGCCTGCACGAGTGTTTCGGCCAATTCTTTCGGCGCAAGGTTCTTGCGGCACTCTTCCTCGATCTTCGGCTCGGGAACTTCCTTGGTCAGGCCGTCGCTGCACAGCAGGAACTGCGTGCCGGACGTGAAGGCGGCGACGAGCCAGTCCAGGAACAGCTTCGGCTCGCCACCGACGGCGCGGGTGATGGTGTTGCCCTGCGGCTTGCCGGCGAGTTGGGCGGTCGTGCACTGGCCGGTGTCCATCAACTCCTGCGCGGTGCTGTGGTCACGCGACAGCCGCTCGAGCTTGCCGTCGTTGAAGCGGTAGGCGCGGCTATCGCCCGCCCAGCAGATCGCGGCGAAATCGTTGCCGCCCACCATGGCGACGACCGTCGCACCGATCAGCGCCACGTTGCGCTCCTGCGCATGCTTGCGCAGGTCCTCGTTAATCGTGCACAGCTCGTTATCCACGGTTTCCACGAACGAGGCGATGTCCGCGTTCGTGCTCAGCTTGCCGAGGCGCTCGACGATCATGGCGCTGGCCAGGTCGCCGGCGGAGTGCCCACCCATGCCGTCCGCCACCGCCCATAGCTGGCGGTCGGGAGCGTCGAGGAACGCGTCCTCGTTGTGGGTACGGACGCGGCCCGGATTGGTAGCGCCGGCTGAGACCATTCGGATCATTCTTGTTACGGCGGGCCTAGGACTGCGGCACCAGCACCCACGGTTCCTCCGACCCCAGCGCCTTGGCGGTGCCGAGGAAATTCACGGCGTCGCCCTTGGTCGCGAAACGCCGAACGACGACTCGATACCACGTCAGCTTGCCGGGTTCCTTCACGGGATAGATCTCGGCCGGGAAGCCGCGCCGCTGGATGCGGCACGCCATGGTCTCGAGCTGCTTGACGCTGTAGCCCGAGTTCAGGCTCACGTCCCAGGTGCCTTCGGCGGTGAGCGACGGGCGGCCCGAAATCGACTGGGCCTGCGACAGCCAGCGCGCCAGGCGCTCGTCGGGCACCTCGGTCACGGCCTGTGCGCGTCCCTGGCGCGGCACGCGCAGGAAAGTCCCCGGCTCGCGCATCGTGCCCGGATTGAGCTTCGGGCCGCTGATCCTCACCACCGCATCCACCAGCGCGATCATCGTCTCGCTCGCATCGACGCGGCCGACCATCTGACCGCTCACGACGTTGGCAACGATGTCGTCGCCAAACTCCAGCGTCGTGCCGGCCGTTCCGGGCCTGGTCATCGACGCGGCGTACTGGACGGATCCGCGGCGCACGGTCAACAGGCTCGGCTCCGCACCACCACTGGTGAATTCGAAGGCCGGCGTCATCCTGACGTCAGCGTCGCCGCCGATCTTGAGGTCACCGCCACCGGCGGTGCCCAGCTCCACCCGGCCATCGCTGCCGGTCAGGATGCGGTCGGCGGTGAAGATCGCCCAGCCGGACTTGATGCTGGCGCGAACGCCGCCGCGCTCGACCCATGCCGGGAACTGCACTTTCTCCACGCGCGCGACGATTTCCTGCTTCGCAGCCGGGACGAAGCCCGACGGCGGCGGCGCGACGGGCGCGGCCTCAAGCGGCGGCGGAAGGTCAGGCTGCGCTGCGGGCGCAGCGGCGTCGGCGGGCACCTGCGCGGTTTCGGCCGCGACGTCGCCGACTTCCTTCGGTGAAGGCTCGTCGGAGACTTTGCGGGTCGTGGCGCAGCCACCTGCAAAAAGGGTCGCTACAGCCAATGCAAAAGGAATAATTGTTTGCCGAATCATGGCTCCCCGCTCCATCCCCCACCGCGAGAGCGGAGTATACGGAGCGGCTTAGGTCAGTGTCATCCCGAGGAGCGCTCAGTGTCATCCCGAGGAGCGCTCAGTGTCATCCCGAGGAGCGCTCAGTGTCATCCCGAGGAGCGCTCAGTGTCATCCC
>JANNKD010000297.1:0-4963 GCA_031396115.1 Gammaproteobacteria bacterium
CTGGCTGCCGCCGGCGACCCAGTACCCGCCGCGGCTGCACCAAGCGATGCGTTACGCCGCCAGCGGGGGCAAGCGCCTGCGCCCGCTGCTGATCTACGCCACCGGCGAGGTGCTCGGCGTGCCGCCGCGTACGCTCGACCCCGCCGCCGTCGCGGTCGAGCTGGTCCACGCCTATTCGCTGGTGCACGACGACCTGCCGGCGATGGACGACGACGACCTGCGGCGCGGCCAGCCGACCGTGCACAAGCAGTTCAACGAGGCGCTGGCGATCCTGGCCGGCGATGCGATGCAGGCGCTGGCGTTCTTCGCGCTCACGCACGACGCCGAGGCCGCGCTCGAGCCGCGCCAGCGCCTGAAGATGGTCGAACTGCTGGCCGACGCCTCCGGCAGCCGCGGCATGGCCGGCGGCCAGGCCATCGACCTGCAGTCCACCGGCCAGCGCATCTCGGTGGCCGAGCTCGAGGCCATGCACATCCACAAGACCGGCGCCTTGATCCGCGCCAGCGTGCTGATGGCCTGTTACGCCGGCGCGCCGCTCGACAGCGTGCACCTCGACGCGCTCGACCAGTACGGCAAGGCGCTGGGCCTGGCCTTCCAGATCCAGGACGACATCCTCGACATCGAGGGCGACACGCTGCAGACCGGCAAGAACACGGGCAAGGACCACAACCGCAACAAGCCGACCTATCCGTCCATCATCGGCATGTCGGCCGCCAAGGCCCGCGCCGCCGAGCTGTTCGACCGCGCCCGTGACACGCTCGCACCTTTCGGCGACAAGGCCGCGCCGCTGCTCTGGCTCGCGGACCATATCGAGGGCCGGAAGCGGTAAGGCCGAGCCGGGGGCCGGGCGCTATAATTCGCGGCCCATGACGGACATCCCCGGCTACGCCCTCCTCGGCCGTGTCAACACGCCGGTGGACCTGCGCCGCCTGCCCGCCGAGGAGCTCACCGCCCTCGCGGTCGAGATGCGGCGCTACCTGATCGAGACGCTGGGGCGCATCGGCGGGCACTTTGCGGCCAACCTGGGCACAGTCGAACTGTCGATCGCGCTGCATCGGGTGTTCGACACGCCCCACGACCGCCTGGTGTGGGACGTCGGTCACCAGGCCTACCCCCACAAGATGCTGACCGGCCGCCGCGCGCGGCTGGAGACCATCCGCCGCCACGGCGGGCTCGCGCCCTTCCTGAATCGCGCGGAAAGCGAGTACGACGTGTTCGGCGCCGGCCACTCCTCCACCTCACTTTCCGCGGCGACCGGCATTGCGGCGGCGGCCCGGCTCAAGGGCGATAAGCGTCGCGTCGTTGCGATCATCGGCGACGGCGGCATGTCCGCGGGCATGGCGTTCGAGGCGCTGAACCACCTCGGGCACCTCGGCCTCGACGTGCTGGTGGTCTACAACGACAACGACATGTCCATCTCGGAAAACGTCGGCGCGCTGCGCGATTACTCCGCGCGGTTGATGCGCAAGCTGGGACTGGCCGCGCCGCACAGTGCCCGGACACGCCCCGATCCGCGCTCTCTTCTTGAGGCGTCGGGGCTGCGCGAAGCCGGCTCCGAGGGCGAGGACAACCTGGCGCACCTGGAGCGCCCGGGCTCGCTGTTCGAGACGCTGGGGTTCCGCTACTCCGGTCCGATCGACGGGCACGACCTGCCGGCGCTGACCCGGCAGTTCGAACTGCTGAAGGACGCGAAGGGGCCGCAGCTGTTGCACGCGATCACGGTCAAGGGCAAGGGCTTCGAGCCGGCCGAAGCCGACCCCATCAAGTACCACGGCGTCACGCAGTTCGATCCCGTGACCGGCGACTTCCCTTCGAAAAAGCCCGGCGCGCGACCCAGCTATACCCAGGTGTTCGGCGACTGGCTGTGCGACGCCGCGGCGAAGAATCCGAATCTCGTCGCCATCACGCCGGCCATGCGTGAGGGCTCGGGCCTGGTGGAATTCTCGCAGCAGTTTCCGGACCGCTACTTCGACGTCGGCATCGCCGAGCAGCACTCGGTGACGCTGGCCGCGGGCATGGCCTGCGAGGGCCTGCGTCCGGTGGTCGCGATCTACTCGACGTTCCTGCAGCGCGCCTACGACCAGCTGATCCACGACGTCGCCATCCAGAACCTGCCGGTCGTGTTCGCGCTCGATCGCGGCGGCCTGGTCGGCGCCGACGGCGCGACGCACCACGGCGCCTTCGACTTCTCGTTCCTGCGCTGCATCCCGAACCTGGTGGTGATGGCGCCGTCCGACGAAATCGAGTGCCGGCGCATGCTGTCCACCGGGCTGACCCTGGACCAGCCCAGCGCGGTGCGCTACCCGCGCGGCAGCGGTCCCGGACTCGAGAGCCGCCGCGACCTCGAGACGCTGGCGGTCGGCAAGGCGCGCATCGTGCGCGAGGCGCACGGCCGCCGCCGTCCGCGCGTGGCGATCCTGGCCTTCGGCGCGATGGTGCAGCCGTCGCTCGAGGCCGCCGAGATCCTGGACGCCGTCGTGGTGGACATGCGCTTCGTGCGCCCGCTCGACAGCGACATGATCCTCGCGCTGGCCAACGAGACCGACCTGTTCGTGACGGTCGAGGACAACGTGCGCCACGGCGGCGCCGGCAGCGCGGTCAATGAGGTGCTGCTGGCGCAGCATCACGCCGTCCCGGTGCTGAACCTCGGCCTGCCCGACAGCTTCGTCGAGCATGGAACGCGCGAAGAACTCCTTGGCGCTTGCGGGCTCGACAGCGCCGGCATCCTGCGCGCGATCCAGAAGCGCCTGCGCTCGAAGGACCTCGACGAGACCTTGGCGCGAACCAGTCGCGCCTGAGGGGCGCTCCTACAGGATCTTTTCCCGGCGGTAGAACCACACGACCGCCGCCGCGAACAGCATGCCGACCGCCAGCGTCGCGCCCCACGACATCGCCACCTGCGCCAGCTCCAGCGGGCGGCCCTTGCCGACCAGGCTGATCAGTACGCTCTGGCTCAGCACCGGCGTCAGCAGCGTCGCCGGCGTCGCCTCCACCGGGCTGAGCATCTGCACGAGGGTCGGCACGATCGGGATAATCTGGAAGAACTGCACGTAGGTCTGCGCCTCGCGATAGCTGCGCGTGAACGAGGCGATCAGCATCTGCGAGGCCGAGGCCAGCAGCACCACCGGCAGCGCGATCAACAGGATCTGCAGCGCCTTGAGCGGCGGCAGTGACAGCTGGACGCCGTTCGGCATCTCCGGGACCAGCGTGAGGCCGAAGGACATCGCCGCGACGCACAAGGTGAGGCTCACGGTGGAGAACGCGACAGTGGCCGCCAGCTTGCCGAGCACCAGTTGCGCGCGCGGCACCGGGTTCAGCAGCAAGGGCTCCAGGGTCATGCGCTCGCGCTCGCCCGAGGTCGAGTCGATCGCCAGGTACATGCCGCCGAAGAACGCGGCGAATATCAACCCGTAGGGGAAGAACGCCACCAGCATCGCCAGCAGCGGGTCGACGCCCGCGGCATCGCGCTCCTCGATCGCGAGCGTGCGCGCGACGGCCGGATCCACGCCGCGCACGGTCAGGCGCAGCGCGCCGATCGTCGCGCCATACCCTTCGAGCAGGCTGCGCACCCGCCGCAGCGTGGTCTGCGCGCGATCGTGGGTGCGGTCGTAATGCAGCTCCACCGTCGCCGGCCGGCCGGCGCGCCAGTCCTCGCCGTAGCCCGGCGGGATCACCAGCACCACCTCGGCGTCCTTCTTCATCACCGCCTGCTTCGGGTCGGCGGGTCCCGGCTGGATCTCGACCGACTGCTGCCGCAGCCAGGTGACGAGGTTCGGCGCGTGCTCGGCGCCCACCACCGGCAACTTCAGCGTCTTCTCGAGGTCGCTCGCAATCCGCCCGCCGATGGCGGTCAGCATGACGACCAGGATGGCCGGGAACATGAGCGGCCCGAGCAGCAGCGCGGACGTCACCGTGCGCCGGTCGCGCAGGTTTTCACGCGCCTCCTTGACGAACACGGTCAACCAGGGGCGGCGGCTCATGCCAGCAACCCCTCGCCCGTGCCGATGACCTTGACGAAGGCGTCCTCGAGGTTGCTCTCGCCGGCCTGGGCGCGGATCTCGTCGGGCGAGCCGCGCGCGACGACGCGGCCGTGCGCGACCACGACGATCACGTCACACAACGAGGCGACCTCCTGCATGATGTGGCTCGAGAACACGATGCAGCGCCCCTCGCCGCGCAGCCGCCGCAGCAGCGCGCGCATGGCGCGCGTCGCCATCACGTCGAGCCCGTTGGTCGGCTCGTCGAGCAGCAGGTTCTGCGGCGCGTGCACCAGCGCGCGCGCGATGGCCGTCTTCACGCGCTGACCCTGGCTGAAGCCCTCGGCGTGGCGGTGCTCGACGTCGCCGAGTTCGAGCTCACGCACCAGGCGGTCGGTGCGCTCGCGCAGCGCCGCCTCGTCGAGCCCATGCAGCCGCCCGAAGTACTCGATGTTCTCGCGCGCGGTCAGGCGCTTGTACAGCCCGCGCGAGTCGGGCAGCACGGCCAGGCGCCGGCGCGCCTCCTCGGGCCGCGCCAGCGCATCGACACCGTCGATGGCGATGCGGCCGCGGTCCGGCCGCAGCAGCGTGTACAGCATGCGCAGCGTGGTGGTCTTGCCGGCGCCGTTCGGGCCGAGCAGCCCGGTGATGCGCCCGTCCTCGGCGCGGAACGAGACGTCCTGCACGGCGCGCACGGCGCCGAAGGACTTGGCGAGGCTTTCCAGTTCGATCACGGCGATCCCATCATGGTGAGGGCCCCTGGTAATCGAGGAAGAACGGCGTGTCGCCTAGCGCATCGAGGCAGCTGGCGTCGAGCGCCTTCGGCTGCAGGGTCTCGACGAACTCTTTCAGCAGCCGCGGCATGCAGCCGACGTTCATCGGCGTGTGGCCCTGCCCCTTGGCGACCAGGCTGCGGCTGTTCGACAGGGTTTTTGCAACCTGCTCGGCGTAGCGCGGCGGCGTGACCGGATCGTACTGGCCCGACA
>JANNKD010000326.1:0-18519 GCA_031396115.1 Gammaproteobacteria bacterium
GCCATGAAGCGCGACAGGCGCGGATCCTCGAACTTGAGCCCGGCGCTGCCGGGAGGCGTCTTCACGTAGTAGGTGCCGCTGATCACGGCGTGCGGGTGCAGGTGCAGGCTGTGCGCGCTGCCGCGGCCCATCAGGTTGGCCCAGCAATCGCTCATGTCGAGCCGGCCGCCGCGCAGGTCCCATTGCAGCGCGCGTGCATAGGCGGCGGCGTGGCGGTCGATGCGCTCGCGCAGGGCGATGAACGTCGACGACATCCGGTGCAGCTGGTCGAGCGAGCCGTAACTCGTGTAGCCGCCCGGGTAGTTGCGCACCGACCAGCGCCGGCCGGCCGCGTCACGCGCGCGGACCTTGCGGCACTCCAGGAGCAGCTCGCGGTTCAGCGCGGCGCTGCCGGCGCCCAGCGGCGCCGAGTACACCAGGGTCGGGAAGAGCTCCGCGATGCGCTTCAGGCGGCCTGCACCGGGATGGTATTGGCCGTGCGGACGATGCGGTTGCGCTCGTCGAGGTAGATCAGGCGCGGCTTGAAGGCGCGACCCGCGGCGGCTTCCATCTGGCAGTAGGTGGCGATGATCACGCGATCGCCGACGCGGGCCTTGTGGGCCGCGGCGCCGTTGACCGAGATCACGCCCGAACCCGCTTCGGCGCGGATGGCGTAGGTGGTGAAGCGCTCGCCGTTGGTGATGTTGTAGATCTGGATCTGCTCGAACTCCATGATGCCGGCGGCGTCCAGCAGCCGGGAATCAATGGCGCAGGAACCGTCGTAATCGAGTTCGGCATGCGTGACGCAGCCGCGATGCAGCTTGCACTTCAGCAAAGTGACGATCATGGGGGTGCCTCAGGGGCTTGCTGATCCGGGCGGCCCAAATTAGGCATGCGCCCTAAGATCAATGGTTTGCAGCAATACGGGCGGCCCACTGAGGCATTCACCCGGCCCTCCGCCTACGTGCAGCGGAGGCTGTTGGTGAACTTTATCAAAGCCGGTCCGTGCACCGCAATGAAGCAGGTTCAACGGGCCCTCCCACAGCGCATGGTTTCGGAGCAGAATCGCCCTTCAGCGAGCGAAGCACGGGTGCGAAATGGCTTTGACCACCGCCGACATCCGCAATCTGGTCCTGATCGGGCATGCCGGCGCCGGCAAGACGTTGCTGGCCGAGGCCCTGCTGCACCGAGCCGGGGCGATCAAGGCCATGGGCGAATTGGCGCGCGGCACGACCGTCTGCGACTTCGACTCCCTCGAGAAGGAGTTCCAGCACTCGCTCGACCCGGCCGTGTGCCATCTCGGCGTGCAGGGCAAGCACATCAACCTGATCGACACTCCCGGCTACCCCGACCTGCTCGGCCGCTCGATGAGCGTGCTGGGGGCGGCCGAGACCGGCGTGCTGGTGATGAGCGCGGTCGCCGGCATCGAGATGGCGACGCGCCGCATGTGGGACGCCGCCGGCAAGCAGCGCCTGTGCCGCGTGATCGTGATCAACAAGCTCGACACCGGCGGCGCCGGGCTGCCGCAGCTGCTCGAGCAACTGCGCCAGGAGTTCGGCAAGGAGTGCCTGCCGATCAACCTGCCGGCCGAGGGCGGCAAGAAGGTCATCGACTGCTTCTTCGCCGCCGACGGCCCGCCGACCGACTTCTCCAGCATCAAGGAAGCGCACCGGGCCATCATCGAGCAGGTGGTCGAGGTGGACGAGCAGTTGATGGAGAAGTATCTCGAGGATTCCGACTCGGTGACCCCCGAGCAATTGCACGACACCTTCGAGAAGGCGCTGCGCGAGGGCCACCTGGTGCCGGTGTGCTTCGCCTCGGCGCAATCGGGCGCCGGGCTCGACGCGCTGCTGGACCTCGCCGTGCGCCTGCTGCCCAACCCGCAGGAAGGCAACCCGCCGCCGTTCATGAAAGGCGAAGGCGAAGCGGCTGAGCCGGTCGCGATCGTGCCGGGCCCGGGCGGGCACGGCATTGCGCACGTGTTCCGCATCAGCATCGACCCGTACGTCGGCCGGCTCGGCGTCTTCCGCGTGCACCAGGGCAGCCTGCGCGCCGGCCAGCTGTTCGTCGGGGACGCGCGCAAGTCCATCAAGGTGTCCCACGTCTACCGCCTGCAGGGCAAGGACACGCTCGAGATCGGCTCGCTGGTGGCCGGCGACATCGGCGCGATCGCCAAGATCGACGAGCTGCACTACGACGCGGTGCTGCACGACTCGCACGACGAGGACCACCATCACCTCAAGTCCGTCGTGCTGCCCACCGCGATGCTCGGGCTGGCGCTGGAGCCGCTCAAGCACGGCGACGAGCAGAAGATCTCGGACGCCCTGCACAAGCTGGTGGCCGAGGACCCGAGCGTGCGCATCGAGCAGAACCCGGTGCTGAACGAGACCGTGCTCTACGGCCAGGGCGAGATGCACCTGCGCGTGGTGCTGGAGAAGATGAAGCGCAGCTACCACGCCGAGTTCAATACGCGGCCGCCGCGCGTGCCGTACCGCGAGACCATCCTGCAGAGGGCGGAAGGCCACCACCGGCACAAGAAGCAGACCGGCGGCGCCGGCCAGTTCGGTGAGGTCTACCTGCGCGTCGAGCCCCTGCCCCGCGGCACCGGCTTCGAGTTCGTCGACGAGGTGGTCGGCGGCGCCATCCCGAACCAGTTCATCCCGGCGGTCGAGAAAGGCGTGCGCCAGGTGCTGCAGACCGGCGCGATCTCGGGCTTCCCGTTGCACGACGTGCGCGTGATCGTCTTCGACGGCAAGACCCACCCGGTGGACGGCAAGGAAGTGGCGTTCATCAGCGCCGGCCGCAAGGCCTTCCTCGACGCCGTGGCCAAGGCGCGGCCGATCGTGCTCGAGCCGATCATGAACGTGATGATCAACGCGCCCGCGCACTCGATCGGCGACATCACCGGCGACCTGTCAGGGATGCGCGGGCGCATCAGCAACCAATCCATGCTCGGCGCGTCGCAGGCCTTGATCGAGGCGCAGGCGCCGCTGGTGGAGCTGCGCGACTATCACCACAAGCTGAAGTCCCACACCGCCGGCGAGGGCAGCTTCACGCTGGAATTCAGCCACTACGAGGCCGTGCCGCCGCGCCTGCAGAACGAGCTGGTGACGACCTTCGGCAAGCGCCGGCAGGAAGAGGTGGACTGAAAAAGGGGACGCACACAATTAATAATTGTGTGCGTCCCCTTTTTCACAGTCGGAATTGGAGGTTGTCGATCAGCCGCGTGGTGCCCATGAAGGCCGCGGTCAGCACGACGAAATGGCGCGTCTTGTCATCCGGCGCGGCGAGGCCAGCGGCGCGCACTTCGAGGTACTGCGGATTGAAGCCGGCCTTGACCAGCCGCGCCTGCCCTTCCTGCGACAGCATGGCGTAGTCGCGCCGCCCGCCCTGCAGCTCACCGGCGACCCACTGCAGCGTCTCGTACATCCGCGCCGAGCGTTTGCGCTCCTCGGGCGCCAGGAACTGGTTGCGCGAGCTCATGGCCAGTCCATCCGGCTCGCGCAGTGTCGGCGCACCGACGATGCGGATCGCCAGCCCCAGGTCCGCCACCATCTGGCGAATCACGGCGAGCTGCTGGTAGTCCTTCTCGCCGAACACCGCGATGTCCGGCGCGACGCGGTTGAGCAGGACGTTGACCACGGTCGCCACACCGGTGAAATGCCCCGGGCGGAACGGCGCACACAGGATTCCGGTCAGCTCGCCAGTCACGCTGACGGTCGTCGCAGGTGGATAGCCGCCCGGGTACATGTCCTTAACCGACGGCGCCCATACCAGGTCCACCTTGGCCTTCTTCAGCAGCTTGCAATCGGCGTCGAGAGTGCGCGGATACTTGTCGAAGTCCTCGTTGGGCCCGAACTGCAGCGGGTTGACGAAGATGCTGACCACCACGCACTCGCCCAGCTCACGTGCCTTGTCGACCAGGCTGACGTGGCCGGCGTGCAGGTTGCCCATGGTCGGCACGAAGGCGATGGTCTCGCGCGCCTTGCGCCAGGGCTGCAGGGCGGCGTGAAGTTCGGCAACGGTGTGAACGACCTGCACTAGAAGCAGTGCTCCGGCGCCGGGTAGCTCTTGTCCTTGACCGCCTTCACGTAGCCGCCGATCGCCGCCTCGATGTCTTTCCCGCCGGACCCCGCTTCTCCCAGCATGAAATTACGCACGAAGCGCGGCTTGCGGCCGAGCGTCACGGTCGGCGAGATGTTCAGGATGTCGTGCAGCACCAGGATCTGGCCATTGACGTCCGGCCCGGCGCCGATGCCGATCACCGGCACGCGCGCCGACTCGGTGATGCGCTTGCCGAGCGCCGCGGGGATGCATTCGAGTAACAATAAATCCGCGCCGGCCTGCTGCAGCACCTCGGCGTCGTGCAGCATCGCCGCGGCTGCCGCGTCGTCGCGGCCCTGCACCTTGAACGCGCCCATCTTGTGGATCAGTTGCGGCTGCAGCCCCAGGTGCGCGCACACCGGCACGCCACGCACCGTCAGGTACTCGACGATGTCGGCCTGCTCGCGGCCGCCTTCGAGCTTGACCATCTTGGCCCCGCCCTGCTGCATCATCGCCTGCGCGGCATCGAGCGCGCGGTCGCGCGTGGCGAAGGACAGGAACGGCATGTCCGCGACGAGGAAGGCGCGCTTGAAGTGGTCCTTCACCGCGCGGCAGTGATAGACGATGTCGTCCACCGTGACGGCGGTCGTGGTCGCGCGACCGTGGATGACCATGCCGAGCGAGTCGCCGACCAGCGCCAGGTCCACGCCGGCGCGATCTTCGATCAGCGCGAAGCTGGCGTCGTAGCAGGTCAGGCAGGCGATCTTCTCGCCGGCTTCGCGCATGCGCCGCAGCTCGGCAATGTTGACGGGTTTGCTCAAATCCATGGCGGCGGGACTATATCAATTCCACTCCGCAAGCCCGTCCCGGCCCGCGATTCCTGCCAGCTCGGAAACCACCCCGAGACCCGGCAGTTCCAGGTCCGGCGCCAGCTCGGCGAGGGGCACGAGCACGAAGTTGCGCTTGTGCATTTCGGGATGCGGCAGCGTGATGCGCGAGGTCTTCATCTTCGCGCGCTCGTAGTGCAGCAAGTCGAGGTCGATCAGGCGCGGGGCCCAGCGCTGCGGCGGCCGCTCGCGCCCCATCGCGCGTTCGACGTCGTGCAGGTGCGTGAGCAGGCGATCCGGGTTCAGGTCGGTGTCGACCGCGCAGACCGCGTTGCAGTAGTCGGGCTGCCCCGCGGGACCCAGCGGCGCGCTCCGGTAGAACCGCGAGGTGCCGGCGACGCGGATGCCGGGCCGCGCGCCGATGAGCCGCAATGCCTCGCGCAGCTGCGCGGGTGGATCTTTCAGGTTGGCGCCCAGGCCGACGTAAGCCCTGCGTGCGCCGGTCTGCGCCAACCAGCCACGCTCAGGGCGAGCGGGCTCCACTTTCAGCCTTGCGGCGGTGGCTGCTGCGGGCTGCCGCCGCCCCGGCCGCGCCGGCGACGGCGGCGGCGGCGCGGTGCGCCATCGCCTTCCTGCGGCGCGCCGGCATCGTCCGGCGGCGCTTCCACCGGCTGGCCGCTTTGCGCCGCGGTCCACCAATCGGCCAGCTCCTGCGGCGCTTCGCCGGCCTGCGCCCGCAGCAGCAGGAAATCGTAGGCGGCGCGGAAGCGTGGATGCGCCATGAGGCGCGCGGCACCCTTGCGGTTGTCGAAGCGCGGCTGCATCTGCCAGATCTCGCGCGCCGGGATCGAGAAGCGCTTGGGGATCGCCACGCGCAGCACCTGCCGGGACAGGATCTCCTCGGCGGCTTGTGCCAGCGCGATGGGCTCCGGGTGCCCCTGCTGCTCGCGCAACACGCGCGCGCGCATCGCCAGCGGCGGCCACAGCAGCGCGGCGAACAGGAACGCCGGGTTGACCGGCTGCGCGTGCTTCATGCGCTCGGCGGTGCTGGCCAGTGCCCATTCGACGAACGCGCGCACGTGCTCCGGATTGTGGTCCTGGGCCTTGGCCAGGTCCGGGAACAGCTCGTGCCAGAGCTTGAACCAGTGCAGCGCGCGAAAATTCTCGACCGCTTCCGTATTGAGCAGCAGCTTCAGCACCTCCTCGAACAGGCGCGCCGGCGGGATCTCGCGCAGCAACGGCGCGAGGCGCGCGATCGGCTCGGCCGAGGCCGGGTCCATCTGGAAATGCATCTTGTTGCCGATGCGCACCGCGCGCAGCATGCGCACCGGGTCCTCGCGGTAGCGCAGCTCCGGATCGCCGATCAGGCGCAGCCTCCGGGCCTTCAGGTCGTCCATGCCACCGACGTAATCCACGATCGCGTAGTCGCGGATGTCGTAGTAGAGGCCGTTGATGGTGAAGTCGCGCCGGACCGCGTCGTCCTCGAGCGTGCCGTAGATGTTGTCCGACAGGATGCGGCCGGTTTCGTCGCGGTCGTGCGAATCGCCGATCGGGCCGCGGAACGTCGTCACCTCGAGAATCTCCGGACCCATGCGCACGTGCGCAATCAGGAAGCGCCTGCCGACCAGGCGGCACGAACGGAACACCTTGCGGATCTGTTCCGGGTGCGCGTCGGTGGCGATATCGAAGTCCTTGGGCTTGAGCCCGGCCAGCAGGTCGCGCACGCCGCCGCCGACGACGTAAGCCTGGAAACCGGCGTCGCGCAGCGTGTACAGCACCTTCAGCGCAGCGCCGCTGAAACTCTGCCGCGAGATCGGGTGCTCCGCCCGCGGGATGCGCTGGGGTTCGATGGCAAATCCTTGTTTTTGATTAGGTAACGCCGGCTTGAGGGCGCGGCGCGGGTGCGTATAATACGCGGCCCTCGGCACCCCCATCATCACGCACACGCTCCTATCGTCTAGAGGCCTAGGACGGAGCCCTCTCAAGGCTTAAACCCGGGTTCGAATCCCGGTAGGAGCGCCACCGTGACTGACAAGAACCGCTGGCTCGCCCTCTACGTCCTGTGCACGGGCGTGCTGATGATCGTGCTCGACACCACCGTCGTCACGGTCGCCCTGCCCACGATCCAGGCCGACCTCGGCTTCGACGGCAGTTCGCTGGTGTGGGTGTTGAACGCCTACATGCTGACCTTCGGCGGCTTCCTGCTGCTCGGCGGCCGGCTCGGCGACCTCTACGGCCCGCGCCGCTGGTTCCTGATCGGGCTGTGCGTGTTTACCGTCGCCTCGCTGGCCTGCGGCCTGGCCAATTCGCAGCTCACCCTGGTCGCCGCGCGCGCCATCCAGGGCCTCGGCGGCGCCGTAGTCACGGCCGTGGCGCTGTCGCTGATCATGAACCTGTTCACCGAGCCGGCCGAGCGCGCGCAGGCGATGGGGATCTACGGCTTCGTTTGCGCCGCCGGCGGCAGCATCGGCGAGGTGCTCGGCGGCTTCCTGACCAGCTGGCTCGGCTGGGAGTCCATCTTCCTGGTCAACCTGCCGATCGGCATCGCCGCGTACGTCGCGATCGGCAAGCTGCTGCCGCCGGACGCGCCGGCCGTCGCGCGCAAACGCCTCGACGTCGGCGGCGCCGTCACCGTCACGCTCGGGCTGATGCTCGCGGTTTACGCCATCGTCGAGGGCAACGCTGCCGGCTGGGGCTCGCTGCAGACGCAGGGACTGCTGGCCACCGCCGTCGCGCTGCTGGCGCTGTTCCTGTTCATCGAGGCGCGCGTGGCCGAGCCGCTGATGCCGCTGCGCCTGTTCAAGCTGCGTAACCTCGCCATCGCCAACGTCGTCGGCGTGCTGTGGGCGGCCGGCATGTTCGCCTGGTTCGTGATCACCGCGCTGTACCTGCAGTATGTGCTCGGCTACGACCCGTTCAAGGTCGGCCTCTCGTTCCTGCCGGCCGACGTGATCATGGCGGCGTTCTCGGCGGGCTTGTCGGCGAAGATGGTCATCCGCTTCGGCATCCGCGGCCCGCTCTGGATCGGCCTGCTGATCGCGGCCGTCGGCCTGGGATTGTTCGCGCGCGCGCCGCTCGGCGGCAGTTTCGTCGTCGACGTGCTGCCGGGCATGGTGCTCCTCGGCCTGGGCGCCGGCATGGCGTTCAATCCCGTGCTGCTCGCGGCCATGAACGACGTCGGCAACGACGAGTCAGGACTGGCCTCGGGCGTGGTCAACACCTCGTTCATGATGGGAGGCGCGTTGGGCCTCGCCGCGCTGGCGAGCCTCGCCGACGCGCGCACGCGCGGCCTGGCCGAAGCGGGCGTCGAGACGCTCGCCGCGCTGAATGGCGGCTACCAGTTCGCCTTTCTGGTCGGCGCGATCATCACCGCCGCGGGCGCGCTGATCGCCGCGCTGTGGCTGCGGCCGAAGCTGCATCCCGCATCCGTCATGCCCGCGGACGCGGGCACCCAGTCTTCTGGATTCCCGCTTTCGCGGGAATGACGGCAAACATGCGCCTCGCGACCCTGTTGCTGAGCCTGCTCGCGTCGGCCTGCGGGCCGAGCCTCGCCACGCGCTATGAGACCGGCAACCAGGCGCTGTCCAACGGCGACGGCGCCATGTACTTCATCGTGATCTCGCCGCGCCTGCAGGCCGCGCTCAACGACTGCATCCCGCCGGGAACGCCCGGCGCCTCGCCGATGCTGATGGTGGTCGCAGACGTGGATGCCGACGGCAACGCCCCTAACCTGCGGGTCGAGCCCGATTCGCCGGGCAGCGACTGCGTACGCCGGCGCCTGACCGGGAAACCGCTGCCCAAACCGCCGCTGCAACCGGGCGCCACGACCTTCCCCATCGGGCTGCGCATCGACACGAAATAGGCACCGTACAATGCCCGCATGACCCTCCCCGAGTTGTGCATCCGCCGGCCGGTCTTCGCCACCGTGCTGTCGCTCGTCGTCCTGCTGGTCGGTTTCGTCTGCGCCACGCGCCTGACCGTGCGCGAATACCCGAACGTCGATCCGCCGGTGGTGACGGTGGAGACCCAGTATCCCGGCGCCAGCGCCAGCATCGTCGAGTCGCGCGTGACGCAGGTGCTGGAGGACGCGCTGGCCGGGCTCGAGGGCGTCGAGCTGATGACCTCGATCTCGCGCGAGCAGTACTCGCAGATCACGCTGACCTTCGTGCTGTCGCGTGACCCCGAGGGCGCCGCGTCCGACGTGCGCGACCGCGTGGCCCGCGGCAGCGGCGGCCTGCCACGCGAGGTGATCGACCCGGTGGTGCAGAAGGCCGAAGCCGACGCGCAGCCCGTCATGTCCGTGGCGGTGTCGCGCGAGAGCCACGACCGCCTGCAGATCGCCGATTACGCCGACCGCTTCCTGAAGGACCGCCTGCAGTCCCTGCCCGGCGTGGCATTCATCCGCAGCTTCGGCTCGCGCTACAACATGCGCGTCTGGCTCGACCCGGAGCGGCTCGCCGGCCACGGCATGACGCCGCAGGACGTCGAGGGCGCCCTCAACCGGCAGAACGTGGAAGTGCCGGCCGGCCGCATCGAGAGCGCCCAGCGCGAATTCACGGTGCTGTCGGAGTCCGACCTGCGCACCGCTGAGCAGTTCAACAACCTGATCCTGCGCGACGCCGGCGGCTTCCTGGTGCGGCTGCGCGACGTCGGCAGCGCCGAGATCGGCGGCGGCAACGAGCGCTTCGCCACGCGCTACAACGGCCAGGACGCGATCGGCCTGGGCATCGTCAAGCAGTCCAGCGCCAACCCGCTGGACGTGTCGGCCGCGGTGCGCGCCGAGCTCGACCGCATCCGGCCGGCACTGCCGCCCGGCATGAAGGCCGAGATGGCCTACGACTCGTCGGTCTTCATCGAGGAGTCGATCAAGAACGTGCAGCGCACGGTGCTCGAAGCCACCGCGCTGGTCGTGCTGATCATCTTCTTCTTCCTGCGCTCGTTCCGCGCCACCATCATCCCGCTGGTCACGATCCCGGTGTCGCTGATCGGCGCCTGCGCGGTGATGCTGGCGTTCGACTTCTCCATCAACACGCTGACGCTGCTCGCCGCCGTGCTGGCGGTCGGCCTGGTGGTGGACGACGCCATCGTCATGCTCGAGAACATCCACCGGCACGTCGAGAGCGGCATGCCGCGCAAGGAAGCGGCGCTCAAGGGCGCGCGCGAGATCGGCTTCGCCATCATCGCCATGACGCTCACGCTGGCCGCGGTGTATGCCCCGGTCGGCTTCCAGCAGGATGTCGCCGGCAAGCTGTTCAAGGAGTTCGCCTGGACGCTGGCCGGCGCGGTGCTGGTATCGGGCTTCGTGGCGCTGACGCTGACGCCGATGATGTGCTCGCTGCTGCTCAAGCACGAGAAGCGCCACGGCGCGGCCTACAACCTGATCGAACGGTTCATCACCGGCCTCACTAATGGCTACCGCAGGCTGCTGACGGCCACGCTCGCCGGCGGCAAGGCGATCGTGCTCGGCATCGGCGTGCTGGTCGCGGCCGGCGGCGTCGCCCTGTTCCTGTCGCTGAAGGCCGAGCTCTCGCCGCTCGAGGACCGCGGGCTGTTCCTCGGCGTGTTCATCGCGCCCGTGGGCGCGACGCTGCAGTTCACCGACGGCTACGCGCGACGGCTGGAGGAGATCTACAAGACCATCCCCGAGCTGAGCCGGTACTTCATGGTCGTGGGATTCCCGACCGTGTCCAACGGCGTGTCGTTCGTGCGCGTCAAGGACTGGGAGCAGCGGCAGCGCTCGATCTTCGACATCACCAAGGAGATCGGCCCGAAGATGTTCGCGGGCGCGCCCGGCGTCATGGCGTTCCCGATCACGCCGGCCTCGCTCGGCAGCGGCGGCTTCCTCAGCAAGCCGGTGTCGCTGGTGGTGCTGACCAACGAGCCGTACGAAGCCCTGTCCGAAATGATGGGCCGCGTGCTGGCCCGCGTCGGCGAGCTGCCGACCGTGCAGAACCCGGAGACCGACCTCAAGCTCAACAAGCCGCAACTGCGCGTGGAACTCGACCGCGACAAGGCCGCGGCGATGGGCGTCAGCCCGCTGGTCGTGGGCCAGGCGCTCGAAACGCTGCTCGGCGGCCGCCAGGTCACCCGCTTCAAGCGCGAGGGCGAGCAGTACGACGTGCTGGTCCAGCTGCAGGGCATCGACCGCACCAACCCGACCGACCTGAACCGCATCTACGTGCGCAACGAATCGGGCCGCATGATCGGCCTGGCCAACGTCATCTCCATGCACGAGACCGTCGCGGCGCGCGAGCTGAACCACTTCAACCAGCTGCGCGCCGCCAGCCTGACGGCGACGCTCAAGCCCGGCGTCTCGCTCGGCGAGGCGCTGGCGAGCGTCGAGAACGTCGTGAAGGAGGAACTGCCCACGGCCACGCTGGATTACACCGGCACGTCCCGCGACTTCAAGCGCTCCAGCCAGGAGCTGGGCGTGACCCTGGCGCTGGCGCTGATCTTCATTTTCCTGGTGCTGGCCGCGCAGTTCGAAAGCTTCCTGTCGCCGTTCATCATCATGCTGACGGTGCCGTTCGCCATGGCTGGCGCGTTCCTCGCATTGCACCTGATGGGCCTGGTCTCGGACGTCCCCGGCACCTGGAACATCTACAGCCGCATCGGCATCATCACGCTGATCGGCCTGATCACGAAGCACGGCATCCTGATCGTCGAGTTCGGCAACCAGCTGCAGCTCACCGGCCTGAGCAAGCGCGACGCCGTCATCGAGGCGGCGACGATGCGCCTGCGGCCGATCCTGATGACCACCGGCGCGATGGTGCTGGGCGCGCTGCCGCTGGCCATGGCCGACGGCGCCGGGGCGGAAAGCCGCCGCCAGATCGGCGCGGTGATCGTCGGCGGCCTGCTGGTCGGCACGCTGTTCACGCTGTTCGTGATCCCGGCCGTGTACGACCTGATCGCGCGGCGGCAGCAGGCCGACGATGCTCCCGGCGAACCCGTTGCCGCCAAATAACCCCGTGCGCGCCGCCGCCCTGCTCTGGCTGGCGCTGCTGCCCCTCACGCTCCATGCGCAGCCGAGCGAGCGCCAGGCCGCGCGGGATACCGAGTTCGACGGCCTGCAACTGCTGCCGTCGCAGGACCGGCGCCTGGCGGCGCTCGGCCTCAGCTTCGGCCACGTTGCGACCGACACGCGGCCGAGCGAAGGCGTCTACCTGTGCGGCGCACTGAGCGCCCGCGACGCCGCCGACGCCGCCAGCACCGTGGCGAGCGCGTTGTCGAACGTGCCGGACGCCGCGCTGCGGCGCCTGGGCATGCGCTACGTCGTGCTCTGCGGCGGCCTGACCGAAAGCGGCAAGAGTGTCGGCGGCATCCCGGTCGCGCCGCTGAGCCTGCTGGTGCTCGACGGCTCCGATACGGGCTCGTTGCAGCACCGCACGCTGCACGAGATGTATCACCTGCTCGAGTTCCGCTTCGGCGGCATCAGCGATGCCGACTGGACCAGCCAGTTCGGCGGCGGCTACTCGCACCGCTACCCCGGCCTGTTGCGCAAGGCGTCACCCGGCAGCGGCAAGCCGGGCTTCATCACGTCATACGGCGAGACCTATCCGCACGAGGACCGCGCCGAGCTGTTCGCCTACCTGGTGCTGGCGCCGCGCGACGTGGCCAGCCTGATCTATAGCAAGGGCGACACCGTGCTCAAGCGCAAGGCCGACTTCCTCAGCGACAAGTGCCAGCGCGCGATCGGCCTCGCCGTCGCGCTGCCGCCGTAGCCGGTGGTTCCCCTAGAGTCGATTGGAAGTTGAGGTGGTCTTGCCGCGCAAGGGCTTCTGGTTGGCCCGCTGGAAGCCGCCGCTGTCAGCGGTATCTTCGTCTTCGCTCGGCAGACCCATCTCCGCCATGATCTCCAGCTTGCGCTCCATCATCTGCTCGGCAAGCTCGACGGTATTGACCCTGGCTTTCCTGGCTTTCGGAAACATCTCGTCTTCCTCTTCCTTGACGTGATGCTCGATCTGCTCGCCGAGGACGACAACTTTGGCGTCATACAGCTCGTCGCCCGGTTGCATGGCCTCGATCTGCGCGATGAGATCCCTGGCACCGGCGTGCTCAACCTCGGCTTCGTCTATCAGGTCGTCGTCATCAATGGCCGGGCGCACCACCCAGTAAAATAGCTCCTCTTCGACCTGGATGTGGACCTTGAGCTCATTGCAAATCTGCTTTACCAGCTCGGCCTTCTCATCGTCGACGCCTTCCTGGTCCATGAGCTTTTCGAACCGGCTGAACAGACCCCTGACCTTCTTGTGGTCGGCGATGAGCAGCGCGATGGCGTCGAGGGCGCGGCTTTGTTTTGCCGCGGACGGATGCTTGCGGGCGATGGCCATGAGTCGCTCCCTTGTGGATTACGCGGCCACACTAAGCGCTGAAGCAGAGCACGGTCAGTGCGTTGTGCCTCACGGGAGTCAGCTTCAGCCTCACCCGCCAATCGAGCGGTAGTAATCCATCAGCACCTTCGCCACCTCCGGCCGCGCGAACTCCGGCGGCGGGGCGATCCCCTTGCCGAGCATCTCGCGCACCTTGGTGCCTGACAGGTCGATGTAGTCCTCATCGGTGTGCCCGGGCGCTTCGCGCTTCATGACGACGCGGCCGAGCTTCTTCGACCAGGCCGTGTTGTCGGCGCGGAAGATCTCGATCTCGAGCGCGCCCTGCGGCACCTGCGCATCGAAGATGGCCTGCGCGTCGAACGGGCCGTAGTAGCTGCCGACGCCGGCGTGGTCGCGGCCGACAATCAGGTGCGTCGCACCCATGTTCTGGCGAAACACGGCGTGCAGCACGGCCTCGCGCGGGCCGGCGTACAGCATGTCGAAGCCGTAGCCCGTGACCATCACCGTGTTCTTCGGGAAGTACAGCTCGACCATCTGGTTGATGCAGTCGTTGCGCACGTTCGCCGGGATGTCGCCGGCCTTCAGCCTGCCGAGCAGCATGTGCACGACGATGCCGTCGGCGTGCAGGCGCTCCATCGCCATGCGGCACAGCTCCTCGTGCGCGCGGTGCATCGGGTTGCGCGTCTGGAACGCGACGACTTTCTTCCAGCCGCGCCGGGCGATCTCCTCGCGAATCTGGACGGCGGTGCGGAAGGTCTCCGGGAATTCCTTCTCGAAGTAGCTGTAGCTCAGCACCTCGATCGGCCCGGACACCAGGGTGTTGCCGAGCGACAGGAACGTGCCGACGCCGGGGTGCCTGGGGTCCAGCGTGCCGAACACTTTCTGCGCGATGTGCTCGAGCTGCGCCTGCGGCACGGTTTCAACCGCTTCGACGTCCATCACGGCGAGCACCGGATTGCCCTCGACGTTCGGGTCGCGCAGCGCGATGCGTCTGGCGCCCTTGATCGCGGCGGCATCCTGGGTGAGGTTCAGCACCGGCACCGGCCAGAACAGCCCGGCCCTGGTTTTCAGGCTGTCCGCGACCGACAGGGCATCGACCAGGTTCATGTAGCCCGCCAGCGGCGAGAAGTAGCCGGCGGCCAGCATCACGGCATTGGCCGCGGCGGCGGAGTTCAGCATCAGCGCGGGCAGCGTGGCCGCTTCGCGGGCGAGCGCGTCGCGGCGACTGGCATCGGCAACGAACAGGGGGCGCAGCGTGGCGGCGCCGTGAGGCTTGATCGGCATGGGTGCTCCGTAAGGGGCGCGAAGGATACCGAATTTGCGCCTGCGGGAGTATCGTGGTCCGCTCGAACAACCGCCGGGAAGAACAACCATGCCCACGCCTGCCGCTTCCCGTCTCGCCGCCGTCCTCGCCGTTGCACTGTGCGCGGCGCCGGCCAGCGGGAAGGTCGCGCCCGAGGAAGCCGCCAAGCTCGGCACCGAGCTCACGCCGATCGGCGCCGAGAAAGGCGCCAATGCGGACGGCTCGATTCCCGCGTGGACGCCGATCCAGCAGTCGGGTGCGCTCAAGGGCGAGTACCCCAGCGACGCGGCGATGGACGCGGAGAAACCGCTGTTCACCATCACCAAGTCGAACATGGCCCAGTACGACAAGTTCCTCACCGCCGGCCACAAGAAGCTGCTGGGGATGTACGACAGCTACAAGATGAATGTCTACCCCAGCCACCGCGTGGTGACCTGGCCCAAGGAGGTCGAAGCGGCGACCCGGGAGAATGCGACGACGGCGACGCTGACCGGCACCGACGTGGTCGAGGGCGCCAAGCTCGGCTTCCCCTTCCCGATTCCCAAATCGGGCGCCGAAGTGATCTGGAACCACAAGCTCAAGTGGCGCGGCGAGAACGTGCGCCGCTACAACAACCAGCTGATCGTGCAGCCCAATGGCGAGTTCCAGCTGACCAAGATCGTCGAGGACGTGAAGTTCTACTACGCGAGTATCAAGCAGCCCCTGGCGCTGACCAAGACCGAGAACATGTTCATCAAGTACCTGTCGCAGACCATCGCGCCGCCGCGCATGGCCGGCACCTTCATCCTGGTGCATGAGAAGGGCGGCATCGGCAACGAGGGCCGCGCCGCGTGGCTCTACTCACCCGGCATCCGCCGCATCCGCCGCGCGCCGACGGTGTGCTGCGACAATCCGTACGAGGGCACCGACGGCCACCAGTTCTACGACCAGGTCGACCTCTTCAACGGCGTGCTCGAGCGTTACAACTGGAAGCTGGTCGGCAAGAAGGAGATCTTCACCGGCTACCACGGCAACACGCTGGCCGGGAACAAGGTCAGGTTCAAGGACCTGGCCAAGGGCAAGCACCTGAACCAGGACCTGCCGCGGTACGAGAAGCACCGCGTGTGGGTGGTCGAAGCCACGCTCAAGCCCGGCACCAACCACACCTTCAAGAAGCGCGACATGTACATCGACGAGGACGGCTGGAACATCATCGCCGTGGACAACTACGACTCGCGCGACCAGCTCTACCAGTTCCAGGAAGGGCACTACGTCGTGGCGCCGAACATCCTGGCCGGCGGCACCGCGCCCGAGCTGATCTACCACTTCAACTCCGGACGCTACTTCATCACCGCCGCGGCCAACGACGATAAGCCGAACGACTTCACGGTGGACTTCGACGACAGCTACTTCGATTCGTCCAGCGTGCAGAAGCGCACCACCAAGTGACACGCGCGCAGCGCGTGTCATCCCGAGCGAAGCGAGGGATCTCGTTCTGAACGAGATCCCTCGTCGCTACGCTCCTCGGGATGACAGCTAGCGCGTTATCGCCTGCAGCACGGCCTGGTTGCGGCCCTTCGCCTTGGCATCGTAGAGCGCCCGGTCGGCGGTCTTGACCAGGTCGGCCGGCGCCTGGCCGGCCTGCGGCGCGGTGGCGCACACGCCGATGCTCATGGTCACGTGCCCGGCGGGCGCCGCCTCGTGCGTCAGGCGCTGGGCCCGCAGCGTCTCGAGCACGCGCCCTGCCACCAGCAGCGCGCTGACCGGCGTGGTGTCCGGCAACAGCATCGCGAACTCCTCGCCGCCGTAGCGCGCGACCAGGTCCACCTTGCGGCGCGCGGCGGAGCGCATCGCCACGGCCACGGCCTTCAGGCACACGTCGCCTTTCTGGTGACCGTAGGTGTCGTTGTAGCGCTTGAAGTAATCCACGTCCGCCAGCAGCAGCGCCAGCGGCTTGCCGCTGCGCGAATGGTGGTTCCACTCCTGCTCGAAGGCCGCGTCGAAGGTGCGGCGGTTCGGGATCCCGGTCAGGGAGTCGATGCTCGACTCCTCGCGCAGCGTGACGTTGTGCGCCTCGAGCAGCTCCGTCAGGTCGATCAGGCGCTGGCGCATGTCGGTGATGCGCTGCATGGCGTTGATCTTGGCGCGTAGAACGACCGGGCTGACCGGCTTGGCCAGGTAGTCGTCGCCGCCGGCCTCGAGGCCGGTGGCGATGTCCTTGTCCCCGATGTTGCTGCTCAGGAAGATGATCGGGATCCACTCGTGGTCGCCCGACAGCGCGCGGATCTGGCGCGCCGTCTCGTAGCCGTTCATGACCGGCATGTCGACGTCGAGCACGATCAGGTCCGGCTCGTGCACCCGGAACAGGTCGACCGCCTGCAGACCCTCGTGGGCTTCGGTGACCTCGTGCCCCATCGCGCGCAGCTGGTCGCCCAGCGCCGCGCGCAGGGTGCGCGAATCATCCGCGATCAGGATGCGCATTCGCCCAACCCGCGCTGGCGCTTACTCGACCCAGCCGAAGCGCTCGACCGAGTTGAAGATGTCGGTCTCGGTGACGATGCCGATGACCTTGTCGCCCTGCGAGATGGCCAGGCGTGAGAAGTTCTTCTCGGCCAGGATCTTCGCCGCCTCGCGGATGGTGGTCTCCGCCGGCACCGCGAACAGCGGCCGGCTGGCGACGTCCTTGACCGTTGCGCTCGCGGTGCTGCGGTTGGCGTGGACGATCTTGGTGACGATGTCGCGCCGGGTCATGATGCCCCACTGGCCCTTCTTGTCCGGCTCGACCACGATGCAACTGACGTTGTTCGCCGTCATCTGGTGCATCGCATCCTCGACCGTGTCGCTTTCGGCGGCCGTGATCAGCGTGCGCGTCATGAGGTCGCCCACCGTGCTCGGCACGCGGCCGGTCGCGACCATTTCCTCCATCGGCTCGAGCAGGCGCCGGATCTCGCGCTGCTTGCGCTCCTTGATCAGCTGCTCCTGCAACTGCTTGCGCTTGGCCTCGAGGTCGATGCCGCCCTCGAAGCGCTCGATCAGCGCGTCCGCGAACTGGCTGGTGCCCACTTCGGTCGCACCCTCGATCTGGCGCGCGAAATCGTAGGTCACGATGCCGTCGCTGACGACCTCGGGGTACACCAGCGAGATCAGGTCGGCGGCTTCCTTCCAGCCCATGTACTCGAGCATCATCACGCCGGAGAACAGCAGCGAGCCCGGATTGACCTTGTTCTGGTTGGCGTACTTGGGCGCGGTGCCGTGCGTGGCCTCGAATACCGCGCAGTTGTCGGAGATGTTGGCCCCGGGCGCGATGCCCATGCCGCCGACTTCAGCGGCGACGGAATCGGAAAGGTAATCGCCGTTGAGGTTGGGCGTGGCCAGCACGTCGAACTCGTCGGGGCGCAGCAGCATCATCTGGAACATGATGTCGGCGATGCGGTCCTTGATGACGATCTTGCCCTCGGGTTGCTTGCCCTTGTACTCGGCGTAGAGCTGCTCCTCGGTGATGGTGACGGCGGCGAACTCCTCGCGGGCGACTTCGTAGCCCCAGGTGCGGAACGCGCCCTCGGTGAACTTCATGATGTTGCCCTTGTGCACCAGGGTCACCGACTCGCGGCCGTTGTCGATCGCGTACTGGATCGCCTTGCGCACCAGTCGCTTGGAGCCGAAAGCGGAGATCGGCTTGATGCCGATGCCGGCGCCGTCGAAGAACTTGGCCTTCATCTCCTCTTTGAGGAACTTGGCCACCTTGGCGTTCTCCGGCGTGCCCGACTTGTATTCGATGCCGGCGTACACGTCCTCGGTGTTCTCGCGGAAGATCACCACGTCGACCTTGCCGGGCGCCTTCAGCGGCGAGGGCACGCCGGCGTAGTGGCGCACCGGCCGCACGCAGGCGTAAAGGTCGAGGTCCTGGCGCAGGGCCACGTTGAGCGAGCGGAAGCCGCCGCCGACCGGCGTGGTCAGCGGGCCCTTGATCGAGACCACCAGGTCCTGCAGGACCTTCAGCGTCTCGTCGGGGCAGTAGTTGCCGTCGTACAGGCCGGCGGCCTTTTCGCCGAGGTAG
>JANNKD010000330.1:0-1947 GCA_031396115.1 Gammaproteobacteria bacterium
ACACGCGCGAGCACGGCTATGAAGAGGTCTACGTGCCGTACTTGGTGAACGCGCAGTCCATGCGCGGCACCGGGCAGTTGCCGAAGTTCGCCGCCGACCTGTTCCATTTGCAGGGCGAGCAGGACTGGTGGCTGGTGCCCACCGCCGAGGTGCCCGTCACCAACCTGCTGCGCGACGAGATCGTCCCGGCCGAGCGTCTGCCGCGCCGGTGGGTCGCGCACACGCCGTGCTTCCGCGCCGAGGCCGGCTCGGCCGGCAAGGACACGCGCGGCATGATCCGCCAGCACCAGTTCGAGAAGGTCGAACTGGTGCAGGCCGTGCTGCCGGAGCATTCGTACGCGGCGCTCGAGGAGCTGACCGGCCACGCCGAGGCGGTGCTCAAGCGCCTCGAGCTGCCATACCGCGTGGTGGCGCTGTGCGCGGGCGACCTCGGCTTCGCCGCCGCCAGGACCTACGACCTGGAAGTGTGGCTGCCGTCGCAGGACCGCTACCGCGAGATCTCGTCGTGCTCCAATTTCGAGGATTTCCAGGCGCGCCGCATGCTGGCGCGCACGCGGCGCGCCGGCGGCAAGCCCGAGCTGCTGCATACGCTCAACGGCTCCGGCCTCGCCATCGGCCGCACGCTGGTGGCGATCCTCGAGAATTTCCAGGACGCCGCAGGCGGCATCGTCGTACCCAAGGCCTTGCAGTCCTATATGAACGGACAGGAGCGGATTGGGTGAGGGCGCCAGCAGTGGCGGCCTGCTTGGTTGTTCTGACCGCGTGCTCGGGCGGCGGCGACGAGAACGACGGCGGCATGTTGCAGGCGTTCTGTGCGGAGTTCCGGGGGGACACTCTTACAATCGAGTCGGTAACCTGCGACAACTGTCAGATGACCCCGGAGTGGGGCGTAGCCCTCGACAGGGACTTAGCAGCTGCGGTCAGCGTCGTGCCGGATCCAGGAACTACGCAGGATGTCGTGGCGTTCATCGCGAGTGAGACGAGTCTAGTTTCTAACCTCGAACCGGCAGGTTCTGTTGTCGGCGTGTGGCTCGTGCCGCCGAGTGGAATGAACACGACGACCTTGGAGTTCCGGACCTATATGGGCGATGTTGAGCAGGAGAGCTTCAGCGGTACTCTGGCGAGTGCGTACGTAATCGGGAGCCTCCCAAACACGCCCGCAACGTATTACGGCTTGACGACGACGAAACCATTTCATCGGATGGAGTGGAAGATCATCAACACTTATGACGCCGGCACCGCGCCGGTGTACCAGATTTACGAAATTTGCCCGGACGGCGGAGGAACCTGAACCGTGTTGAATCGTCTTGTGGTTGGCGGAGGGAGCAGTAATGGGAAGGCACGCGTTTGGCTGGTGGGGCTCTTCGGCGTACTCGCGGGGCTGACGGCGTGCTCGTCGAGCGACGACGATCCAACCGAGGCGTTCTGCACGTCGTTCGGCGTGGGCGCCACCCACCAGTGGACCGCCTGCAACGCCGGCTGCACGCTTGCGAACGCCGTGCAGGCCTACGACCAGGACCTGGTCACGACCGCGACGATCGTGCCGGTGAACGGCCAGACCACCTACACCACGGTGCTGACCGCGACGTCGGTCGCCGACATCCCGGGCGGCGCGGACGTCGGCGTGTTCCTGACCCAGCCGGCCGGATCGCAATTCCAGATGATGACCAGCACGATGCGCACCATTCGCGATGGCCTGCAGCGGGAAACGCTGGGCCCGGCCAACGAAGTGATCTCGTACTCGGAGAACGGCACTCCGGCCGCGGGGTTCCTCGGCCTGCGTACCACGCAAGCCTTCGACCAGGTCGAGTTCACCGTGACGGTGACCTGGGGCGCCGGCCAAGTGCCGAACTACTCGGTCTACGAGATCTGCAGCGACGGCGGCAACGTGTAGGAGCGGCACCTTGCCGCGACGGGGTCGCGCCTAGGAGGCGCTCCTACGCGCGC
>JANNKD010000144.1:0-14982 GCA_031396115.1 Gammaproteobacteria bacterium
GCGACGGTGCGGGACCAGGAACTCGACATCTGGCACGGCATGCAGGCCGGCGCGCTGTTCCATTACGGCGCACCCGAGGCCACGCTGAACACCGAGGTCGGGCTGTCGGCGCTGCAGAAGTCCTACCAGACCAACCAGGCCGCGACGCGCTTCCTCGACTACACCAGCACGTCGTTTAACTACACGGTGTTCTACAACCTCAGCGCAAAGACCTCGACGCTGTTCGATTTCGTGCGCACCGACATCCAGTTCGACGATCCGTTCAGCGCGGCCGACGCGCGCGACGGCGACGAGTACCGCCTGCGCACCGGCCTGCGCTGGCTCGCCAGCGGCAAGACCTCGGGCGACCTGCGCGTGGGCATGTTCCGCCGCAGCTTCGAGAATTTGCCGGCGATCGAGCAGGGCCTCGACTGGCAAGTCGGGCTGCAGTGGGCGCCGCGCGCCCGGACCCTGCTCGAGCTGGAAGGCGGCCGCGGCTCGCAGGAGAGCTACCGCGCCGACACCCGGGTCAACATCACGCGCTCGGCGACGCTGCGCTGGAAGCAGTACTGGGGCCCCCGGGTCAGCAGCCTGCTCAGCGCAGGGCACACCACGAACGAGTTCATCGGCTCGGGGCGCAAGGACACTGCCTATAATGTCCGCCTTGGGTTGGATTACATGCTGAGCCGCTCGTTATCGGCGGTCGCGGCGGCGGAAACCTTCTCGCGCACATCGAATGACACTACGTCCGAATTCGATCGCCTCAGCGCCTTTGCCGGCGTCCGGCTGGTTTACTAGCGCCCGCACGCGGGCCGTCACCGCGTCCCTGGTGCTGGCGGCGGCCCTCGCCGGCTGCCAGGCCGGTGGCACGCGCCCCGCGGTCCCGCCCGCCGCCCCGCCCGGCGCCGCTGGGCCCGACCTTTCGGCCTACCGCCTGGGTATCGGCGACCGCGTGCGCATCAGCGTCTTCGGCGAGCCCGACCTGTCGCTGGATACGGACGTCGATGCGACCGGCAACCTGAGTTACCCCCTGCTCGGCAGCGTCCCGGCCGCCCGGAAGACGGCGTCCCAGCTGGCGGCCGACCTCGCCAAGGGGCTGGCCAACGGCTTCCTCAAGAACCCCGACGTGCGGGTGGCGGTGGTGCAATACCGCGCGATCTACGTCACCGGCCAGGTCAACCGGGCCGGGGCGTATCCCTACTCCATGGGCCTCACCGTGGAGAAGGCGCTGGCGCTGGCCGGCGGCATGACGCGGATCGCCTCCGAGCGCGGCATCTACCTGTTGCAGGAGGATGCGCCGTCGAGCCAGCGCCGGCGCGCGCGCCTCGACGAGCCAGTCCTGCCCGGCGATACGATCGTGGTGGAGGAGAGCCTGTTCTGAGTCGGCGTATGCTGGCCGCATGAATCAGCAGCTACCGGCCGCCGCGGTGCCCGAAATCGGCGGGCTGCAGTTGATGGACGTGCTGCGGCTGGTCAATCAATACCGATGGCAATTGCTGGCGCTGGCGGGCCTGTTCACGGTGCTCGGCACGGTCGCGGCCTTCTCCGCGACGCCCATCTACCGCGCCACGCTGACGGTGATGATCGAGACCCAGACCGACCGCGTGGCGCCCGTGCAGGACGTCTACGATCCGGGCTTCAGCAGCTACGAGTACTACGGTACGCAGATGGAGCTGCTGCGTTCGCGCGACCTGATCGGGCGCGTCGTCGACCGGCTCGGGCTGGCGCCGACCACGGCGCAGCCGGCGCCGCAGAAATCGTGGTTGTCGCGCGTGTTCGGCCTGCGATGGCTGCCGTTCCTGGGCGATGACGAGGACGCTGCGGCGGAGATGATCCCCGCGGCGCGGCTGCGCGACGACGCGATCAACGGCGTCGTCGGGCAACTGAGGGTCGAGATGCTGCCGCGCACGCAACTCGTGCGCGTGTCCATCGAATCGGCGAACCCGGAGCAGGCCGCGGCGCTGGCGAATGCCGTCGGCGAGACCTACGTCGAGAGCGGCCTCGATTCGCGCTTCGAGGCCACCGAGCGGGCCACGCGCTGGCTGACGCAGCGGCTCAACGACCTGCGCGCCAAGCTGGAGGTGTCCGAGCGGACGCTGCAGGCCTACCGCGAGAAACACCAACTGGTGAACGTCGGCGGCTCCCGCGGCCTGTACGAGGAGGAGATCACCGACAACGCGCGGCGGTTGCGCGAGGCGCAGACCAAGAAGGCGCAGCTCGGCAGCACCTACTGGAAGGTCCAGCAGGCCGGCGGCGACCCGAAGAAATTGCAGGAAATCAGCGCGCTGCTGCTCGACGATCCGGTGCAGAGGGCGACTGAAAACCTGGTCCAGGCCGAACAGGGCGTGAAGCAGCTGCAGGAGCGCTACGGCGCGAAGCACCCGCAGATGGCGACCGCCCAGGCGCGACTCGACACGGCGCAGCGCTCTTACGACGAGACGCTGCGGCTGTCCGCCAATGGCGTCAAGGCCGAGTACGAGATCGCCGCGGAGACCGAGCGCGCGTTGCTGTCGGTGGTCGAATCCGGCCGCAGCCAGATCCGCAAGCTCGACGAGCGCGACTACGAGCTGACCGCGCTCGAGCGCGACGTGCAGGCCGGCCGCGAGCTCTACGACGTGTTCCTCAAGCGCTTCAAGGAAACCGACTCGGCGACGCGCTACGACCATTTCAACGCGCGCATCGTCGATCCGGCCGTCGTGCCGCAGGCGCCGTTCAAGCCCAACCGGATGCGGATGGTCCTCAACTGGACGATGGCCGGCGTACTGCTCGGACTGGGCCTGGTTGCGCTGCGGCACGTACTGAGCGAAACGGTGCGCTCGCTCGAGCAGCTCGAGCAGGCGACGCAACTGCCCGTGCTGAGCCTGCTGCCCAAGGCGATGTTTGAGGATCGCGCCGCCGTGCCGGTGCTGTGCCTCGACGAGCCGCGCGCGCCCTTCTCCGAAGGCGTGCGCAGCATCCGCGCGTCGCTGTATCTCAGCGACGTCGACAAGCGCATGCGCCGCATCCTGTTCACCTCGGCGCTGGCCGGCGAAGGCAAGACCTCGGTCGCGGCCGCGTTTGCCGTCACGCTCGGCCAGATGGAAAGGGTGCTGCTGGTCGAGGCCGACCTGCGTGCCCCGGTGCTCAAGAAAGTGTTCGGCATCGACGCCAAGGCGCCGGGCCTGATCGAGGTGCTCACGCACGAGATCAAGCTCGAGCAGGCGCTGTTCCACCACGCGGCCAGCGGCATCCATGTCCTGCCGGTGGCGGCGATCCCGCCCAACCCGGGAGAAGTCATCGCCTCGGCGGCCCTGCACAAGCTGATCGCGGACTTGTCCAGCCGCTTCGACCGCATCGTGTTCGACTCGGCGCCGTGCCATGCCGGCAGCGACACCTTCGTGCTGTCGAACCAGATGGACGCGGTGGTGCTCGTGATCCACGCCACCCAGACCGGCATGCGCGCCGTGCAGGGCGCGGTGAAACAGCTGCGCGCCGCCCAGGCGCCGCTGCTCGGCCACGTGCTGAACCAGGTCGACCCGCGCGCGGGCCATGGCTACGGCACGCACGCCTACGGCTATGGCTACGGCTATGGCTACGGGGCGCGCCCCGGCGGCGCCTGATGCCGAAGCCGGCCCTCGCGGGCGCGGCGGTGTTGCTGCTGCTGAGCCTGCTGGCCCTCACCGCCAGTCTCTACGGCCACTACGCCGGACAGCGGCTCGACACTCTTCCTGACGAGCGAGCGACGCGCGCCGCCGCGCACGCCGCGGCGCTGGCGCCCTGGTCGGCGCCCTACCGCGCCCAGTACGCCTGGATCCTCGGCGAGTCCGGCGACTTCGCCGGCGCCGATGCGGCCTACCTCAGGGCGCTGAAGCTCGCGCCGGCCGATCCGCTGCTGTGGACCGAGTACGCGCTGGTGCTCGGACGCAATCGCATGTTCGACCAGCGCCTGACCCACGCCACCACGCGCGCCCTGGCGCTGGCGCCGACATCGCCGGCCGTGCGCCAGAGCGTGGCGCGCATGGCGCTGAGCTACTGGCGCTTCGGTTCGCCCGAACTGCGCGAGCTGTGGCGCCAGAGCCTGCGCTGGGAACTCGACCACAACCGCGACTCGTTCGTGCGCGCCGTCGAGCAAGCCGGCCACCGGCGCGCGTTCTGCGCTACACACGCTGCGGACCTGGGCGAAGAAGCGTGGTGCCGTGCGTAACGACGGCTGGATTTTCCTCGCCCTCGCCGCGCTGCTGGTGTGGCTGCCCATGCCCTGGGGCAGCCGCCCGGTCGCGGCCATGGCGTTCTTTGGCGCCGCCGTCGCGGCACTGACGACCGCGCGGCTGGCGCTCGCCGCAAGCGGGCGCCTGCCCCTGCCCGCGTTGCCGCACGCCGCCCGCGTGGCGCTCGTGCTCTGGTTCACCTGGGTCGCCTGGATCGGACTGCAGATGCTGCCCTTGCCTGCATCGCTGTTGGCAGCGCTGTCGCCGCGTTCCGCCGAAGCCCATGCCGCGCTCGATGCGTTCGCGCCCGGCGCCGCGCTGAATACGATCAGCCTGATGCCCGGCGCGACGTTCGAGCACTGGCTGCTGAGCCTCGCGCTGCTGTGCGCGTTCTGGCTCGTGCTCGCGGTCTGCGCGCAGCGGCGCCGCCGCCAGCGCTGGCTGCTGCTCGCGCTGCTGCTGTCGGGCCTCGGCCAGGCGCTCTACGGCATCGTCATGACGCTGTCGGGGTGGGAGTTCGGCTTCTTCGCCCCGAAGGCCCATGGCCTCGGTTACGCCACCGGCACCTTCGTCAACAAGAATCACTTCGCTGCCTATCTCGGCCTGAGCCTGGCAGCCGGCGTCGCCCTGGTACTGGCCGACCTGCGGCCGAAACCGTGGGACAGCTGGCGCGCGGTGCTGGACGGGATCGTCGAGCTGGCGCTGAGTCCGCGGTTCCGCGTGCGGATCGCGCTCGTGGTGATCGTTATTGCGCTGGTGCTGACGCGCTCGCGCATGGGCAACGCCGCGTTCTTCGTGGCGCTGGCCGCCTGCGGCGGCGTGTACGTGCTGCTGCGCCACCGGCGCTTCCTCCTGCCGAGCGTCGTGCTGTTCACCAGCATCTTCGTCATCGACTTGTGGATCGTCAGCGATTGGTATGGGCTGGATAAGCTGGCCGAGCGCATCGAACAGACCAGCTTGGAGAACGAAGGGCGCGCCGACGTGCTGCCGGAGATCGCGCCGCTGTGGCGCCCGTACGCGCTCGCCGGCTCGGGCCTCGGCACCTTCGCGCAGGCGTACTCGCCGGAACGCAGCGACCAGATCAAGCAGTACTACGACCATGCCCACAACGACCATCTGGAATTCCTGATCGAAACCGGCGTGATCGGCTACGCCCTGCTGGCTGCCTTGGCGCTGCTCGTGCTCGCGCATGGGTTGCGCATCGTGCGGCTGCGCAACGATCCGATGGCCTGCGCCCTGGGCTTCGCCGGCGCCATGGCCGTGGTGACGGCGGCCCTGAATGGGCTCACGGACTTCTCCCTGCGCATCCCGGCCGTGTCGGCCACCCTGGTGTGCCTCGCGGCCCTCACGCTCAGCTGCTCCGCCGCGTCAACCGCCCGCAATGGCGCCCCGGAACCGCCGCCCGGCCGGTCAGGTGCCCCCTAGGACGTATTCCTGACTGACGCCGCCCCCCAAGTGGGGTAGATTTGCCCGATGAGAACCCTCGTCGCCGCCACCCTCTCGCTCCTGCCCGCCCTGGCTGCCGCCGATGGCACCGTGACGTCCGTAGAGGGCAAAGCTGCGCTCGAGCGTGGCCAGCAGTCCCTCAACGTCGTCGAAGCCCAGCTGGTGCAGGCCGGCGACACGCTGTCAGTGCAGGCGCAGAGCAAGGTCCAGCTGCACTTCGAGGACGACTCCCTGTTCACCGTCCCCGGCGCCGCCGTGCTGCGCGTTGACGCGTTCGAGCTGCCGGCGCAGGGTCCTGGCAAGGCGGTCTACACGTTGGTGGATGGCGGCTTGCGCACGATCACCGGACGCATCAGCAAGAACGCCTCCGACGTGTACGAGTTGCACACCGACCTCGCCACCGTCACCGCACGTGGGTCTGCCTACGCTGCCGCGCGCTGCCGGAAGGTGTGCGCCGGCGCCAAGCCCGGCCTCTACGTCCGCGCCGAGAAGGGCCTGATCACTCTCACCAACGGCGCGGGCACGCTGACGCTGCGTCCGGGCCAGATCGCTTATGTGGGTTCACCGGAGTCGGCGCCGGGGCGAACCCTGGTCTCGCCATTCCTGGATCCGGTATTCGCCAGCGGGTTCACGTTCGACGACCTGATCGAAACCGGCAGCGAGCCGCCGCGCATCGAGCAGGACCTGCCCGCCAGCCCGTCGTAGTCACTGTTGTGATGGGGCACGGCGCCCAAGCCACGCGACGGCGCCGTACAGCAGGCAGTAAATCCCGAGAAACCCGTAGGCCTGCGCCATCAGGAACGGCGTGTCGTCGCAGTGCGCGACCGCGATCGCCACCATCGCGCCCTGCCCCAGCCAGAACGGCACCGTCGTGGCGGCGTTGCGCCGGCCCAGCGCCTGGTAGACCAGCGAGTGCAGGTGGCGCGCGTCGGGCGCGCCGATCGGCGTGGCATCGAAGGTCGCGCGCCGCAGCATCGAGAACAGCGTCTCCCACACCGGGTACACGACCAGCACCAGCGGGAACCACGGCGAGACCTGGAGGTGCCGGCCGACCAGTTGCGCCGAGAGGATCGCCAGCGTCGTGCCGAGCAGGTACGCGCCGCCGTCGCCCAGGAAGATCTTCCCGAACGGGTAGTTGAGCGCCAGGAAGCCGACATGGGCGCCGGCCGCGGCAAAGCCGACCGCCGCGAGCTGCGCATCGCCGACGCGGTGCGCCACCAGCGCGAGCCCGGACAGCGCCAGCGCGCCGACGCCGGCAGCGAGGCCGTGGTAACCGTCGATGATGTTCATGGCGTGCGCCAGGCCGGCGACGGCCAGCAGCGTGCCGGCGAGCGACAGCGGCCAGTAACTGAACGCCACGTTGAGCCACTGGACGTCGGAGCGGTAAAGGTTTGCGTCGAGCCAGACGAAGGCAATCGCGCCCGACACGACCGTCATCAACAGGCGCACGGCCACGCCGACGCGCCGCGTCAGGTCCTCGGCGAACCCGCCAAGGAAGGCCGGCAGCAGCGCCGCCACCATCAGCCAAAAGAACGCCGCGCTGACCAGGCCGGCGGCGAAGCCCGCAACGCCGGCGACGAACAGGCCGGCGACCACCGCGAGGCCCCCGATGCGCGGTGTGGGCGCGGCGTGAAACTTCTGCGGCTGGCCGTCCGGCACATCGCCCGTGATGGCCAGGTGGAAACGCGAGCCACGCACCAGCAGGTAGCTGGCGATCGCGGCACCGGCGAACGCGGCCAGAAACATTCCCATGACGGCAGTTTTTCAAATTGACGGCTCCCCTGCCAGCCCATACCATGCGCCTCCCGTTTTTCTGGACGGTTAGCTCAGCGGTAGAGCATCGCTTTCACACGGCGGGGGTCGCAGGTTCGAGCCCTGCACCGTCCACCAGTTGACCCACGGCCCGCCACGCGCGGGCCGTGTGTTTTTTACGGCCCGACCCGCTACCCTCGCGCATGGCCTCCGTCTTCTTAATTGCGACGCTGCTCGCCCTCGCCGCCGGCCCGGCGCTGTACCTGGGCGCGCGCCACAACGCGCGCGGCCTCGCCTTCCTCGATGGCTTCCTGCTGGTCAGCATCGCCGGCCTGGTCGGGCTGGAGGTCGTGCCCGCCACGTTCCGCGCGGGCGGACCCTGGGCCCTCGCCTTCCTCGCGGCCGGCGCGTTCGGGCCGACGCTGCTGGAGCGGCGGTTCCGGCAGGCCGAGCGCCATATGCATATCGGCACGCTGCTGCTGGCGGTGCTGGGCCTGGTGCTGCACGCGCTCGCTGACGGCGTGGTCCTGGCGCCGAACGACACGGGCGACTGGGGCCTGGCGGCGGCGGTCGTGGTCCACAGCGTGCCGGTCGGCATGGCGGTGTGGTGGCTGCTGGCGCCGCACTTCGGCGCGTGGCCGCCGCTGCTCGCGCTGCTGGCGATGGGCGGCGGCACGGTGGCGGGCTACCACTACGGCGCGCAGCTCAACGAACTGCTCAGCGCGCAAGCCTGGGCCTGGTTCCAGAGCCTGGTGGCGGGCTCGATCCTGCACGTTGTCTTCGGCCGGCCGCACTTGCACGGGGCCGAGGACGAGTCGCACACGCACGCCGCGCCGCCGCTGCCGGAGCCGGTGGCGCGCTTCAGGATCCTGGGCCAGGTGCTCGCGCTGGCGGCGGTGCTGGGGCTGCTGGCCTGGGCAAAGCTAGCGTGAGGCGCCCTTTTTTGAAACACCGCGCTCGCGGCTGACGATCTTCAGCGACAGCTCGAGCGCCTGCTCGTAGTTGAGCCGCGGATCCACCGACGAGCGATAGGCGCGCTGCAGGTCCTTCTCCACCAGGTCGCGCGCGCCCCCCAGGCACTCCGTCACGTCCTCGCCGGTCAGCTCCAGGTGCACGCCGCCCAGGTGCGAGCCGCACTGCGCATGGATGCGGAAGGAGTGCTCAACCTCGGCGAGGATGTCGTCGAACTTGCGAGTCTTGACCCCGCTGGCCATGGCCTGCGTGTTGCCGTGCATGGGATCGGATAGCCACAGCACGCGGTGGCCCGCGGCGTGCACGGCTTCGACCAGCGGCGGCAAGTTGTCGGCGATGGCGCCGGCGCCCATGCGATGGATGAACGTCAGCCGCCCGGGCTCGTTGGCCGGATTCAGCACCTCGCACAGCCGCAGCAGCCAGTCCCTGGTCATGGATGGGCCGATTTTCACGGCGACCGGATTGCGGATGCCGCGGCAATACTCGACGTGCGCGCCGTCGAGCGCGGCCGTGCGCATGCCGATCCACGGGAAATGCGTGGACAGGTTGTACCAGCCCTCGCTGCGCGGCACCTGGCGCGTCTGCGCCTGCTCGTAATACAGCACCAGCGCTTCGTGCGACGTGTAGAAGTCGACGCGCGAGAAATCCCCGATCGGCGTGCCGGCCAGCGTCTCCATGAAGCGCACCGACGCCCCGATCGAATCGACGATGCGCTGGTACTGCTCGGCCAGCGGCGAGTGATGCACCCACGACAGGTCCCAGTACTCCGGGTGGTGCAGGTCGGCGAAGCCGCCGTCGATCAGGCCGCGAACGAAGTTCACCGTCATGGCCGAGCGCGCATGGCCCTCGAGCAGGCGCGCGGGCGACGGCGTGCGCGCCTCGCGGGTGAACTCCGCGCCGTTGACGAGATCGCCGCGGTACGCCGGCAGCGTGACGCCGGCGCGCGTCTCCGTGTCGGTCGAGCGCGGCTTGGCGTACTGGCCGGCGAAGCGGCCGACGCGCAGCACCGGCTTCTGCAGGCCGTGCACCAGCACCAGGCTCATCTGCAGCAGCACCTTCAGGCGGTTGGTGATGAGCTCCGGCCGGCAGTCGTCGAAGCTTTCGGCGCAGTCGCCGCCCTGCAGCACGAAGCGCCGGCCTTCCTGCGCCTCGGCCAGGTGCGCCTTCAGCGCGTTGACCTCCCACGACGTCACCAGCGGCGGCAGGTGGCCCAGGCGCTCCAGCGCGTCGCGCAGGGCACCGTTATCCGGGTACTGCGGCTGCTGCACCGCCGGCAGGCTCTGCCACGAGTCCGGGCGCCAGCTCTTGGGGGGGGTCGAAATCATGGGGTTGCGATTGTAGCCGAGCCCCCTCTTGAACCCGCGACCCCCATCCCCATCTAGGGCTTACACGTAGGAGCGCCTCTTAGGCGCGATTGAAAAGGAGATAACTGAAATGACCCTTCATCTGAGGCGGTATGAGCCCTGGTCCCTGCATCGGGAATTCCTGAACGAGTACGGCCGGCTGTTCGACCGGGACGGCAGCAACGACGAGTCCACTGCGGCCACGGCCGAGTGGGCGCCGTCGGTCGACATCGAAGAGCACGCCGACAAGTACGTGCTGCTTGCCGACGTTCCGGGCGTCGATCCGAACGCCATCGAAATCACGCTGGACCACGGCGTGCTGACGCTGTCCGGCTCGCGGGAAAAGACCGTCGAGCAGAAGGGCGTCGAGTCGCGCCGCGTCGAGCGCGCCACCGGCACGTTCCTGCGGCGCTTCACGCTGCCGGAGTCGGTGGACGCCGAACACGTGAAGGCCACCGGCAAGCACGGCGTGCTCGAGATCGTGATCCCGAAGCGCGAGGCTGCCAAGCCGCGCAAGATCAACGTCAACTCGTAAGGCTGTGTCTGTGGGGGCGGGGCGCTCGCGCGCCCTGCCCCTTTTTCTTGTTAGGGTGAGCCGTGGAATACAAGGACTACTACAAGATCCTCGGCGTGAGCCGCGACGCGTCCGCGGAGGACATCAAGCGCGCGTATCGCAAGCTCGCGCGCCAGTTCCACCCGGACAAGAACAAGGCCAAGGGCGCCGAGGACAAGTTCAAGGAAGCCAACGAGGCCAACGAAGTCCTGTCCGACGCGAAGAAGCGCAAGGCCTACGACCTGCTCGGCGCCAACTGGAAGGCCGGGCAGCGCTTCACGCCGCCGCCGGGCTGGGAAACGAATTTCGGCGGGCGCGGCGGCCGTGGCGGCGGTTTCCAGGCCGGCGGTGCCGCAGGCGCCGGTCCAGGCGATTTCTCCGATTTCTTCTCGACGCTGTTCGGGGGCGGCAACCCTTTCGGCGGCGGATTCGAAAACATGGACGGCGGCGGCTTCCACGCCGGGCGACCGGACCAGCGCGCCACGCTGACCATCACGCTCGAGGATTCCTTCGAGGGCGCGCAGCGCGCCATCTCGCTCGGTCCGGGACGCAACCTCAACGTGCGTATTCCCAAGGGCGTCACCACGGGCCAGACCATCCGCCTGGCCGGTCAGGCCGCGGGCGGCGGCGACCTGCTGCTCGAAATGCAGTTCGCGCCGCACGCGGATTTCCGCCTCGAAGGCCGCGACGTGCACAGCACCGTGTCGCTGGCGCCGTGGGAAGCCGCGCTCGGCGCGCGCGTGCCGGCCAGGACGCTCGGCGGCACGGTCGAGCTCAGCGTGCCCGAAGGCTCGCAGAGCGGCCGGCGCATGCGGCTCAAGGGACGCGGCCTGCCGGGGTCACATTCTGGAGGGGCGCCCGGCGACCAGTTCGTGACGCTGGAAATCGTGACCCCGCCCGCCGCCGACCCGGCGGATCGCTCGTTCTACGGCGAGATGCAGCGGCGGTTCGATTCGTTCAAGCCCCGCTGATCGTCATGCCCGCGAAAGCGGGCATCCAGGCATCCAGTGTTTTGCTGGATTCCCGCTTACGCGGGAATGACGGGGCGCTTGTCTTTCCAAGGCTGCGCGCGCTCGAGCTGCCCGGCGAGCCGGAACAGCAGGTCCTCGCGGCCGTGCGCCGCGACGAAGTGCGTGCCGAGCGGCAGGCCGTCCGCGGTCCAGTGCAGCGGCACCGACATCGCCGGCACGCCGGTGAGGTTGCCGATCTGCGTGAACGGCACCCACTTGAGGTTCTCGCGCACCATGTCCTCGATGAAGCCGCCCTTCAGCAGCAGTCCCGACAGGCGCAGCGCCATCAGGATGCGGATGGCGACCTGCTGCCAGCCCGGCGTCGCGATCTGGCCGACGCGCGCCGGCGGCTGCGCCATGGTCGGGGTCATGAACAGGTCGTACTTCTGGTGGAACTCACCGAGCTTGCGCGTGTAGTCGTTCCAGCGCGTGTATCCGGCCACGTAATCGCTGGCGCGGCTGGCATGGCCGAAGGCGACCATCGCCAGCGTGTCGAGCTCGAAGCCCTCGTTGCCGCAGCCGGTCTGCTGCTTGATCAGGTCCACCGTCGCCGCGCAGTTGGCGAACCACATCACCACGAAATCCCGCGCGAGCTGCAGGCCGTTGACGTCCGGCTGGGCTTCCTCGACGTGGTGGCCGAGCGATTCGAGCAGCTTCGCCGCGTTGCGCACGGCGGTCACCGCCTCGGGATGCACGTCGGTGCCGATCGGCGACCTGTCGGTGAAGCCGATCTTCAGCTTGCCCGGCTCGCGCGTGACCTCCTCGAGGTACGGCCGCGCCGGCGGCTCGATGCGGTACATCGAGCCGATCTCGGGTCCCTGCGTGGCGTCGAGCATCGCGGCGCTGTCGCGCACCGAGCGCGTCAGCACGTGGTTCATCGCCGCGCCGTGCATCATCTCGGCGTAAGCCGGGCCCCACGGCGTGCGGCCGCGTCCCGGCTTGAGGCCGAACAATCCGCAGTGCCCCGCTGGCAGGCGGATCGACCCGCCGCCGTCGTTGCCGCCGGCCATCGGCACGATGGCGGCCGCGACCGCCGCCGCCGAGCCGCCGCTGCTGCCACCGGGTGTGTGCGCGAGGTTCCACGGGTTGCGCGTCGGGCCCCACGCTTCGGGCTCGGTGATGCCCTTGGCGCCGAACTCGGGCGTGTTGGTGCGGCCGAAGATCACGGCGCCGGCCGCGAGCCAGCGCCGCACGATTTCCGAGTGTTCGGTCGCCGCGTAATTGGCGGCCTTCAGCGCCTTGCAGCCGTAGGCCGTGCGCACGCCGGCGTATTCCTGGAACAGGTCTTTGGTCAGGAACGGTACGCCGGCGAATGGGCCCGCCAGCGTTTCCTTTGCGCGCGCCCGCGCGATGTCGTGCATCGGGATGATGATGGCGTTGAGTTTCGGATTCACCACCTCGGCGCGCTCAATGGCGGCCTCGAGCAACTCGGCCGCGCTCACCTGCCGGCCGCGCACCAGCTCCGCGAGGCCGAGCGCGTCGTGGTTGCCGTATTCCTTGAACATCCTCAGGACTCCCCTTCAGGCTGGCATTGCCATAGAATGCGCGCCCTTCGCGGGACCGCGGGGTGATGTAGCTCAGACGGTTAGAGCGCGGCACTCATAATGCTGAGGTCGGCGGTTCGATTCCGCCCATCACCACCAATCATATCAACGACTTACGAAAGGTAAACGGAAATGATGAAACCCGCAGCGATGATCCTGGGCGGCCTGGCGGCACTGATCGTATTCGTCCTGGGCATCTGGACGCTGATCACGCTGAGCTACACGTACTCGTCCGGCGAGCGCGCCGGCTACGTGCAGAAAATTTCCGAAAAAGGCTGGATCTGCAAGACCTGGGAAGGCGAGATCGCGATGGCCAACCTGCCGGGCGCGATGCCGCAGATTTTCGAGTTCAGCGTGCGCGACGATGCGGTGGCGGCGCAGATTTCCGCGCTGGCCGGCCAGCGCGTGGCGCTGACTTACGAAGAGCACCCCGGCATTCCGACGTCCTGCTTCGGCGATACGGCCTATTTCATCGTCAAGGTCACGCCCATCACCGACGCCGTGCCGCTGCCGGCGACCCCGCCGCCGCCTCCGGCGAAGTAGCCAGGCACGCCTCGATCCAGCCGGCCAGCACGTCGAGCAGCTCGGCCAGCACGTCGGCATCCTTGCGCCCGCTGCGCGCGGGCACGTGGAACGAGTGATCCGCGTGCTCGAACACGCGTAGCGTTGCGCCGAGCCGCGCCACCAGCGGCTTGAGCAGGCCCATGGTCGCGAAATCGTCGCGGCTGCCCTGCAGGAATAACATCGGCGCGTGCACGTCGGCCAGGTGCGCGCCGCGCTCGTCGGAGGCCTTGCCGGGCGCGTGCAGCGGAAATCCCAGGAACGCGAGTCCGCGCACGCCAGCCAGGGGCTCGTCGGCCTGCGCCTGCGACGTCATGCGCCCGCCGAACGACTTGCCGCCGGCGAACAGCGCCAACTTGGTGCGCGCCGCGGCCTTCACTGCCGCGCGCACCGCCGCCTGCGCGACCTCGGGCGAGTCCGGCCGCTTGCTGCCACGTTCCATGTAGGGAAAGTTGTAGCGCAGGGTGGCGATGCGCCGTTTCGCGAGACCCGCTGCGACCGCGGCCATGAACGGATGCTTCATGCCGGCGCCGGCACCATGTGCCAGCACGTAGCACGCGCGCGCGCCGCGCGGCCGCTCGAGCAACCCCGACACGCGCCCGCCGCCCGCAAGCGCGATCTTCATCGTGCTCATGGGGCCACTTTCATCAAGGTCTGCGCGTAACCCGGCGCGGTGGGCTCGTGCATGAAGTAGACGTAGATGTCTTCCCAGCCGGTCTTGCCGAGCCGTTGCGCCCACTGCTTCAGGTCATCGTCGGAGTAATTCTCGAGTCGCAGGCGCACGTAGCCCCAGGCTGCGGTCTCGACCAGTGCCGGCGGCGAGCCGTCCTCGCGCTCCGAAAAACACAGCGACGCGCCGGCGACGTCGAGCGCGGCATGGACCTCGTCGTCGAACCAGCTGTCGTTGCGGAATTCGAACGCCGCGCGGTGATCGTCGGGCAGCAGTTCCAGGAAGGCCTGCAACCGCGGCAGGTCCTTCTTCAGGAACGGCGGCAGCTGGAACAGCACCGGGCCGCGCTTGTCGCCGAGCGCGGCGAGCTGCTGGTACAGGAATTCGACGTTCTCGCCGGCTTCCTCGGCCTTCAGCCGCGCGAAGTGCGTGATGCGCCGCGACGCCTTGATCGAAAAGCGGAATGCATCCGGGGTCAGCCGCGCCCAGTTCTCCAGCACCTCGGTCTTGGGCATGCGGTAGAAGGTGTTGTTGATCTCCACCGTCGGCAGGCGCTCGCCGTAGAACGCGAGCATGTCCTCGGGCTTGATCTTCTCGGGGTAGAAGTCGCCCTTCCACTCCTTGAAGGAGTAGCCGCTGGCGCCGGCGAGAAGTCGTGCGGTCATCTGTAACCTGTCATTCTGAGCGAAGCGAAGAATCTCCTTGGCGTCGCGCAAACTTTGCACGAGATCCTTCGCTTCGCTCAGGATGACACTCCATGGCGAAATGACACCCTATGGCGAAACACAAGCTCAGCGAATACTCCGCCAAACGGAGCTTCGCTTCCACTCCGGAGCCGGAGGGCAAGGTCGCCGCGCCCGCGGCGGGGCCGCTGCTGTTCGTGGTGCAGATGCATTCCGCCACGCGCCTGCATTACGACTTCCGCCTCGAATGCGACGGCGTGCTCAAGTCCTGGGCCGTGCCGA
>JANNKD010000183.1:0-2832 GCA_031396115.1 Gammaproteobacteria bacterium
GTACCGCTGCCGGACGTGCGCGGCCGCGAGCAGATCCTGAAGGTCCACATGCGCGCGGTGCCGCTGGCCGACAACGTGCAGCCCTCGATCATCGCGCGCGCCACGCCGGGATTCTCCGGCGCGGATCTCGCCAACCTGGTCAACGAGGCGGCGCTGTTCGCGGCGCGCTCCAACAAGCGCCTGGTCGACCAGCTCGACTTCGAGAAGGCCAAGGACAAGATCATGATGGGCGCCGAGCGGCGCTCGATGGTGATGTCGGAGAAGGAGAAGAAGCTGACCGCGTACCACGAGGCCGGACACACCATCGTCGGCTTCGAGGTGCCGGACCACGATCCGATCTACAAGGTCACCATCATCCCGCGCGGCCGCGCGCTGGGCGTCACGCAGTTCCTGCCGGAAGAGGACCGCTACAGCTATTCGAAGCAGCGGCTGAACTCCTCGATCTGCTCGCTGTTCGGCGGGCGCATCGCCGAGGAGCTGGTGTTCGGCGCCGACAACGTCACCACCGGCGCCTCCAACGACATCGAGCGGGCCACCGACATCGCCCGCAACATGGTCACCAAATGGGGCCTGTCGGAGAAGATGGGGCCGCTGACCTACACCGAAGCCGAGGGTGAAGTGTTCCTCGGCCGCAGCGTGACGCAGCACAAGAATGTCTCCGACGACACCGCGCATGCGATCGACCGTGAGATTCGCGAGATCATCGAACTCAACTACTCGCGCGCCAAGGCCATTTTGGTGAAGCACATGGCCATCCTGCATGCGATGGCCGAGGCGCTGGTGAAGTACGAGACGCTGGATGCCAACCAGATCAAGCGCATCATGATCGGCGAGCTGCCGGGCGAGCCCGAGAACAGCAGCGGTCCCGCGGCGCCTTCCGCACCCAAGGGCGCGGGCGCGGCGCCCACGCCGCCGCCTATGCCCAAGCCGGGCGCCGTGTCTGGCTAGCCGCCTGCACCTCAGACTCAAATCCCGCACGCTGGACCTGAACACGCCCGTCGTCATGGGCGTGCTGAACGTCACGCCTGACTCCTTCTCCGACGGCGGCCAGTTCGCCGACCCCGCTGCCGCGCTGGCCCGGGCGCGCGCGATGGTGGAGGAAGGCGCGGCGATCATCGACGTCGGCGGCGAGTCGACCCGGCCCGGCGCGCAACCGGTGTCCGCGGAGCAGGAACTCAATCGCGTGCTGCCGGTCATCGAGCGCATCCGTCGCGACCTCGACTGCGTCATTTCGGTCGACACCCTGAAGCCTGCGGTCATGCGCGCGGCCTGCGCCGCGGGCGCCGAACTGATCAACGACGTCATGGCGCTGCGCGCACCGGGCGCGCTGGAGGCGGCGCGCGATGCGGGCGCGGCGGTGTGCCTGATGCACATGCAGGGCGAGCCGCGCACCATGCAGCAGGCGCCGGTCTACGCCGACGTGGTGGAGGACGTCTGCGCGTTCCTGCGCGAGCGCGCGGCTGCCTGCATCGCCGCCGGCATCCCGCGCGAGCGCATCGTGATCGACCCGGGTTTCGGGTTCGGCAAGACGCTCAACCACAACCTTGCGCTGCTGGCGAGCGTCGACGTCATCGCCGAACTGGGATTGCCGGTTCTGGTCGGGATGTCGCGCAAGTCCATGTTCGGGGCCCTGCTGGAGCGGCCTGCCGACCAGCGCGTGGCCGGCGGCCTGGCGGCGGCGGTCCTGGCCGCCTGGCAGGGCGCGCGCATCGTCCGCACCCATGACGTGCGTGCGACAATGGATGCCCTCAAGGTCACCGCCGCGGTCGAGGCCGCGCGATCAGAATGACCCGAAAGTATTTTGGAACCGATGGCGTGCGCGGGCGGGTCGGCCAGCCGCCGATGACGCCCGATTTCGCGCTCAAGCTGGGCTGGGCTGCGGGCCGCGCGCTGGCGCAGTCGTCCGAGCATCCCATGGTCATCATCGGCAAGGACACGCGCCTGTCCGGCTACCTGTTCGAGTCGGCGCTGGAGGCCGGCTTCGCCGCGGCCGGCGTGTCGGTCAGCATGGTCGGCCCGTTGCCGACGCCAGCGGTGGCCTATCTCGCGCGGACGTTCCGCGCCAGCGTCGGTGTGGTCATCAGCGCCTCGCACAATCCCTATCACGACAACGGCGTGAAGTTCTTCTCGGCCGACGGCCGCAAGCTGCCGGACGAAGTCGAGGCGCAGATCGAGCAGTTGCTGGAGCAGCCGCTCGAAACGGTCGCGCCGGACGCGGTCGGACGCGCCAGCCGCATCGACGACGCGCCGGGGCGCTACATCGAGTTCTGCAAGCGCGCGTTTCCCCTCGACAGCTCGCTCAACGGCGTGAAGGTCGTGGTGGATTGCGCCAACGGCGCCGCCTACAAGGTCGCGCCGCCGGTGTTCCGCGAGCTGGGCGCGACGGTGCACGCCATCGGCGTGCAACCCGACGGGCTCAACATCAACTTCGAGTGCGGCTCGACCCACCTCGACGCGCTGCGCGCCGAAGTGATCAAGCGCAAGGCCGACGTGGGCATCGCGCTGGATGGCGACGGCGACCGCTGCATGATGGTCGATCGCCACGGGCGAACCGTGGATGGCGACCAGCTGCTCTACGTGATCGCGCGCTCGCGTCACGACACGGGGAAACTGCAGGGCCCCGTGGTCGGCACGCTGATGAGCAACCTGGGCCTGGAGCTCGCATTGCAGCGCCTCGGCGTGCCCTTCGAGCGCGCCGCCGTCGGCGACCGCTACGTGCTGGAGAAGCTCGAGGCAACGGGCGGACTGATCGGCGGTGAGTCGTCGGGCCACCTCATCTGCCTGGACCGCACCACCACCGGCGACGGCATCGTGTCGGCGCTGCAGGTGCTG
>JANNKD010000189.1:0-15157 GCA_031396115.1 Gammaproteobacteria bacterium
CCGGGCGTCATCGCGCGGCTGTCCGAGGAGCAGCCGCAGGCGCTGGCCGAGCTCGAGGAACAGCTGCACCGGCCGATCCGGCTGCAGGCCGAGCCGCAGTACCTGCGCGACGCGTACGACGTGGTGCCGCTCTAGATGGAACGCGCCCGACGGCGGTTCTGGACGTTCGCCATCAGCGCCGGCGCGGTGCTGGTGATCGTGGCGGCGGCCGTCAGCGGCCTGTTCCGGCTCGCGGTGCAGTCGGTGCCGGGTTACCGCGCCGACGTCGAGAACTACGTGCGCGAGCTGACCGGCCAGAAGGTGAGCATCGTCGACCTCGCGCTGACCTGGCAGTACTACTACCCCAGCCTCGACCTCAACGGCATCGCGCTGCTGGCGGCCGACGGCCAGACGCCGGTGCTGCGCGCGGAGCGGCTGCGCCTCGGCTTCGGCCTGACCCGGCTGCTGCGCGGCGACACCACGCCCAACCGCGCCGAGCTGCAGGGCCTCGGCCTCAACGTCGCCATCGACCGTCACGGCCGCGCCACCGTGCACGGCATCGGTCCGGCGACGTCCGGCGACGGCGAGTCGCTCGAAGGCCTGCAGGCGCTGACGCGCTTCTCGCGCGTACGCCTCGAGCGCTGCCGCCTGAACGTGCGCGACGCGCGCCGCGGCGACGAGGTCTGGTCATTCGGCATCGAGCGCGCCACGCTCGATCGGGGCCTCATCGGCAATGCGTTGTCGGTTGACCTGGCGCTGCCGGCCGCGCTCGGCGACTCGGCGCGCGTCGAGATCCTGTTCACGGGCGAGCTGCTCGAGCCGTCCACCTGGTCCGGCACCGCCAACGGCGAGCTCACCGGCCTGGTGGTGGAGAACTGGCTGGCGCCGGTGCTGGTTCCCGGCGCGCGCGTCTACGCGCCCGGCACCGACCTGCAGTTCAGCGGCCGCATCGAAAAGGGCAAGGCGCAGGCGGTGAACGTCGAGCTCAGGGCCGGTCCGGTGCGCGCGCATCGCGCCCAGCACGCGGCCGTGATCGAGTCGCTCGACGTGGGCGCCAGGATCGAGCGGCTCGACGACGGCTGGCGCGCCGAGCTGACGCAGCTGGCCCTCGAGGGCGAGGAGGGGTTCTGGCCCGGCACGTCGGCCGACCTGCGCATGACGCAGGCGGAGGGTGCGGCGCCGGCCTACGAGGCGAACCTCGGTTACGCGCGCGTCGCCGACCTGGCGCCGTGGCTGCAGATCTTCGCCGTGCCGGCCTCGCTGGCGCGCCTCGACCAGGGGGCGGGCACGCTGCACAACCTGCAGCTGCGCTTCCAGGATGATCCCGAGGAGGCGCGCTTCAGTTACCGCGCGCGCTTCGAGGACCTGGCGCTGCCAGCCGCGCAGGTGCCGGCGGGTTTTGCCGGCCTGCGCGGCGAAGTGGCCGGCGACGAGCGCGGCGGGCGCGCGGTGCTGCAGGAGAGCGCGGTCACGATCGACCTGCCGGGCAAGCTGGTCACGCCGAGCGTGCCGCTCGAGTCGTTCGAGGGGGAAGTCGAATGGCGCCGCCACGACAGCGGCTGGACCTTCGGCATGCCGCAGTTCCGCTGGGAGCTGTGGGGCCTGCGCGGGCGCGGGCGCCTGGCGCTGACGCTGCCCGCCGACCGCGGCTCGCCGGTGATCGATCTCGCCGCGGAGTTCTCGGGCCAGGATGTCACGCGCGCCAAGCCGCTCATCCCGCAGGTGTGGGGCCCCGGGCTGCGCAGTTGGCTCGACCGCTCGATCGTCGCCGCCCGGGTGTCGCGCGGCGAGCTCGTCATCCAGGGTCCGCTCGCCGATTTCCCGTTCCACGCGCGGCCGACCGGGCACTGGGCGCTCGACATCGACGCCGCCGACGCCGAGTTGTCCTATCACCCGGCCTGGCCCGGCATCAGCGGCATCGCGGCGCACCTGCACTTCGAGGGAAACAGCCTGGCCATCGAGGCCACCCGGGGCACCGTCGCTGGCAGCCCCCTCGAGAAGGCCACCGCGCGCTTTCCCGATTTCTCCACCGGCCAGCTGCTGGTCGACGGCCGCGTCAGCGGCGAGACCGCGCGCTTCTACGAATTCGTTTCGCACTCGCCGCTGCGGGAGACGCTCAAGGGCCTGCTCGCGAACACCACGGCGTCGGGGCCGTCGACCGTGACGGTCCACCTCGACATCCCGGTGAAGGACGCCGCGCGCACGCAGGTCAGCGGCGAGATCGACGTGAACGGCGTGGTGCTGCACCAGCAGGGCCTGCCCGAGCCGATCCACGACGTACGCGGGCGCATCGCCTTCGCCGGCAAGGGCATCACGGCCGAGAACCTGACGGCGCGCCTCTACGAGGCGCCGGTGACGGCGTCGATCGCGCCGCAGCCCGACGGCAGCAGCCTGTTGTCGGCCGCGGTCACCGTGACGATCGATCCGGCCGGCAAGGGAGCCAGCGAGCTGATTCCGGCGTGGCTGCGCAAGGAGGCGTCGGGCGCGAGCGCCTGGCGCGCGACGCTGCCTCTCGGCCGCGCCAGCGACAACTCGCTGCGCCTGACCAGCGACCTCGTTGGCGTCGAGCTGAACTACCCGGCGCCGCTGGGCAAGACGCGCGACGTGGCGCGGCCGCTGGTGGTCACCGTCGGCAGCGCCGCCGGTGCGCCGTTGCACATCACCGTGGCGGCGGCCGACCTGCTCGGCGCCGATCTGCGTTTCGCGCGCCAGCGCGGGGTGCTGAGTCTGGCCCGCAGCGCGGTGCAGCTCGGTCCCGGCGTGCCGACCGCGACCGAGCCGGGCATGGTGCTGTCGGGGGAGCTGCGCGAGATCGACGTCAAGCTGTGGTCCGATGCGCTCGAGCGCGCCGGTATCGGCGCGGCCGGCCAGACCATCCGCCGCGTGGACTTCCGCTTCGCCGTGGCGCACTGGGGCCCGTTCGTACTGCGCGACGCTCGTTACCAGTGGACCGCCACCCGCACCGGCTGGACGCTGGCGCTGTCCGGCGCAGGGGGCACGGGCGAGGTGCGCTGGAGCACCGCCGACCGCGGCGTGCTGTCGGCGCGGCTGGAGCAGCTCGCGCTCGGTTACGTGCCGCAGGCCGATGAGGCCGCCGGCGCGACTGGCGCGCCGCTCGACCCCGGCACGCTGCCCTTGTTCGACGTGGACGTGCGCAAGCTGAACGTCGGCCAGGCCGACCTCGGCCACGTCACCTTTGCCACGGTGCGCACCGAGCTGGGCCAGAAGACCCGCTCGCTGAAAATTGACGGTGGCATCGTCACGCTGATGGGCGATGGCGAGTGGCGCCGCCGCGCCGGGCAATCCAGCGCCTCGTTGAGCGGCGACCTCGCGACCCCCGCCATCGCCACGCTGCTGCGCACGTTCGGCTACACGCCCAACCTCGACGCGAAGCAGGCGCGCGTCAAGACCGCGCTGACCTGGGCGCCGTCGGAGCGCGGCCTCGAGTGGCCGCAGGCGCAGGGCACCGTGCACCTCGAGTTCGACAACGGCCAGCTGCGCGCGGTCGAGCCCGGCGCGGGCCGCGTGCTCGGCCTGGTCAACATCTTCGCGCTGCCGCGCCGGCTGACGCTGAACTTCCGCGACGTGGTCGGCAGCGGCCTGGCCTTCGACAAGATCACCGGCGACTTCGAGCTGCGCGACGGCAGCGCGCACACCCAGAACCTGCGCGTGGCCGGGCCGTCGGTGCGCATGGACGTGAAGGGGCGCACCGGCCTGGCCGCGCGCGACTACGACCAGGAAGTCACGGTCTATCCCGACGTGTCCGGCGGCGTGACGCTCGGCGCGGTGCTGCTCGGCGGGCCGGTTGCCGGCGTGCTGGCCCTGATCGCGCAGGAGATCATGAACAAGCCGCTGAGCCAGGTCACTCAGTTGTCGTACCGCGTCACCGGCAGCTGGGACAACCCGCAGGTCACGCGCGGCGCCGGGACGCCGCCGGAGAAAGCGCCTGAGAAATCCCCGCAGAAGAAAAGGGCGGGCCGCCGATGAGCGCCCCGCGCATCGCCGCCGTGCAGCTGAACTCCGGCGCCGACGTCGCCGCCAACCTCGAGGCTGCGCGCCGCACGCTCGAGCAGGCGCGCGCGCAGCAGGCGGCGGTGGCGGTGCTGCCCGAGAACTTCGCCTTCATGGGCGCGCACGAGCGCGACAAGCTCGCGGTGGCCGAAGCCGAGGGCCGCGGGCCGATCCAGGAGTTCCTTGCCGCGACAGCGCGGCGGCTGGGCCTGTGGCTGGTCGCCGGCACGCTGCCGCTGCGGACGCCCGATGCGCAGCGCGTCGCCGCGGCGTGCCTGGTGTTCGACGCCGGCGGCGCGCGCGTGGCGCGCTACGACAAGATCCACCTGTTCGACGTGGACGTGCCGGACGGCGGTACGTATCGCGAGTCGGCGTCCATCGCGCCCGGACCGGTGGCGGCCGTGCTGGTGGACACGCCGGCGGGGCGCACCGGGCTGTCGGTGTGCTACGACCTGCGCTTCCCGGAGTTGTTCCGCCAGTTGACCGCGCAGGGCGCGGAAGTGCTGGCGGTGCCGTCGGCCTTCACCGAGCGCACCGGCGAGGCGCACTGGGAACCGCTGCTGCGCGCGCGCGCCATCGAGAACCAGTGCTACGTCGTGGCGGCGGCACAGGCGGGCGGCCATCCGGGCGGCAGGCGCACCTTCGGCCACAGCCTGGTGGTGGATCCGTGGGGCCGCGTGCTGGCGCAGCACGGCGAGGGCACCGGCGTGGTCGTGGCCGACGTTCCGCGCGAGCCGCTGCAGGCGCTGCGCCGCAGCTTTCCGGTCCTCGCACACCGGCGCCTCTAAGAGACTATTCTCCTTCCGGACATGACTGATTCCCTGGTACTGGCGCGGCAGGCTCTCCTGGCCCCCGCAGGCCTCGAAGAGCACAAGCTGCAGCGCGTGCTGGGCGGGCTGATGAAGCCCGGCGTCGACGCCGCGGACCTGTACTTCCAGCATTCGGCGTCTGAGAGCTGGCTGTTCGAGGACGGCATCGTCAAGACCGGCTCACACCACGTGGAGCAGGGCGTCGGCGTGCGCGCCATGGCCGGCGAGAAGACCGGCTTCGCCTATTCCGACGAGATCGCGTTGCCGGCGCTGACCGAGGCGGCCTCGACCGCCAACGCCATCGTGCGCGCCGGCCAGCAGGCGCAGGTGCGCGCCTGGGCGCCGCAGGCGCCGGCGCAGCTCTACGCGCCGGTCAATCCGCTCGCGAGCCTGCCGACCGACGCCAAGCTGGCGCTGCTGCGGCGCGCCGATGCCGCGGCGCGCGCCGCGGACCCGGCCGTCAACCACGTCATCGTGTCGCTGGCCAGCACCTTCGACACGATGCTGGTGACGGCGAGCGACGGCACGCTGGCCGCCGACGTGCGGCCGCTGGTGCGCATGAACGTGAGCGTCATCGTCGAGCGCAACGGCCGCCGCGAGCAGGCCAGCGCCGGCGGCGGCGCGCGCGCCGGCTACGATTATTTCCTGTCCGGCGACCGGCCCGAGGCGTACGCGCGTGAAGCGGTGCGCCAGGCGCTGGTGCTGCTCGACGCCGTGCCGGCGCCCGCCGGCAGCATGACCGTCGTGCTCGGACCGGGCTGGCCTGGCGTGTTGCTGCACGAGGCGGTGGGGCACGGGCTCGAGGGCGACTTCAACCGGCGGGGCAGCTCTGCCTATACCGGCCGCATCGGGCAGAAAGTCGCCTCGGAGCTGTGCACGGTGGTGGACGACGGCACGCTGCCGGGACGCCGCGGCTCGCTCACGCTGGACGACGAAGGCACGCCCAGCCATTGCACCACGCTGATCGAAAACGGCGTGCTCAAGGGCTACCTGCAGGACAAGCTCAACGCGCGGCTGATGGGCATGGCGCCGACCGGCAACGGCCGTCGCGAGTCCTACGCGCACCTGGTGATGCCGCGCATGACCAATACCTACCTGCGACCGGGCCCGCACGACCCGGCCGAGATCATCGCTTCGGTGCCACGCGGCCTCTACGCGGTGAACTTCGCCGGCGGCCAGGTCGACATCACCTCCGGCAACTTCGTGTTCTCGGCGAGCGAGGCCTACCTGATCGAGAACGGCAGGGTCACGCGTCCGGTCAAGGGCGCAACGCTGATCGGCAACGGCCCCGAGGCGCTGACGCGCGTGACCATGCTCGGCAACGACCTTGCGCTCGACGCCGGTGTCGGCGTCTGCGGCAAGGAAGGCCAGAGCGTGCCGGTGGGCGTCGGCCAGCCGACGCTGAAGATCGAGGGCATCACCGTCGGCGGGACGGAGCGCTGAGCGTGCTGGCATAGTTTCCGCGCCAGCCTGGGGATGCCATGAGAATCCAAGCCATCGTCGCCGCGGCGTTGCTGCTCGCGGGTTGCGCCAAGGAATACGCCTACATCCCGCCCACCGACGCGGAGGGCAGGGCGTGCGTGGCGCGGTGCCAGACCGCGCAGACGGACTGCCGGCGCGCGCAGGACCGGCGCGCGGCCGACGCGCAGGACCTCTGCGAGGCCGAGGCGGCGCGGCGCGAGGACAAGTGCGAGATCGAGGCCACCGTCGAGTACGCAGCCTGCCTCAAGTTCGCCAAGACCGACGCCGACCGCGCGGCCTGCGACAAAAAGGACTGCACCCCGCCGTCGTGCCAGAAGTCGGGCGACTATGGCTTCTGCGCCAGCGACTACCGCACCTGCTTCCAGAGCTGCGGCGGCACGATCGACATCCTGGACTAGGCGCCGCGCGCACGGCATGAAGCGCGCATCCGGCCAGCTGCGCATCATCGGCGGCGAGTTCCGCCGCCGCCTCGTCGAGTTCGAGGCGGCGCCGGGTGTGCGCGCCACGCCGGACCGCGTGCGCCAGACCCTGTTCGACTGGCTCACGCCGGTGATCGACGGCGCGCGCTGCGTGGACTTGTTCGCCGGCAGTGGCGCACTGGGCCTCGAGGCGCTGTCGCGCGGCGCCGCGCACGTCACCTTCGTCGAGACCGGGGCGGCGCAGGCCGCGGCGATCCGCGCTGCGCTGCACAAGCTGGGCGCGGCGGACCGCGCCGAGGTGCGCAACGAGGACGCCCTTGGGTTCGTCGCGGCCATGGGCCGCTCCCACGGGGCGACATTCGACGTGGCATTCCTCGATCCGCCGTTCGATTCGGGCCTGCTGGCCCCCGCGCTGGACGCGCTGCCGCGCGCCTTGTCGGCCGACGCGCGCGTGTACGCGGAGTGGCACAGCGGCGGCGTGCTGCCGTGGCCCGCGGGCTACGCCGTGCTCCGTGAAAAAAAGGCCGGTCAGGTAAGCTACGCGCTGGCGACCTACGCCGGCGAAAAACGGGGCGAAACAGGCGCATGAGCATCGTCGCGGCCTACAGCGGCACCTTCGACCCGATCACGTTCGGTCATACCGACATCATTGAGCGCGCCTCGCGCATGTTCCCGCGCGTGATCGTCGCGGTCGGCCTCAATCCCTCCAAGAATCCGCGCTTCTCGATCGAAGAGCGCGTCGACCTGGTCCGCGCCTCGGTCAAGCGCCTGAAGAACGTCAAGGTCAAGCCGTTCGAGGGCCTGGTGGTGGACTTTGCGCGCGACAACGGCGTGACCGTGCTGGTGCGCGGCGTGCGCACGGTCGGCGACTTCGATTACGAGAAGCAGATGGCGCTGATGAACCGCGACCTCTATTCGAAGCTCGACACGGTGATGCTGGTGCCGGCGCCCGAGCATGCGCACCTGTCGTCGAGCCTGGTGCGTGAGATCGCCACCCTCGGCGCGCCGATCGAGAAGTTCGTGCCGGCGGCGGTGGTGCCGCTGCTGCGCGAGCGCTTCGGCAAGAAGAAGTAGGAGCGCCTCCTAGGCGCGACAGGTCTGCAGTGGCTCTAAAGATCACCCACGAGTGCATCAACTGTGACGTCTGCGAGCCGGTGTGCCCGAACCACGCCATCGCGCAGGGGGTCGAAATCTACGAGATCGATCCGGCCCTGTGCACCGAATGCGTCGGCCACTTCGAGGAAGCGCAATGCGTGAAGGTGTGTCCGGTGAACTGCATCCCGCTGGACCCCGGGCACGCCGAGACGCGCGAGCAGTTGCTGGCCAAGTTCCACCGCCTGACCGCGCCGATCAAATGAAGAAGAAGGTTTCGCGCGGAATTCTTTTTGCCGTCTGCTTTTTCGTCGGTGTCGCCCAGGCCGCGGACCTGCCGCCGGGGTACGCCGTCGCCTCGCCGCACGCGCTGGCCACGGCGGCGGGCGTCGAGATCCTCGAGGAGGGTGGCAACGCCTTCGACGCGGCGGTGGCGGTCAGCGCGGCCATGACCGTGGTGAGCTCGCAAAGCACGGGCATCGGCGGCGGCGGCTTCTTCCTGCTGCACCGCCAGTCCGACGGCTTCCAGGTGCTGGTGGACGGGCGCGAGGTCGCGCCACTCGCCGCCACGGCGGCGATGTTCCAGAACGCCAAGGGCGTGGTCGATCCGAAGGCTTCGCTAAACGGCGCCAGGGCCGCGGCCATCCCGGGCCTGCCGGCGCTGTGGCAGCACCTGGCGCAGAAGTACGGCACCCGGCCGCTGGCGCGGCTGCTGGCGCCGGCGATCCGCATCGCGCGCGACGGCTACGCGATCGAGGAGCCCAAGGCACGCATGCTCGCCGAGACGGACCACTTCTCACCGGCGGCCGCCGCGGTGTGGCTGCCTGGCGGCAAGCCACCCGCCGCCGGCACGGTGATCCGCCAGCCGGATCTCGCTGCGACGCTGGAGCGCGTCGCCCGCGCCGGCCGCGCCGGCTTCTACGAAGGCGAGCTGGGCGAGAAGCTGCTGGCGGGCGTGCGCCAGGCCGGCGGCATCTGGCAGCCGGAGGACCTGCTGCGCTACCGCGTGGTCGAGCGCAAGCCGATGCAGTTCTTCTTCCGCGACTACCGGCTCACGCTGCCGCCGCCGCCCTCGGCCGGCGGCGTCACGCTGGCGCAGGCACTGACCCTGCTCGAGGCTCGGGCCTGGCCGCCGGCCGATGCGGTCCAGGCCAAGCACGAGCTGGTCGAGGTGATGCGCCGCGCCTACCGCGACCGGCGCGAGCTCGGCGATCCGGCCTTCGTGGCGGTGCCGCTGTACCGCCTGCTGTCCCGCGAGTACCTGCTGCCGCTGGCGCGCGACATCCGCGCCGACGCGGCGACGCCGAGCGCCGGCGCGCCGCAGCCGCGGCAGGGCAACAACACGGCGCACTTCTCGATCCTCGACGCCGCCGGCAACCGCGTGTCGGCGACCGAGACGGTCAACACCGAATTCGGCTCGGGCTTCATGCCGCCGGGCACCGGCGTGCTGCTCAACAACGAAATGGATGACTTCGCCGCGAGCCTCACCGCGAGCAATGCCTACGGCCTGGTCGGCTCGGCCGCCAACTCCATCGCGCAGGGCAAGCGGCCGCTGTCGAGCATGGCGCCGTCCTACGACGAAGGCCCGCGCGGGCTGCTGATTCTCGGCAGCAAGGGCGGCAGCCGCATCATCAGCCAGGTGCTGTTCGGCATCCTGGGATTCGTGCAGGGGCAGAACGCGCGCGAGATCGTGACGGCGCCGCGCTACCACCACCAGCACCTGCCGGACCGCATCGATTTCGAGCCCGGCGCGCTGTCCGCGGCCGAGCAGGCCGCGCTGCAGAAGATGGGCCACACGCTGCGCCTCGTGCCGGACGGCTGGGGCAACATGCAGGCGGTGTGGTGGGATCGCGCGGGCCAGCGGCTGGAGGCGGCCTCCGACCCGCGCGGCGTCGGCACGGGAGCGGTGAAGGTGCTGCGGGTCGAGCCGGCGCCGGCTCAGGTCGGCAGGTAAGTCCCCGGCTGCTGCGCCAGCTTGCGCGGCGTGATGCGCAGCTTGTGGCGCGGCAGCGACGACTTGCGGCGCCGCGGACGCAACTCCGACAGCCGCACGTTCAGCAGGTTGCGCAGCGCGCGCGCGTTGATGCTGCGCGGCCGCCGCTGCAGGCGATCGATGGTGTTGGTGGCGATGATCCGGCGCAGGTGCTCGACGTGCTTCTCGATCGCCAGCATGTACGGGTTGATGCCGTTGAAGTGCACCGCCATGTACTTGTAGGACTTGCGGAAGTAGCCGTCGAGCCGCTCCTTGAACAGCGAGTCGATGAACTCCGGCGTCTTGCGCAGCAGGTCGTCCGGCGAGGTGTACACCGGCTTGGGACCGCCCGGGATGCCGGGCACGGCGAGGCCGCAGGCGCGGAACTCGTGGAATAGGTAGTTACGGCACTTCTCGAGGTAGCAGCGATCGGCCATCTGCGCGATCAGGTCGGCGGTGCCGAGCATGAAGCCCAGGCGCCGGTCGAGCGGGTTGTGCACGTTGATCTTCGACAGCGCGATCTCGTAGCCGGTGAAGTGCACCAGCCGGCTGGCCAGCCGGGCTTCCCGCGCGAAGCCGATCTTCGGCAGGAAATCGGTCAGGAAGGTGGCGCTGCGGGTCACGTGATAGAAGGTGAACTCGGCGCCGTTGTGGAACTGCGACTCGTCGTAGCGGCGGATGTAGCCCGAGTCGTGGAACAGCGCGCAGACGATGCCGAGGCGCGCGCGCCGCTCGCCGACGCGCGAACGCTTGGGCACGCTGCGCTCGTGGCCGTCGATGAGCCGCGCCAGCGCCAGCGTGCAGTCGAGGCTGTGCTGGACGTCGTGGTACCAGGTGTCGCAGCCGTGGTAGCCGGGCAGGATGCCGGCATAGAGCCGCGTGAAGGTGTCGAAGGCGATGCGCACCGGGCCGAGGTCGGTGCGCGGGTAGAGGCGCTCGAGGATGTCGCAGACGACATCGCTGACCGTGTGCGGGTCAGCAATGCAGACGGTGTTGGTGACGTCGTAGTGGCTGCGACGCTCGCGCATCTTCTCCGGGCCCCCCGGCCCTCGCGGGCCGATGCCCGAGCATCATAGCGCGGGCGGTCAGCCCGGGACGAATTCGCTTGCGGTGACGCGCGCGCGGCGCGTGCGCCGGCTGTGCAGCGGCATGGACGCGCGCGCGTGCTGGCGGTCGGCGATGTGGATGCCGGCGATCTGGCGCAGCGTGTGGGCGTTGATGCTTTCCGGCTGGCGCCGCAGCAGGGCCAGGCTGCCCTGGTCCACGGCCTGCCGGATGAAGTCGATATGCCGGCGAATCTCGGCGAGGTAGGGATTGGCCCCGCCGAAGTGGTCTTCGATGTAGCGGTAGGCGCCCTCGAAATAGCCGTCGAGCCGGTCGTTGAACAGCTTGCGCGCGAACTCCGGCGTCTTGCGCAGCAGGTCGTCCGGCGAGGTGTAGACCGGCTTGGGCCCCCCCGGCCGGCCTTCGCCGGCGAGTCCGCAGGCCACGAACTCGTGGTACAGGAAGTCGCGGCACTTCTCGGGATAGTTGCGGTCCGCCATCTGCGCCATGAGGTCGGAGGTGCCGAGCAGGAAGCCGAGGCGGCGGTCCTTGGGATCCTTCACCTTGACCGAAGCCAGCGGCATCTCGTAGCCGGTGTAATGGACCATGCGCTTGGCGAGCTGCGCCTCCTTGGCGAAGCCCACCGTCGGCAGGAATTCGGCGAGGAACTCGCCGCTGCGGGTGACGTGGCACAGGGTCAGCTCGGCGCCGTTGTGGAACTGGGTTTCGTCGAGCCGGCGGATGTAGCCGACGTCGTGGAACAGCGCGCAGATCACGCCGAGGCGCGCGCGGCGGTCGCCGATCCGCATGGTGCGCTTGACGCTGCGCTCGTGGCCGTCGATCAGGCGGGCCAGCGCCAGCGTGCAGTCCAGGCTGTGCTGGGCGTCGTGATACCAGGTGTCGCAGCCGTGGTAGCCCGGCAGCGTGCCGCTGTAGATGCGGGTGAACGTGTCGAAGGCCTTGCGCACGGGCGCGAGGTCGGACTTGGGATGGTTCCGGCGCAGCAACCGGCAGACCTCCCGCGCGACGGCGCGCGGGTCGGAGATCATGATCTTGTTGGTGACGTCGTAATGACTGTGCCGAGGCTGCATGTCCTGTCTCCGCAGGGTTCATCGTAGGTTCGCGCCCCCAAGGGTGCGAACCGAGTCGCACATCTTACGCGTTCAAGTCAACTACGACAGGGGCGTGGTCCGAGGGACGCTCGAGCCGGCGCGGAGCCGTATCTATCTGAAATGACGAACATTTCTCCGCAAGTGGCGGAGACAGCAGCACGTGATCGATGCGCAGGCCGAGGTTGCGGCGGAACGCGCCCATCCGGTAGTCCCACCAGGTGAAAGCCTGCGCCGGGCGCGGGAACAGCGCGAACGCATCCTCCAGGCCGGCGTCGAGCAGGGTGCGAAATGCCGCGCGCTCGGGTGCCGAGCACAGCACCTGGCCCTCCCACGCCACCGGGTCGTGCACGTCGGCGTCGGCCGGCGCGACATTGAAGTCGCCGACCACCGCGAGCCGCGGGTAACGCGCGAGCTCGGTGCGCAGGTACGCCGCAAGGGACTCCAGCCAGCGCAGCTTGTAGGCGTACTTGTCGCTGCCTACGGACTGGCCGTTCGGTACATAGGCGCTGATCACGCGCACGCCGTTCACGGTCGCCGCGATCAGGCGCTTGTGGTCATCGCTGAAGCCCGGCATGTCACGCTCGACCTCCGCGAGCGGCGTGCGGCTGAGCAGCGCCACGCCGTTGTAGGTCTTCTGGCCGCTGACCGCCGCGTGGTAGCCGAGCGCCTGCAGTTCGGCCAGCGGGAACTGCTCCGCCTGCAGCTTGAGTTCCTGCAGGCCGATGACGTCCACCGGATTGGCCTTGAGCCAGTCGAGCAGGTGCGGCAGGCGCACGCGCAGCGAGTTGACGTTCCAGCTGGCGATTCTCATGGGCGCGCATTCTGGCATCTGCCGCCCGGCCTGTGACAGAGTGCCGCCGATGAAAACGCTTGGATTGATCGGAGGCATGAGCTGGCAGTCGACGGCTCTCTACTACCGTTTGATCAACGAAACCGTGAAGCAGCGGCTCGGCGGCCTGCACTCGGCGCAACTGGTCCTGCACAGCGTGGATTTCCACGACATCGAGGTCCTGCAGCGCTCGGGTCAGTGGGACCAGGCCGGTCTGTTGCTGGCGCGCGCCGGGCGCGCGCTGGTCACCGCCGGGGCCGACGCGCTGGTGCTGTGCACCAACACCATGCACAAGGTGGCCGATGCGATCGAGCGCGCCGTGCCGGTACCGCTGCTGCACATTGCCGACCCGACCGCCGCGGCGATCAAGGCGCAGGGCCTGTCGCGCGTCGGCCTGCTCGGCACCGGATTCACGATGGAGCAGGAGTTCTACCGCGAGCGCATGCGCGCGCTGGGCGTGGACTGCTTCGTGCCGCCGGCGCCCGACCGCCAGATCGTCCACCGCGTCATCTACGAGGAGCTATGCCTGGGCGTGGTGCGCGAGGAGTCGCGCGCGCAATACCAGCGCATCATTCGCGAGCTGCAGGGGCAGGGCGCCGAGGCCGTGATCCTCGGCTGCACCGAGATCTGCATGCTCATCGGCCCCGGCGATGCCGACGTGCCGCTGTTCGACACCGCGCACCTCCACGCCACGACCGCGGCCGACTGGGCCGTTGGCCAGGGCGTGGCGGCGGCGGCCTGAGGCTCAGGCCTCGACCAGGCCGCTCTGGCGCAGCAGCGCCTCGACCTGTGGCTTGCGGCCGCGGAACTCGACAAACAGCTCCATCGCCGGCCGGCTGCCGCCCTGCGCCAGTATGGTGTCGCGGAAGCGTTGGCCGACGGTGACGGCGAAGGCTTCGTCCTCGAAGGCGCTGAACACGTCGGCGGACAACACCTCGGCCCACTTGTAGCTGTAGTACCCGGCCGCGTAGCCGCCGGCAAAGACGTGCGAGAAGCTGTGCGGAAAGCGATGCCATGCCGGCGGACGCAGCACGCTGACCTCGTCGCGAACGCGCGCCAGGGTCTCCGCCAGGCGCGGCCCGGCGGCAGGGTCGTAATCGCGGTGCAGGCGCAGGTCGAACAGCGCGAACTCGAGCTGGCGCACGGTGGCGAGGCCGCTATGGAACACGCGGCTGGCGCGCACCTTGGCCAGCAGCGCTTCGGTCAGCGGCTCGCCGGTCTGCCAGTGCCGCGCGAAGGTGCGCAACGTCTCGCCGTGGTAGCACCAGTTCTCCATGAACTGGCTCGGCAGCTCGACCGCGTCCCACTCGACGCCGTGGATGCCGGCCACCGCGGCGACGTCCACGCGCGTCAGCAGGTGGTGCAGGCCGTGGCCGAATTCGTGGAACAGCGTCAGCACCTCGTAGTGCGTCAGCAGCGCCGGCTGTCCCGGCAGCGGCGGCGCGAAGTTGCAGGTCAGGAACGCCGCGGGCTGCTGCAGGCCGCGCGCCGAGCGCCGGCGGCTGCGGCACTCGTCCATCCACGCGCCGCCGCGCTTGTGCTCGCGCGCGTACGGGTCCAGGTAGAAAGTGCCGAAGGCGCGGTCCTGCGCATCCTTGAGCCGGTAGGCCGTCACGTCGGCGTGCCACACCGGCACCTCGGGGGCGGGCTCGAAGGCGATGCCGTACAGGCGCGAGACCAGCGCGAACATGCCGGCGATCACCTGCGGCGCCGGAAAGTACGGGCGCAGCGCCTCATCGGAGAGTCCCAACGAGTGCTGCTTGAACTTCTCGGCGTAGTAGGGGACATCCCACGGCTGCAGGTCGGCCGGTCCGCCGAGCCGGGCGGCGAACTCGCGCAGCGTGTCGAGTTCGTTCTGAGCGCGCTTGCGGGCGCGAGCGCCGAGATCGAGCAGGAAGCGCTCGACCTCGGCGGGCGACTCGGCCATCTTCGTCGCCAGCGAGTACTCGGCGTAGCTGGGGAACTCCAGCAGCCGCGCCTGATCAAAGCGCAACTGCAGGATCTCGGCGATCAGCGCGCTGTTGTCATGCGCGCCGGCCTGCGGGCCCTGGTCCGAGGCGCGCGTGGCCCAGGCCTCGTAGAGCTGCGCGCGCAGCGCACGGTCGTCGGCGTAGGTGATGACGGCGTCGTAGCTCGGGAAGTCGAGCGTCAGCAGCCAGCCGTCGAGATCCCGGGCGCGCGCCCGCGCGGCGGCCTGCGCCTTGCCGGAGGCAGTCATGCCGGACAGGCGCGCCTCGTCGGTCAGGTGCAGGGTCCAGGCGAGCGTCGCGTCGAGCAGGTTCTCCTCGAACTTGGTCTGCACCTCCGACAGCCGCAGCGCGAGCTGCTTGAAGCGTTCCTTCTGCGCCGGCGGCAGGGCCACGCCGGCCAGGCGGAAGTCGCGCAGCGCGTCGCTCACCGCCTTGCGC
>JANNKD010000207.1:0-4848 GCA_031396115.1 Gammaproteobacteria bacterium
GCGAGCTTGGATACAATAGCACTGCTTTGCGCGCGCGTGAGCTTGGATAGGTTCAGCGCCGTGACATGGCCGTGGCTGCCCCACTTGGGCTGGAACTCGGGCCGATGGGTGAGCACGATCAGGAGCGGAATATTCCTGACACGGTCGATCAACAGATCGAGTACTTCAAGACTAGTCGGATCAGCCCAGTGCGCGTCTTCGTAGAGTATCACCGTGGGTTGCTTTCTGGCTCCCGTTCCATCCAGGCCGTGCTGGTTCCGGCGGGCGGTGCACCGGTCGAACGACTCAGACGCTCAGAATGAAACCATCATAATTCCTAGCGGCAACATCGGCGCAGATGTTTCGGTAATGCGCCATCCCGCCGGCATACGGCATAAAAACACGCGGCTTACCCGGCACATTCGCGCCAAGATACCAGGAATGCGTCGCCTGGGGCAGGAGCGTCGCCGCCGCAGCGTCAGCGACGACGGCCTGCAGCACTACCGCCTGTGGCGCGACCTCGAAATCGCCGTGGTGGACGCGACGCGCGGGCTGGGCAACGGCCGGCTGCTGCCGGCCGGGCCGCTGCGCGAGGCGCCGGCGCGCCTCGGTGAGGTGGCGCTGGTCGTGGTCAACGGCCCGGGCTGGACCACGCCGGCGGGCCGGCAGGTCACCATGCGCCTGCAGGCGCGCGAGGCTCGTGCGCTCGATGGCAGCGCGACGCAGCCGATCGGCGCGTTCGCCGGCCAGACCGTGCACGCGGTGGCCGGCATCGGCAACCCGGCGCGCTTCTTCGCCATGCTGACGCAGCAGAACATCCGCCTGGTCGTGCACCCGTTCCCGGACCACCATCCGTTCACGCGCAGCGATCTCGAGTTCGGCGACGGCCTGCCGGTGCTGATGACGGAGAAGGACGCGGTGAAGTGCCGCGCCTTCGCCGCGCCCGGCCGCTGGGTGGTGCCGGTGGAAGCAGGGCTGGAGCCGGCCAGCGTCGCGCTTGTGCAAGAATTGACCCGCTCATTGAGGACGGCTGCCTGACATGGACACGCGACTGCTCGAAATCCTGGTGTGCCCGGTGACCAAGGCGCCGCTGGTGTGGGACGCCCAGAAACAGGAACTGCTGTGCAAGGCCTCGCGCCTGGCCTACCCGGTGCGCGACGGCATCCCGGTGATGATCGAGGAAGAGGCGCGCACGCTGTCCGACGAAGAGCTGGCGAGGCTGCGGTAGCAGCCTCGCCATCCCGAGCGCAGCGAGGGATCTCGTCGACCTGCCATGAAATTCAAAGTCGTCATCCCCGCGCGCCTGGGCTCGACCCGGCTGCCACGCAAGGTATTGCGCGAGATCCACGGCCGGCCGCTGGTGCGGTACGTGTGGGACGCCGCGCGCCGCGCGCGCGCCGACGAGGTGGTGATCGCCACCGACAGCACGGAAGTGCGGGACGCCTGCGCCGCGTTCGGAGCCGACGTACAGCTGACCTCCGCGCGCCATGCCTCAGGCACCGATCGCATCCACGAGGTCGCAGTGAAGCGCCGCTGGAGCGCCGCCACCGTCGTGGTGAACCTGCAGGGCGACGAGCCGCTGATGCCGCCGGCGCTGGTGCGCCGCGCGGCACAGGTGCTGGCGGACGACCGCGGTGCGGACATCGCGACGCTGAGCCATCCGCTGCATACGCTCGCCGAGTGGCTCAACCCGAATGTCGTCAAGGTCGTGTTCGACGCGAACGGCCGCGCGCTGTACTTCTCGCGCGCGCCGATCCCGTGGCAACGCGACGGCGCCACGCGCGAGGCGCCGCTGCTGCCGCAAGGGCTCGCCTATCGCCACATCGGCTTGTACGCCTACCGCGCCGCGGCGCTCAGGCGCTTCAGCAGGCTCAAGCCGGCGCCGCTGGAAAAGGCCGAAGCGCTCGAGCAGCTGCGCGCGCTGGCGGGCGGCATGGCGATCGCGGTCGGCGTGACGCGCGAGCCGCCGCCGCGGGGCGTGGACACCGAAGAGGACCTCGCTGCGGTGACTGCAGCGCTGGCGTAGGAGCGCCACCTTGGCGCGACTGAATCGCGCCTGGGAGGCGCTCCTACAAAAGAAACGGCCGCGTCAGCGGCCGTTTCTTTTTTCTGCGTGTCGCTTACGGCGTGTGGTTGCCGTTGTTGTCGTCGTGCGTCGGTGCGTCCGGAGCCGGCGAGATCAGCCGCGGCACGAAATCGTCCGCCGGCTTCTTCGGTTTCGGCGCCGCTTCGGTCACGGCCGCGGTAGCCGCGGCGGGCGCGGGCGCGCCTTCGACCGGCGCGATCAGGCGCGGCGTCCAGTTGGCGTCGGCCTTCGGCCGGTGCGGACGGTGCTCCGGAGCGCGCGACTCGGGACGTGACTCGGCGCGCGGCGCGGCCGGTTCAACCGGGTCGGCAGCGCGGGGCGCCGGCGCGGGGGCTTCCATGCGCGGCGCTTCCGGTGCAGCCGGGGCTGCCCGTACCGGCTCGGGCCGGAACTCCGGTTCCGGGCGCGGGGCAGCCTGCGGCTGCGGCGCCGGCTCATCGAAGTGCGGCGTCTCCACGATCAGGTTGAAGTCTGCCTGCGACTCCGGCTCGCGATCGAACTCCTCGCGCGCGTTGCCCTGGGTCTGCGGGTTGCCGTTGCCCTGCTGGCTACCTTCGTTACGGCCACGGCCTCCGCGGCGCCGGCGACGCCGGCCACGGCCCTCGCGATGCTCGCCCTGCTGCTGGCCCTGGTCTTGACCGGGCTGCTGGTCGCCACGCGGCGGGTTCTGCGGCTGCAGCTGCTGCGGCATCGGCTGCTGGCCGGGCTGGATGGCCTCGGCTTGTACCGGCAGCGGCGGCTGCTGTGCCTGCTGCTGCGGCGGGCGCTGATCCGGGCCGCGTTCAGCGGTGCGATCCGGGCGCGGCGAACTCTGCTGCGAGCGCTGACCGCCGCCCTGCTGCTGGCCGTGGCGTTGGCCACGGTCGTCGCGGTTGCCGCGGTCGCGTCCGCCATCACGGCCGCCGTCACGACGGCCACCGTCGCGTCCGCCGTCACGGCCACCGCGCCCTTCCTGGAAATGGCCGCGGCGCCCGTCACGGTCGCGATGACGATCACGATCGCGATTGCGTCCGCCTTCGTGGCGCGGCCGATCCTCGCGGCGCGGCTGTGACGGCTGCCCGGCTGCGGGCGCCGGCGCGGCTGCGGCCGGCGCGGGCTCGGCCGCGAACAGCTGCTTCATCTTGTTCCAGAACCCGCCCGAGGCTGGCGCGGCAACGGCTGCTGCCGGCGCGACCATCGGAGCCGGCGGCGCCTCGATCCACACGTTCGGCGCGGGTGTCGACGGCTTGATGGACTTGACCGCCGCCTCCATGACCAGCTTGGCCGGCGCCTTGGCGGCGCTGACCGCATCGGCGGCGACCACGTCGACCTTCTCCGCGAGGTCGTAGCTGACCGCGTCGGTGCCTTCCACCTTCTGGTCGCCGCGCACGCGCGAAATCTCGAAGTTCGGCGAGTGGAGGTTGGCGTTGGGCACCAGCGTGACGACGGCGCGATGGCGGCCTTCGATCTCGGCCAGCGGCATGCGCTTCTCGTTCAGCAGGAAGGTGGCGACGTCGACCGGCAGCTGCGCGATCACGCGCGTGGTCTTGTCCTTCATCGCCTCTTCCTCGATCAGGCGCAGCACCGACAGCGCCAGCGACTCGACGCTGCGGATCTGGCCGCGGCCGTTGCAGCGCGGGCAGGCGATCTGGGTGTGCTCGCCCAGGCTCGGCTGCATGCGCTGGCGCGACATTTCCATCAGGCCGAAGCGCGACAGGCGCCCGAACTGGATGCGCGCGCGGTCGATCTCGCACGCCTGCTGCAGGCGCTCCTCGACCTGGCGCTGGGCGCGGGTCGACTCCATGTCGATGAAGTCGATCACGATCAGGCCGCCCAAGTCGCGCAGGCGCAGCTGGCGGGCGACTTCATCGGCCGCCTCGAGGTTGGTCTTGAGCGCGGTTTCCTCGATGTCGCGGCCGCCGGTGGCGCGGGACGAGTTGACGTCGATCGAAGTCAGCGCCTCGGTATGGTCGATCACGATCGAGCCGCCGGCGGCGAGCTCGACGCGGCGGTCATGCGCGCTCTCGATCTGGCTCTCGATCTGGAAGCGGCTGAACAGCGGGATGTGATCCTCGTACAGCTTGAGCTTCGGCAGGTTGCCGGGCATCACGTGCTGGATGAACTCGCGGGCTTCCTCGTAGGCCTCGACGCTGTCGACCATGACCTCGCCGATCTCGGGGCGCAGGTAGTCGCGCAGCGCGCGGATCATGATGCCGCTCTCCTGGTACACCAGGAACGGCGCGGCCTTTTCCTTGGCGGCCTTGTCCACGGTGTTCCAGATCTCAAGCAGGTAGTTCGCGTCCCACTGCAGCTCTTCGGCGGTGCGGCCGATGCCATTGGTGCGGACGATGACGCCCATGCCCTCCGGCAGCTGCATCGAGTCGAGCGCGGCCTTGGCCTCCTCGCGCTCCTCGCCCTCGACGCGGCGCGAAACGCCGCCGCCGCGCGGGTTATTGGGCATCAGCACGACATAGCGGCCGGCCAGGCTGATGAACGTGGTCAGGGCAGCGCCCTTGGTGCCGCGCTCTTCCTTCTCGACCTGGACCAGGACTTCCTGGTCCTCCTTCAGCACCGAGCGGATGTTGTCGCGGTTGCCGCCCTCGCGGAAGTACTCCTTGGCGACTTCCTTCAGCGGCATGAAGCCGTGGCGCTCGGAGCCGTAGTCGACGAAGCACGCCTCGAGCGACGGCTCGACGCGCGTGATGCGGCCCTTGTAGATGTTGCCTTTCTTCTGCTCGCGGGAGGCGAGCTCGATGTCGAGGTCCTGGAGCTTCTGGCCGTCGACGATGGCCACGCGCAGTTCT
>JANNKD010000211.1:0-5453 GCA_031396115.1 Gammaproteobacteria bacterium
CGCGCGCGTGGCGTGCAGCGCGTCTTCGACGCGGGCCTTCTTTTCCTTCATGGCGACTTCCGTCGCCGCGCCGACCTTGATCACCGCCACGCCGCCGGAAAGCTTGGCCAGACGCTCCTGCAGCTTTTCCTTGTCGTAGTCGGAGGTCGCGTCCTCAATCTGCTTGCGGATCTCCTTGATGCGCGCCTCGATCTTGTCCTTCTTGCCGGCGCCGTCGATGATCGTGGTGTTCTCCTTGTCGATCTGCACCTTCTTGGCGGTGCCCATGTCGGCGAGCGTCGCCTTCTCCAGCTGCAGCCCCAGTTCCTCGGCGATCACGGTGCCGCCGGTCAGGATCGAGATGTCCTTCAGCATTTCCTTGCGGCGGTCGCCGAAGCCCGGCGCCTTGACGGCCGCGACCTTCAGGATGCCGCGCAGATTGTTCACGACCAGCGTCGCCAGCGCCTCGCCCTCGACGTCCTCGGCGATGATCACGAGCGGACGGCCGGCCTTGGCCACGCCCTCGAGCACCGGCAGCATGTCGCGGATGTTGCTGATCTTCTTCTCGGTGATGAGGATCAGCGGGTTCTCCAGCTCGACCTTCTGGCTCTGCGCCTGGTTGATGAAGTACGGCGACAGGTAGCCACGGTCGAACTGCATGCCCTCGACCACGTCCAACTCGTCGACCAGGCCTTGGCCGTCTTCCACGGTAATGACGCCTTCCTTGCCGACCTTGTCCATCGCCTCGGCAATACGCTCGCCGATCGACTCGTCGTTGTTGGCCGACACCGAGCCGACCTGGGCGATGGCCTTGCGGTCCTTGCAGGGCTTCGACATCTTCTTCAGCTCTTCCACGACGGCTTCGACGCCCTTGTCGATGCCGCGCTTGATCTCCATCGGGTCGATGCCGGCGGCGACCGACTTCATGCCCTCGTTGACGATGGCCTGGGCGAGAACGGTAGCGGTAGTCGTACCGTCACCCGCTTCGTCGGAGGTCTTGGAAGCAACCTCCTTGACGAGCTGGGCGCCCATGTTCTCGAACTTGTCCTTCAGCTCGATTTCCTTGGCGACGCTGACGCCGTCCTTGGTGACCGTCGGGGCGCCGAAGCTCTTGTCGAGCACGACGTTGCGGCCCTTGGGGCCGAGCGTGACCTTGACCGCGTTGGCCAGGATGTTGACGCCGGCCTGGAGACGCGCGCGCGCGTCGTCGGCGAAGCGGACTTCTTTAGCTGCCATGTTCGTATTCCTTTAGTTGATTACTTGCTGCTGAAGACGGCCATGATGTCGTCTTCGCGCATGACGACGAGCTCGTCGCCGTCCACTTTCACTTCGGAGCCCGAGTACTTGCCGAAGAGGACGGTGTCGCCCTTCTTCACGTCGCAGGGGCGGACCTTGCCGTCGTCCATGACCTTGCCGGGACCCACCGCGATGACCTCGCCCTTGCTGGGCTTTTCGGCCGCAGAGTCGGGAATCAGGATGCCGCCGGCGGATTTCTTCTCTTCTTCCAGACGCTTCACGATCACGCGATCGTGCAACGGACGCAGCTTCATGGGTCAAATCTCCAGTTATTTCAAACACATATGTGTGTCCGGGGCCCGGCGATTATTAGCACTCGCCCTCGGAGGCTGCTAATTATGGGGATCGGCCATCAGGATTCAAGTCCCGTTCAGCCTGCAGTCAGTCAATCTGCGCTGTAATTGATGATGAACAGAGACCACCGAGGAAACGCATGCGCACCCTAACCCTGGCCGTTGTGCTGACCTTGGCCCTGCTGGGGGCGGCGACGCCGGCCTTCGCGCAAGAGGACCCCGAGGTCACGCGCGAGGAGGTTGAGCGCAAGAAAGAGGAAGTCCGCGAGCTCGAGCGCAAGCTGCGCGAGCAGGAAAACGCGGAAGAAGCGGAACGCGTCCAGGAGGAGCTGCGCCGCCGCCGCGAGGCCCCGCGCGACAACGGTGATTACGACGATCGCCGCCGCCGCGAGCGCCGGGATGGCGAGATGCGCATATGGGCGGGGTTGGGCACCGGTTTCGGCTACGGCTGGATCGACACCCGCTGCGGTTCGTCAGGCTTCGGCGCCGAGTGCAGCGAGCAAGGCCTGCTCAATACCTACAGCGCCAACTTCACCGTGGCGGCGGACAACGGCATGGCCCTGCGGCTGCGCGGCGTGCGCGCCAGCGAATCAGGCAACGACGAACACACGCCCTACGAGACTGCGGCGATGATCGGGGCCCGTTTCGGGCGCAGCAGCTGGTACGGCCTGTTCGGCGCCGGGGTGCTGCACGACGTCGATGACGACTTCGTGAAGGGCGACGACAGCGTGACCGGCCTGGCCTGGGAGGTGATTTTCGCGCCGAGCGCCGACGGCCCGATGGGCCTGGAGTTGGGGTTCCAGGGCAATTCCGGCGAGCACGCCGATTTCGTCGCCTTCAACATCGGGGTACGCTTCGGCGCGCTGCGCTAGGCCGGGGCGGCGAGATACAATCCGGGCCACTTTTTGGCCCTGGGAGCCCCATGACTTCGTTGCCGCGCAAGGTCGCCATCGTCGGCGGCGCCCGCATCCCTTTCTGCCGTTCCAACACGCTGTACGCGCAGCGCAGCAACCAGGACATGCTGACCGCCGCCTTCAAGGCCGTGGTCGACAAGTACCAGTTGCACGGCGAGCAGCTCGGGGAGGTCCAGGCCGGCGCGGTGCTCAAGCACTCTCGCGACTTCAACCTGTGCCGCGAGTCAGCGCTGTCCTCCGGCCTCGCCGCCGAGACGCCGGCCAGCGACGTGCAGATGGCCTGCGGCACGGGCCTGCAGGCGACCATCAACATCGCCAACAAGATCGCGCTCGGCCAGATCGATTCCGGTATGGCGGGCGGCGTGGATACCGCCTCCGACGCGCCGATCGGCGTTAACGAGAAGCTGCGCAAGGTGCTGCTGAAAGCCAGCGCGGCCAAGACCACCGGCGCGCGCCTCAAGGCACTGACTGGCCTGCGGCCGCAGCACTTCTTCATGCCGGCGACGCCCTCGGTCATGGAAGCCCGCACGCGCATGTCGATGGGCGAGCACTGCGAGCTGATGGCCAAGGAATGGAAGATTGCGCGCGAGGATCAGGACCAGCTCGCGTTCCAGTCGCACAAGAACGGCGCCAAGGCCTACGACGAGGGCTTCTATAAGGACCTCGTGGTGCCCTACTCCGGCGCCGAGCGCGACAACAACCTGCGCGCCGACACCTCGCTCCAGAAGCTCGCTTTGCTCGGCCCCGCCTTCGACAAGAAATCCGGCCGCGGCACGCTGACCGCCGGCAACTCGACGCCGCTGACCGATGGCGCCTCGGCCGTGCTGCTCGCCTCGGAAGACTGGGCCAAGGCGCACGGCATGAAGGTGCTGGCCTATCTCACCGGCGCGCAGACCGCGGCGGTGGACTTCGTCACCAAGAAGGAAGGCCTGCTGATGGCGCCGGCCTACGCCGTGCCGAAGATGCTGGCGCGCGCCGGCCTCAAGCTGCAGGACTTCGACTTCTACGAGATCCACGAGGCCTTCGCGGCGCAGGTGCTGTGCACGCTGAAGGCCTGGAACGACCCGAAGTTCTGCAAGGACCGGCTCGGCCTGTCCGCGCCGCTCGGCGAGATCGACCGCAGCAAGCTCAACATCAAGGGCAGCAGCGTGGCGTTGGGCCATCCGTTCGCGGCGACCGGCGGGCGCATCCTCGCCACGCTGGCCAAGATCATCGACGGCAACGGCGGCGGGCGCGGCCTGATTTCGATCTGCGCCGCCGGCGGCCTCGGCGTCACGGCCATCCTGGAACGCTGATTCATTTAGGAGCACCGCATGAGCCTGTTTCGCACCAAACCGATTACCTCGAGCACCGCCGACACCGGCATGCGCCGCGACCTCACCGCCTTCAACCTGACGATGCTCGGCATCGGCGCGATCATCGGCGCGGGCATCTTCGTGCTGACCGGCGTCTCGGCGGCCACGCAAACCGGCCCCGCCATCGTGCTGTCGTTCGTCGTCGCCGGCGTCGGCTGCGCCTGCGCCGCGCTGGCCTACGCCGAGCTGGCCGCCTCGATCGGCGGCTGCGGCAGCGCCTACGGCTACGGCTACGCCGGCTTCGGCGAGCTGCCGGGCTGGGTCATCGGCTGGATGCTGATCGCCGAGTACGCCATTGCGGTTTCGGCGGTCTCGGTCGGCTGGTCGGGATACTTCAACTCGCTGCTGCAGTCGTTCGGCATGGGCATGCCCCACTCGCTGCTGCACGGCCCGTTCGATGCGACCCCCGGCATCATCAACCTGCCCGCGGTCGGCATCGTCGTGGCGCTGGTCTTCCTGCTGGCCAGCGGCGCCAAGGTGAGCGCGCGCGCCAACGAGGTCATGGTGTACATCAAGCTCGCGGCCATCGCGCTGTTCATCGGCGTGGCGCTGTTCCACATCAACCCCGCCAACTGGTCGCCGTTCATCCCGCCGGCGGAAGTGGTGACCGCCGCGGGCGGCGTCGCCACCTCGGTGCTGGACATGAAGCTGATCGAACTCATCGGCGGCGGCGGCGAGGCAACGCGCTTCGGCGTGGCCGGGATCTTCGGCGGCGCGGCCATCATCTTCTTCGCCTACCTGGGTTTCGACGCGGTCTCGACCTCGGCCGAGGAGACCAAGAACCCCCAGCGCGACCTGCCGATCGGCATCATCGGCTCGCTGGTGATCTGCACGGTCCTGTACATCATCGTCTCGGGCCTGTTGACCGGCATCGTCAGCTACAAGGAACTCAACGTGCCCTCGCCGGTCGCGCACGCACTGCTGAGCATCGGCCAGAACTGGGCGGCCGGCATGATCTCGATCGGCGCGATCGCGGGCCTGACGACCGTGTGCCTGGTGATGTACTACGGCCTGACGCGCCTGCTGTTCGCCATCGCCCGCGACGGCCTGCTGCCGAGCAGCCTGGCGACGCTCAGCGAGAAGAGCCGCAGCCCGGTGCGCATCATCTACATCACGGGCGCGATCATGGTGTTCATGTCGGGCTTCGTCTCGCTCGGCAACCTCGCCTCGCTGACCAACTTCGCCACCCTGGCGGCCTTCGTCGTCGTGTGCGGCGGCGTGATCCTGCTGCGCCGCAAGCGGCCGGACCTGCCGCGGCCGTTCAAGACCCCGGGCTATCCCTTCATCCCGCTGCTCGGCATCGTGGTCTGCGCCTACCTGATGCTGAACCTGTCGGTCACGACCTGGATCGCTTTCGTGGTCTGGATGACCCTCGGCCTCGCCGTGTACTTCGGCTACTCGTACTCGCACAGCGTGCTCGCGCAGCAGAAGTAAGACCGGGCCATGACGACTTTCTGGGGCGCCGTCGACGCGCTGAACGCGACGCTGCTGTCCGTGCCGATGCTGATCGGCCTGCTCGCCATCGGCGTGCTGTTCACGCTGTGGAGCGGCTTCTGCCAGTGGCGCAGCTGGACCCACGGGGTCGCGCTGTGCGCCGGCAAGGGCATCGACACCAC
>JANNKD010000216.1:0-10845 GCA_031396115.1 Gammaproteobacteria bacterium
GGCGGCACGCCCGACGCCGAGCCGCCGCGCTCGACGCGCGGCATCCTCGGCATCGTCGTGCGCCGGCTCACGCCGGAGGAGCGCGAGCGCGCCCAGATCGTCTCCGGCGGCGCCTACGTGCAGGAAGTGAACGACGGCGCCGGGCGCGAGTCCGGCCTGCTGCCGGGCGACATCCTGCTGACGCTGGGCGGCGACGAGGTCGACGGTCCGGAGCGCCTGGCCGAAGTGGTCGGGCGCCTGACGCCCGGGCGCTCCGCGCCGATGCTGGTGCAGCGCCGCGGCCAGCCGACCTTCCTCGCCCTCGAAGTTCCCGCAGGTGATGACGCCCCCTAAGCCGGTCCTGCTGCTGCTGGGCCGGCCGGAGTGCCACCTGTGCGAGGAGTTTCGCGCGCAGCTGGAGCAGGCCTTCCCGGGGCGCTTCGATCTGCGCGAAGCCTGCGTGGACGACGACCCTGACTGGCAGCGCCGCTACGGCTTGAAAGTGCCGGTGCTGCTCGACGGTTCCGGCGTGCTGCTGTGCGCAACCCGCTTCGATCCCGCCTGCATCAGCAGCTAACCGCTATACTTCGCGGCCTTTTTTGACGCCCCCGGAAATGCAGCAGTCCCACATCCGCAACTTCTCGATCATCGCCCATATCGACCACGGCAAGTCGACGCTGGCGGATCGCTTCATCCAGCTGTGCGGGGGGCTGGAAGAGCGCGAGATGACCGAGCAGGTGCTCGACAACAACCCGATCGAGCGCGAGCGCGGCATCACCATCAAGGCGCAGGCCGTGTCGCTGCAGTACCGGGCGCGCAACGGCGAGCACTACCAGTTCAACATCATCGACACGCCGGGCCATGTCGACTTCTCGTATGAAGTGAGCCGCTCGCTGGCCGCCTGCGAGGGTGCGCTGCTGGTGGTGGACGCGACCCAGGGCGTCGAGGCCCAGACCGTCGCCAACTGCTACACCGCGATCGAGCTGCGCCTGGAAGTGCTGCCGGTGCTGAACAAGATCGACCTGCAGAACGCCGACGCCGACCGCGTGGCGGAGGAGATCGAGGAGATCATCGGCATCGACGCCACGGAGGCCATCCGCATCTCCGCCAAGACCGGGCTCAACGTGCCGGACGTGCTCGAGGCGGTGGTCGCCAAGCTGCCGGCGCCGAAAGGTGATGAGAAGGCTCCGCTGCAGGCCTCGATCGTCGACTCCTGGTTCGACAACTACCTGGGCGTGGTCTCGCTGGTGCGCGTCTACAGCGGCCGCGTCAGCAAGGGCGACAAGATCCGCGTGATGTCCACCGGCAAGGACTACGAAGTCACCATGCTCGGCGTGCACACGCCCAAGCGGGTGGGGCGCGATGCGCTCGAGACCGGCGAGGTCGGCTTCCTCGTCGCCGGGATCAGGGACATCTTCGGCGCGCCGGTCGGCGACACGCTGACGCACGCCGCGCGCCCCTGCGCCACCGCGCTGCCGGGCTACCAGCGCGTGCAGCCGCGCGTGTTCGCCGGCATGTTCCCGGTGGACGCCGAGGATTTCGAGAACTTCCGCGAATCGCTGCAGAAGCTGCGGCTCAACGACTCGGCGCTGCAGTTCGAGCCGGAAAACTCGATGGCGCTGGGCTTCGGCTTCCGCGTCGGCTACCTCGGCATGCTGCACATGGATATCGTGCAGGAGCGCCTCGAGCGCGAGTACAACCTGAACCTGATCACGACCGCGCCGAGCGTGGTCTACGAAGTGGTGCTGAACAACGGCGACGTGATCAAGATCGACAACCCCGCCAAGCTGCCGGACGCGGGGCTGTACCAGGAGGTCCACGAGCCGATCATCGTCGCGCGCATCCTGATGCCGCAGGAGTACGTCGGGCCGGTCATGCAACTCTGCATGGAGAAGCGCGGCACGCAGAAGAACCTGCGCTACCACGGCACGCAGGTGCAGATGGAAGTGGAGATGCCGCTGGCCGAGGTGGTGCTCGACTTCTTCGACCGCCTGAAGAGCGTGTCGCGCGGCTACGCTTCGTTCGAGTACGAGTTCGAGCGCTTCCAGGTCGGCGACCTGGTCAAGCTCGACGTGCTGGTCAACGGCGACCGGGTGGACGCGCTGGCCACCATCGTGCACAAGGAAGCCGCCTATCCACGCGGCCGCGATTTGTGCGAGAAAATGCAGGAAGTGATCCACCGCCAGCAGTTCGACATCGCCATCCAGGCGGCGATCGGCAGCAAGATCATCGCGCGCAGCACGGTCAAGGCGCTGCGCAAGGACGTCATCGCCAAGTGCTACGGCGGCGACGTGTCGCGCAAGCGCAAGCTGCTGGACAAGCAGAAAGAGGGCAAGAAACGCATGAAGCAGGTCGGCACGGTCGAGATCCCGCAGGAGGCGTTCCTCGCCGTGCTGGGCGTGGAGCGCAAGAAATGAGCGGGATCGACCTCTGGGATTTCGCGACGATCCTGACGCTGTTGACGCTGGTCACCGGCGCGGTATGGGCGCTCGACACCTGGCGCCTGGGACCGCGGCGTCGCGCGGCCCTGCCGCCGGGAGCGCCCGACAAGCCGAACGCCGTGGTGGATTTCTGCCGCTCGTTCTTCCCCGTGATCCTGGCGGTGCTGCTGCTGCGCTCGTTCCTGGCCGAGCCGTTCCGCATCCCGTCCGGCTCGATGATCCCGACGCTCGAGGTCGGCGACTTCATCCTCGTCAACAAGTACGCCTACGGCCTGCGCGACCCGGTGTTCCACCGCAAATTCGTCAAGTTCGGCCTGCCGCAGCGCGGCGATGTCGTCGTGTTCCGCTACCCGCGCGATCCGACCAAGGACTTCATCAAGCGGGTGATCGGCGTGCCGGGCGACCGCATCGTGTACCGCAACAAGCGGCTCACGGTGAACGGCGAGGCGATGCCGCAGAGCACGGACGGCGTATATACTTCTCCCGGCTCGACGCACGGCGTGCAGTTCCGCATGGAAGAGGAGCTCGGGCCGGTGCAGCATCGCATCCTCGTGAATCCGGCACGGCCGGCCGAGGATTTCGAGTTCGAGGTGCCCGAGGGCCGCTACTTCATGATGGGCGACAACCGGGACGGCAGTGACGACAGTCGGAGCTGGGGCACGGTGCCGGAGCAGAACCTGGTGGGAAAAGCGTTCTTCATCTGGATGAGCTGGAACAGCGAGCGCTTCCGCCCGGAATTCTCGCGCATCGGCGACCGCATCCGGTAGTGGCTTTAGAAGACGGGGCTTAAGGAGACAGGCATGCAACTGCAGAATGCACAGCGCGGTCTGGGACTGTGGGGCTGGATCTTCGTGCTCACCGTGATCGGCTTCGTCGCGATGGTCACGCTGCAGTTGGTGCCGATCTACCTGTCCGAGCTCTCCATCCAGAAGGTGGTCAAGCAGACCGCGAACGACCCGGCCAATGCCAACGCGCCGATCCAGGCGCTGCGCAACAACATGCGCACCCGCTGGGACGTCGAGGGCATCACCACGCTGGAACCCACCGACATCACGCTCGAAAAGTACGGCGCCGGCCGCGCGCTGGCCTACGACTACGAAGCGCGCGCGGAGCTGTTTGCCAACATCTCGCTGGTCGTGCAATTCGACAAGAAATACCCGATGCCCGGGGGCGGTGGGATTGAGTGACGGCGGGCGAGGGCCTGGAGCGTTTCCAGCGGCGGCTCGGCTACCACTTCCGCGACTCGTCCTTGCTGGTGCAGGCCCTGACGCATCGTTCCGCGACCGCGGACCATAACGAACGGCTCGAATTCCTCGGCGACGGCCTGATCAACTTCGTCGTCGCCGACGCCCTGTATCGCGCGCGGCCGCAGGCCGAGGAGGGCGACCTGTCGCGCCTGCGCGCCAGCCTGGTGTGCGAGGAATCGCTGGCGCGCCTGGCGGCCGGGCTCGAGCTCGGCGACGTGCTCACGCTCGGTGGCGGCGCGCTCAAGAGCGGCGGCTTCCGCCGCGCGCCGATCCTGGCCGATGCGCTCGAGGCCGTGCTCGGCGCGGTCTACCTCGACGGCGGCTTCGACGCCGGCCGCGCCGCCTGCGAGCACGTGCTCGCCGAACCGCTCGCGCAGTTGCCCGATCCGGCCACGCTGAAGGATCCCAAGACGCGGCTGCAGGAGTTCCTGCAAGGCCTCGGCCGGGCACTGCCGGTGTACGAGCTGCTGTCGTCCGAAGGGCCGGAGCACCAGCCTTCGTTCAGGGTCAGCTGCCGGCTGGCGGACGGCGGTGAGCTGACCGAGGCGCAGGCCGCCAGCCGGCGCGCCGCGGAACAGCTCGCCGCGCAGCAGATGCTCGAGCGCCTGGGGCAGGCCGATGCGTAGCGGCATGGTCGCGGTCGTCGGCCGGCCGAACGTGGGCAAGTCTTCGCTGGTCAACGCGCTGGTCGGTCGCAAGGTCAGCATCGTCACGCGCAAGCCGCAGACCACGCGCCACCGGATCCAGGGCGTGATCCACCGGGGCGGCGGCCAGGTCGTGCTGGTCGACACGCCGGGACTGCACCTCCAGCAGGGCCGCGCGCTCAACCGCTACCTCAACGACACCGCCGCGGCGAGCCTGCCGGGCGTGGACCTGGTGCTGTTCGTGGTCGAGGCCGGCAAGTGGAACGAGGAGGACGAGGCCGTGTTGAAGCGCCTGGCGCGCACCCAGGCGCCGATCGGCCTGGTGATCAACAAGGTCGACAAGTTCGGCGACAAGACCCGGCTGCTGCCGGAGATCGAGAAACACGCGGCGCGCCGTGAGTACGCCTTCATCCTGCCGGTGTCCGCGCTCAAGCGCGACAACCTCGACAAGCTCGGCCACGAGCTGCTGTCCCGCATGCCGGAAGGCCCGCCGCTGTACCCGCCCGACCAGGTCGAGAGCGAAGACGTCGGCTTCGCGCTGGCCGAGATCGTGCGCGAGAAATTGATGGAACGGCTGCGCCAGGAACTGCCCTACGCGCTGACCGTGCAGGTCGAGAAGCTCGAGCGCGAGGAGGGCGGCCTGACGCGCGTCGAGGCGGTGATCTGGGTCGAGCGCGAGAACCAGAAAGCCATCGTCATCGGCGAGAAGGGCCAGGCGCTGAAGGCCGTGGGCACCGCGGCGCGCAAGGACATGGAAGCGAAGCTCGGTGGCAAGGTGTTCCTCAAGCTGTGGGCGCGCGCCTCGAAGGACTGGACCAACGATCCGCAGGCGCTCAAGCGCTTCGGCTACCAGAGCCAGGAATGAGGCGGGTCCAGCTCGAGCCGGCCTGGGTGCTCAGCGCAAGGCCGTACCGCGAGACCAGCGCCCTGGTGGAAGTCTTCGCGCAGCAGTCCGGCCGCACCGGTCTGGTGGCGCGCGGCGTGCGCGGCCCGCGCGCCCGCCAGCGCGGGCTGCTGCAGCCGTTTGCGCCGCTGCTGGTGTCGTTCAGCGAGCGCGGCGAGCTCGGCACGTTGACCGCGGTCGAGGCCGGTGGCGCGCCGGTGGTGCTGCGCGGCGAGGCGGTGTTCTCGGGCTGGTACCTCAACGAGCTGATGCTGCGGCTGCTGCCGCGGCGCGATCCGCATCCGCACCTGTTCGCGCACTACGCCGAGGCGCTTGGCGCGCTCGGCGGCGACGGCGCCCCGGCCGCCCTGCGCCTGTTCGAGATGCGCCTGCTGGCGGAGCTCGGCTACGGCCTGCAGCTGCCTGAGCCGGTGGAGCGCGACCGCTGGTACGCGTGGGACCCGGACAGCGGCCTGCGCCTGGCCGAGCCGGGCCCGTCGAGCTATCGCGGCGAGAGCCTGCACGCGCTGGCCGAGGAGCAGCTCGACACCGAGGAAAGCCTGCGCGACGCGCGCCGATTGATGCGCGCCGCGCTGCGGCCGCACCTGGGCGATCGCGCGCTGCGTACTCCGGAGATGCTGCGCACGCTGCGCGCCGCGCGGCGCGCCGGCGGCGGCGCCGGCGGCGGCGCCGGGAGGCGCTAGATGAAGATGAAGCGGCGGCGCAGTACCCTCCGGCTGGGCGTCAACGTCGACCACGTCGCCACCATCCGCCAGGCGCGCGGCACCGGCTACCCTGACCCGGTCCAGGCTGGCCTGCTGGCCGCGCGCGCCGGCGCCGACAGCATCACCATCCACCTGCGCGAAGACCGCCGTCACATCCAGGAGCACGACGTCGGGCGCATGCTCGCCGAATCCAGGGTGCCGGTGAACCTCGAGATGGCGGTGACGCCCGAGATGGTGCGCCTCGCCTGCAAGGCCCGGCCGGCCTACTGCTGCCTGGTGCCGGAGCGGCGCCAGGAACTGACCACCGAGGGCGGGCTCGATGTCGCCGGGCAGCTCGCCAGGGTGCGTGAGGCCTGCTCGCAACTGGCCGACGCCGGCATCGCCGTGGCCCTGTTCGTGGATCCGGACCCGCGCCAGCTCGAGGCCTGCAGCCGCAGCGGCGCGCCGCACCTGGAGATCCACACCGGCACCTATGCCGGCGCGGCGCGCGCCACGGCCCGGGCCCGCGAGCTGCGGCGCATCACCGGCTTCGCGGCGGCGGCGGCCGCGCGCGCCGGCTTCGAGGTGCACGCAGGCCACGGCCTGAATTTGCATAATGTCACTGCCATCGCAGCGATTGCCGAGATCGTCGAGTTGAACATCGGCCACAGCATCGTCGCGCGGGCGCTCTACGTGGGATTGGCCAAGGCAGTGGGTGAAATGAAGCAGGCAATGGGGAGGGCCCGGCGTTGATTTACGGCATCGGCATCGACGTGCTGCGCGTCGCGCGCATCGCCAAGGTCTACAAGCGCCATGGCGACCGCTTCGTCAACCGCCTGCTGCACCCGCTCGAGCGCAAGGAATTCGAGGTCGCGGCCAGGCCGATCCAGTACCTGGCCAAGTCGTTCGCCATCAAGGAAGCCTTCGTCAAGGCGCTTGGCACGGGCTTCTTCGGCGTGTCGCACGAGGACGTCGGCGCGGTGCGCAAGGCGCTCGGCAAACCCGAGTTCGTGTTCAGCCGGCGCCTGCAGGCGCGCCTGAAGAAACTCAAGATCAAGGCCACGCACGTGTCGCTGTCGGACGAAGGCGGTACCGTCGGCGCAGTGGCGGTGCTGGAACGCTGATGGCGCAGAGCCGCACCCTCGCCGAGTTCATCGGCAATACGCCGATGGTGCGCCTGACGCGCCTGCCGGGCCTCGGCAGCAACACGCTGCTGGCCAAGCTCGAAGGCAACAATCCGGCCGGCTCGGTCAAGGACCGGCCGGCGTACAGCATGATGCGGCGCGCCGCCGAGCGCGGCGAGCTCAAGGCCGGCGACACGCTGATCGAGGCGACCTCCGGCAATACCGGCATCGCGCTGGCGATGGTCGCGGCCACGCTCGGCTATCGCATGGTCCTGATCATGCCGGAGAACCAGTCGGTGGAGCGTCGCGCGGTGATGAAGGCGTTCGGCGCCGAGATCATCCTGGTCACGCAGCAGCAGGGCATGGAGGGCGCGCGCGACCTGGCCCTGTCGATGCAGCGCGAAGGCAAGGGCCGCGTGCTCGACCAGTTCGCCAATCCCGACAATCCGCGCGCGCACTACGAAGGCACCGGTCCCGAGATCTGGCGCGACACCGAAGGCGGCATCACGCACTTCGTGTCGTCCATGGGGACGACCGGCACGATCATGGGCTGCTCGCGCTTCTTCAAGGAGAAGAACCCGAAGATCCAGGTCATTGGCGTGCAGCCCGACGGCGAGTCCTCGATTCCGGGCATCCGCAAGTGGCCCGAGGCCTACCTGCCGAAGATTTTCGATCGCACGCGCGTGGACCGGGTGATCGAGGTGAGCGCGGCTTCGGCGACGGACATGACGCGCGCGCTGGCGGCGGCCGAAGGACTGTTCTGCGGCCCGTCGGCCGGCGGCACCGTCTACGCGGCGCTGCAGCTGGCGCGCGAAGTGAAGGACGCGACGATCGTCACGATCATCCCGGACCGCGGCGACCGTTACATCTCGACCGGAGTGTTTCCCTCATGAGGCGGGCGTGATGCGCGAGCCGATCCTGGTGTTCGACATCGAGACCGTCCCGGACGCCGCGACCGGCCGCGTGCTGCTCGGCCTCGACGGGCTGGACGACGCCGCGGTGGCGCAGGCCATGGCGGCGCAGCGCCAGCAGCTGCGGGGCAACGACTTCCAGCCGCCGCACCTGCATCGCGTCGTCGCGATCGCGATCGCGCTGCGGCGCGAGGACGAGCTGCGCGTGATGTCGCTCGGCACCGAGCAGGACGAGGAGGCCGAGCTGGTGCGCCAGTTCTTCCGCGGCATCGACAAGTACCAGCCGGTGCTGGTGTCGTGGAACGGCAGCGGCTTCGACCTGCCGGTGCTGCAGTACCGCGCGCTGAAGCACGGCGTCGCCGCGCCGACCTATTGGGAAACCGGCGACGGCGACAAGGACTTTCGTTACAACAATTACCTCGGGCGTTTCCACTGGCGGCACACCGACCTGATGGACGTGCTTGCGGGCTACCAGGCGCGCGCGTCCGCGCCCCTGCACGAGATCGCGGTGATGCTGGGCCTGCCCGGCAAGCTCGGCATGGACGGCTCGCAGGTGGCGGGCGCCTACGCCGCCGGCAAGCTCGCCGAGATTCGCGCCTACTGCGAGACCGACGTGCTGAACACCTGGCTGATCTACCTGCGCTTCCTGCTGCTGCGGGGGCAGTTGACCGAGGCGGAGTACCGGGCCGAGCTGGCCCGCGCGCGCGACTACCTCGGGCAGCGCGAGGCCGTGCACTGGCGGGAATTCCTCGCGGCCTGGAAGGCCTGAGCCGTGCGCGGCAAACCGCGGCCCGCGGGGGCCGAGCTGACGGCCGAGGTCGCCGACCTCAGCCACGAGGGGCGCGGCATCGCGCGCATCGGCGGCAAGGTCACCTTCATCCGCGGCGCGCTGCCGGGCGAGCGCGTGCGCTATCGCCTGTACCGCCACGGCAAGCAGGCCGACGAAGGCGAACTGAGCGCCATCGAGCAGGCCTCGCCGGAGCGGGTCGAGCCGGGGTGCAAGCACTTCGGCGTGTGCGGCGGCTGCAGCGTGCAGCACCTGTCGCCGGCAGGGCAGGTGGCGTTCAAGCAGAAGCAGTTGCTCGATGCGCTCGAGCGCATCGGCAAGGTCGTGCCGGGCGAGGTCGCACCCGCGGTCACCGGCGAGCCCTGGGGCTACCGGCGCCGGGCGCGGCTGTCGGTCAAGCACGTCGCCAAGAAGGGCGGGGTGCTGGTCGGCTTCCGCGAAGCCGACAGCCCGTACGTCGCGCAGATCGAGTCCTGCGTCGTGCTCGATCCGCGCGTCGGACTGAAGCTCAAGGAACTCGCCGAGTGCATCGGCCGGCTGAACATCCACACGCTCGTGCCCCAGATCGAAGTCGCGGCGGCGCAGGGCGTGACCCTCGTGTTCCGCGTCATGCAGGAGCCTACCGCCGACGATCGCGCCGTGCTGAAGGCGTTCGGCGAGCAGCATGGTTTCGAGATTCACCTGCAAACCGGTGGCTACGACACGATCAAGCCGTTGTCAGGCGAGGCCACGGCGCTACGCCTGTCGCCCGATGGCAGCGACCTCTCGCTCGAGTTCCGGCCGACCGATTTCATCCAGGTCAACGACGCGGTGAACCAACAGATGGTGCGCCAGGCGCTGGCTTGGCTGGCCCCGCTCCGCGGCAAACACGTCCTCGAACTGTTCTGCGGGCTGGGCAACTTCTCGCTGCCGCTGGCCAAGGCGGGTGCGCAAGTCACGGCGGTGGAAGGCGATCGCGGCCTGGTCGAGCGCGCACGCGAGAACGCGAAAGCCAACGGCCTCGAGATCCGTTTCGAACAGGCCGACCTCTTCACGCCGGACGCGCGCGTGGACTGGCTGCGCGCGCCGTACGACGCCGTGCTGGTGGACCCGCCCCGCGCCGGGGCGAAGGAAGTGCTGCCGTGGGTCGCGGACGCCAGGCCCGCGCGGATCGCCTACGTGTCGTGCCATCCGGGCACGCTGGCGCGTGACGCGGCCTTCCTGGTGCACGAGCGCGGCTACCGCCTGGCGCGGGCCGGCATCCTCGACATGTTCCCGCACACCAACCACGTCGAGTCGATGGCCCTGTTCGAGCGTCCCGCATCACCCTAGTCATCTACAATCCGTGGCTCGCATGAAGAAGAAGCGCATCGACATCGACCTGTCGCGCCAGTCCTTGCGCCTGTTCGAGGGCCGCACGCTGCTGCGCGAGTACCGGGTCTCGACCGCGGCCAAGGGCGCCGGCGAGAAGAACGGCAGCTACCAGACGCCGCGCGGCAAGCACAAGATCCGCGCCAAGATCGGCCGCGGCCTGGCGCCGGGCACGGTGTTCGTCAGCCGCCGGCCGACCGGGGAGGTCTATGCGCCGGCGCTCAAGCAGCGCTATCCGGGGCGCGACTGGATCCTGACGCGCATCCTGTGGCTGTCCGGGCTCGAGGTCGGCCGCAACCGGCTGCGCGACGTCGACACCATGCGCCGCTACATCTACCTGCATGGCACGCCCGACGACACTGCGCTCGGCGAGCCCGGCTCGCACGGTTGCGTGCGCATGAAGAACGACGACATCGTCGAGCTATTCGACCTGGTCGAGGCCGGGATCGAAGTGGACATCCATGAGTAAGGCAAAAAAAAAGAAGAAAGCCGCGGCTGCGCCGCGCCGCAAGCCCGCTGGCAGCGCCGCCGGCATCGGCCCGCTGATGGCCGACATCGGCGGACTGGAGCTGACTACCGAGGACCGCGACCTGCTGAAGCACCCGCGGGTCGGCGGGGTGATCCTGTTCACGCGCAACTACCACAACAATGAGCAACTGCGCGCGCTGACCGCGGAACTGGCGTCGCTGCGCAAAGGCCGGCTGCCGCGGCTGCTGGTCGCCGTCGACCACGAAGGCGGGCGCGTGCAGCGCTTTCGCGACGGCTTCACGCGCAT
>JANNKD010000222.1:0-2283 GCA_031396115.1 Gammaproteobacteria bacterium
CCTTGAGAGTCGCGAGTTTCATGTCACTCCGTCATGCCCGCGGAAGCGGGCATCCAGTGGATTCCCGCTTGCGCGGGAATGACAGCCTACCGGGGTGCCCAAGACTTGTGGTATTCGCGCCACTCCACGCCGGTCGCGGCGGCGCTGACTTACAGCGCATCGCGGGTATCGACCATCACCGCATATTCGTTGGTGCCGGCCTGGTCCTGCTTGAGCATCTTGGTCAGCGCCTTCGGGTGCGGGCCGTGGGTAAAACCGCACGGGTGCAGCGTCAGCATGCCGGGGTGGATGTTGTCGCGCGAGAAGAACTCGCCCGCGTGGTAGAACAGCACCTCGTCGTAGTCGTCATTGTTATGAAAGAAAGGCACCTTGATCGCGCCCGGATCCGACTCGAACGGCCGCGGCGCGAAGGTGCAGATCACGAAGCGATTGGCCACGAACGTGGTGTGCGCCGACGGCGGCACATGGTAGCGGTGCGACATCAGCGGGCGGATGTCCTTCACGTTGATGCGTACCGGGTGCAGGCTGCCGTGCCAGCCGACCGCGTCCAGCGGGTTGAACGGGTAGCTCACCGTCGAGATCGCGTTGCGGCGCTTGACCTTGACGTGCCACTCGCCCGGCCTGGCGGCCTGCTTGCGGAAGGCGTCGTCGAGCTTCGGGATGTCGAACATGGCGGGGTCGAAGATGGCGTGCTCGCCGACCAGGCCCTTGTCCGGCAGCTGGTAGCTGCCGTTGGTGGCCTCGATCAGCAGCATCGTCGCCAGCTGCTCGCACTCGACGCGCCACATCGTGCCGCGCGGCAGCACCACGTAGTCACCGGCGGTGATGGTGAGGTGACCGTAGTCGCAGAACAGTTCCGCGGTGCCGCTGTGCACGAACAGCAGCTCATCGCCGTCGGCGTTGCGCACCAGGTGCGCCATGTTGGCCTTGCACAACCACCAGCGAATGCGCACGTTCGCGTTGTGCAGGATCTCGTCGGCGTGCCACGGCGAGGCGCCGTGCGAGGCCAGCTTGACCAGGTCGAACGCGCGCGGCCGCAGCGGCCCTTCCCAGTGCGTCCAGCCGGTCGGCGCCTGCGGGTGGTAGAAGTGCGAGGCCGGGCCGAAGAAACCTTCCTTGCTGACCTCACGCTCGAACGTGCCCTCGGGCAGGTCGGCGTGAGCCTGGCGCGAGGCCTTGCCTTCCACGTGCGGGCGGTAAATCCACTTCTTCATGTTCGGGCGTGAAACCGCTTACGCGGTTTCACCTTTGAGCACGCCGCGGCGGATCTGGTCTTCCTCGATGCTCTCGAACAGCGCCTTGAAGTTGCCCTCGCCGAAGCCCTCGTTGCCCTTGCGCTGGATGATCTCGAAGAAGATCGGGCCGATGACGGTGCTGGTGAAGATCTGCAGCAGGATGCCCTCGGTCGGCGCGCCGTCGATCAGGATGCGCAGGTCGGAGAGCTTGTTCACGTCTTCCTTGTGGCCCTTCACGCGCTTGTCGATGTTCTTGTAGTACGTGTCCGGCGTGTCCATGAAGGTCACGCCCTTCTTGCGCATGGCGGCGACGGTCTTGTAGATGTCCTTGGTGGACAACGCGATGTGCTGGATGCCCTCGCCGCGGTACTGGCGCAGGAATTCCTCGATCTGCGACTTGTCGTCGGCGCTCTCGTTGATCGGGATGCGGATCTTGCCGCAGGGCGCCGTCATCGCGCGCGAGAACAGCCCGGTCTGCTTGCCCTCGATGTCGAAGTAGCGGATCTGCTTGAAGTTGGCGATGCGCTCGTAGAAGCCGGACCACACGTCCATGTTGCCGCGCTGCACGTTGTGGGTGAGGTGATCGAGGGTGTCGAGGCCGACACCCGCCGGCTCGCGGTTCGCGCCGTCGATCCAGCGGAAGTCGACGTCGTAGATCGAGTGCTCCGGGCCGTAGCGATCGATGAAATACAACACGGAATTGCCGATGCCGTAGACCGCCGGCAGGCGCAGCTCCATGTAGCCCGGCTTGCCGTCGAACGGCACCGCGCCGTTGGCGACCGCGTACTCGTAGGCCTTGACCGCGTCCTTCACGCGCCAGCCCATGGCACAGGCCGCCGGGCCGTGCGCCTGCGCGAACTGGTGGAAGTGCGTGTACGGCGTGGCGTTGACCAGGAAGTTGATGTCGCCCTGGCGGAACAGCGTCACGTCCTTGCTGCGGTGGCGCGCGACCGCGGTGAAGCCGAGCAGCTCGAACAGCTTGTGCAGCTGCTCGATGCCGGCCTTGTCGGGCGCGGTGAACTCGACGAACTCGAAGCCGTCGGTGCCG
>JANNKD010000323.1:0-24372 GCA_031396115.1 Gammaproteobacteria bacterium
GTTCCAGGCACTGCATCGCAGCGGCACCTTCGTGATGCCCAATCCATTCGACGGCGGCTCGGCGCACGCGCTGGAGAAACTGGGCTTCGTGGCGCTGGCCACTTCCAGCGGGGCCTCGGCGGGGACGCTGGGCAAGCGCGACGGCGGACTCACGCGCGAGCAGGTGATGGCGCACGTGCGCATGGTCGCCGAGTCCACCACCCTGCCCGTGTCGGCGGACCTCGAGAACGGCTTCGGCGTGGAGCCGGAGCACGTCGCCGAGACCATCCGGCTGACGGCCGCGGCCGGCGGCGTCGGCGGTTCGATCGAGGACTACTCCGGCGATCCGGCGCAGCCGATCTACGACCTGGACCTCGCCGTGAAGCGCATCGCCGCGGCAGCCAGGGCCGCGCGCGCCCTGCCCTTTCCCTTCACGCTGACGGGCCGCTGCGAGAATTTCCTGCGCAAGCGCCCGAACCTCGACGACACGATCGCGCGCCTGAAGGCGTACGAAGAGGCCGGCGCCGACGTGCTGTTCGCGCCGCTGCTGCCCGATCTGGAGGCCGTGCGCCGCGTGGCCGGCGCGCTGAAGCGCCCGCTGAGCTTCATGGCGGGCGTCCCCGGGAAATCCTTCAGCGTTGCGCAGCTCGCCGATGCCGGGGTGCGCCGCATCAGCTTCGGCAGCTCCCTCTACGAGGTGGCGATGAAGGCCGTGACCCGGGCGGCCGCCCCGGCGCTCAAGGAAGGCCGTTTCGCCTGGCTCGACGAGCCCTGAAGAGATCGCCAATGGAACTTGGAGCGACCCCGGCAAGTCTATTGGGCACTCATGGAAACCAAGACACCGGGGGATACCGACGCAACGGGCGCCGCTGGCGCCAGTCCGCCCCCCTTCGACGAGGCGCGCGCCGACTTCACGCGCACCTACCTGCGCCAGGTGCTGGAACTGGCCGGCGGCAACATCAGCCGCGCCGCGCGCCTGGCGGGCCGCAACCGCACCGACCTCTACAAGCTGATGCACCGCCATGGCATCAGCCCGGCGGAGTTCAAGAGCCAGTACCGGAGCCGCAACCCGTAGCCGCTTTGCCCATCCGCCTTGACCTCCCTATACTGCGCGCCCCGCGCCGGTTCCCGGTGCAGGAGCGGCTCCCAGCCGCGATCGTTTTTGTAACCGCGCGCCCGTAGCTCAGCTGGATAGAGCACCAGGCTACGAACTTGGGGGTCGGGAGTTCGAATCTCTCCGGGCGCGCCACTTCCCACAAAAAAGGGGACGCGCATCTTTTCGAAAAGATGTGCGTCCCCTTTTCTCCGCCTGACGCGGGGCGTCAGCCCCCGAAGTTGATCTTGGCCTCGAGGTTGGTGCGCGAGTCGGCGTTGGCCAGCGCCTCTTCGAGCTCGATGACGTCGGACTTGTAGAGGTTGTACAGGGAGGTGTCGAAGGTCAGCATGCCGCGGTCGGAGGACTGGGCCATCGCCTCCTTCACCTCGTCGATGCGCTTCTTCAGGATCAGGTCGGCGATGTACGGCGTGTTGAGCATGATCTCGATCGCCGCGCAGCGCTTGCCGTCCTTGCGCTTGACCAGGCGCTGCGAAACGATCGCGCGCAGCGTCAGCGACAGGTCCATGTAGAGCTGGTCGCGCAGGTCGTCCGGGTACAGGTTCACGATGCGCTGCAACGCCTGGTAGGCGTTGTTGGCGTGCAGCGTCGAGATCGACAGGTGGCCGGTGTTGGCCAGCTGGATGCAGGCCTCCATGGTGTCGCGCTTGCGGATCTCGCCGATCAGGATCACGTCCGGCGCCTCGCGCAGCGAGCTCTTCAGCGCGTTCTCGTAGGAGTGCGAGTCCTGGCCGACCTCGCGCTGGTTGATGATGGACTTCTGGTTCGGGTGCAGGAACTCGATCGGGTCCTCGATCGTCAGGATGTGGCCGCTCTTGTTCTGGTTGCGGTGGTTGATCATCGCGGCCAGCGTGGTCGACTTGCCCGAGCCGGTGGCGCCGACCATCAGCAGCATGCCGCGCTTCTGCAGGATCAGCTCCTTGAGCACCTCCGGCACGCCCAGCTCGTCGAGGTTCGGCACCGTGCTCTTGACGTAGCGCAACACCATGCCCAGTACGTTGCGCTGGTGGAAGATGTTGACGCGGAAGCGGCCGAGGTTGCCGGCCTGCAGCGCGAGGTCGAGCTCGAGGTTGCTGCGCAGGTGGGTGACCTGGTCCGGCGTCAGGATCGACAAGGCCAGGTCGCGGATGAACTCGGCGGTCAGCTGCTGCTTGCCGACCGGCAGCATGTCGCCCTCCACTTTCAGCATCGCCGGCGCGCTGGCGGTGAAGAAGATGTCGGACGCGTTCTTCTGCACCGCGAGGTTCAGGTACGGCAGCAGCTTGGCAAACGGCTGCGCGGCGGCGGCGGCTGGGGTGCTCATTAAACGGTGCTCCTCTGACCAATCGCGCCTAGGAGGCGCTCCTACAACGGGGCCCCTTTACCGGCGGCCGCCCATCAGCGGCTTCTGCTCTTCCTTCATCTGCATCTTCTTGACGGCTTCGTCTTCCATCAGGTTCTGCTTGGCGCGCTTGGACTTCAGCTTGATGTCGAGGCGCACTTCGTTCTGCGAGTCGGCGTTGCGCACCGCCTCGTCGTAGCTGATGGTGCCGGCTTCGAACAGCTGGAACAGGAACTGGTCGAACGTGACCATGCCCTGCTCGGCGCCGGCCTTCATGGCTTCCTTGATCGCGGCCACTTCGCCCTTGAAGATCAGGTCGGCGATGAACGGCGAGTTGATCAGGATCTCCATCGCCGCGGCGCGGCCGCCGCCTTCCTTGCGCACCAGGCGCTGCGAGATGATGGACTTGAGGTTCAGCGACAGGTCCATCAGCAGCTGCTCGCGCTTGGCCTCCGGGAAGAAGTTGATGATGCGGTCGAGCGCCTGGTTCGAGCTGTTGGCGTGCAGCGTGGCGAGCACCAAGTGGCCGGTTTCGGCGAAGTTGACCGCGTACTCCATGCCTTCCTGGGTCCGGATCTCGCCGATCAGGATCACGTCCGGCGCCTGGCGCAGGGTGTTCTTGAGGGCGTTTTCCCAGCTGAAGGTGTCGGTGCCCACCTCGCGCTGGTTGACGATGCAGCCCCGGTGCGGGTGCACGTACTCGATCGGATCCTCGATCGTGATGATGTGGCCCTTGGTGTTCTCGTTGCGGTAGCCGATCATCGCCGCCAGCGACGTCGACTTGCCGGAGCCCGTGCCGCCGACCATCAGCACCAGGCCGCGCTTCTCCATGACGATCTTCTTGAGCTGCTCGGGCAGGCCCAGCGACTCGAAGGTCGGGATCGTGGTGTTGATGGTTCGCAGCACCCCGCTGACCTTGTTCTGCTGCACGAACGCGTTGACGCGGAAGCGGCCGATGTTCGGCGGCGCGATCGCGAAGTTGCATTCGTTGGTGGACTCGAATTCCTTGACCTGCCGGTCGGTCATCAGCGAGCGCATGATGATCGCGGACGCCTCGCCGGTGAGCGGCTTGTCCATGACCGGCGTCATCGCGCCGTCCACCTTGATGGCCGGGGGGAAGCCGGCCGAGATGAACAGATCCGAGCCGTTCTTCTGCTTCATCAGCGTCAGCAGCTGCTGGACCAGCTTGATAGCTTGTTCGCGTTCCATCGCTCGCCTCCGTCCGGCTCAGCCGACGCCGTTACACGACAAAATTGTTCGGATCCGCCGCCTTGCTGCGTGCTTCTTCCTTGTCGACCAGGCCCTTCTTGACCAGGTCCTTGAGGCACTGGTCGAGGGTCTGCATGCCGTCCTTCTGGCCGGTCTGGATCGCCGAGTACATCTGCGCGACCTTGGCCTCGCGGATCAGGTTGCGGATGGCGGGGTTGCCGATCATGATCTCGTGCGCGGCGGCGCGGCCGCCGCCCTTCTTCTTCAGCAGCGTCTGCGAGATCACCGCGCGCAGCGACTCCGACAGCATGGCGCGGATCATTTCCTTCTCCGCGGCCGGGAACACGTCGATGACGCGGTCGATGGTCTTGGCGGCCGAGGTCGTATGCAGCGTGCCGAACACCAAGTGGCCCGTCTCGGCGGCGGTCATGGCCAGGCGGATGGTCTCCAGGTCGCGCATCTCGCCGACCAGGATGCAGTCCGGGTCCTCGCGCAGCGCGCTGCGCAGCGATTCGTTGAACCCGAGCGTGTCGCGGTGCACCTCGCGCTGGTTGATCAGACACTTCTTCGAGGTGTGCACGAACTCGATCGGGTCCTCGACGGTGAGGATGTGGCCGGCCTCGTTCTCGTTGATGTGGTTGACGATGCCGGCCAGCGTGGTGGACTTGCCCGAGCCGGTCGGGCCGGTCACCAGCACCAGGCCGCGCGGGTAGCCGGCGATGTCCTTGAAGATCGACGGGCACTTGAGGTCTTCCAGCGACAGGATCTTCGATGGAATGGTGCGGAACACGCCGCCCGAGCCGCGGTTGTGGGTGAAGGCGTTGACGCGGAAGCGCGCCAGGCCGGGAATTTCGAACGAAAAGTCGGTTTCGAGGAATTCGTCCCAGGCCTTGCGCTGCTTGTCGTTCATGATGTCGTAGATCATGTCGTGCACTTGCTTGTGCTCGAGCGGCGGCAGGTTGATGCGCTTGACGTCGCCATCGACGCGGATCATCGGCTCGACGCCGGCCGACAGGTGCAAGTCGGAGGCACCCTGCTTGGTGGAAAACGTCAGCAGCTGCGCGATATCCACGAAAATCCCCCTTTGGGACGCGGGCGTGCGGCTTGTGCCGCCGCCCGGACGCCAAGACACTAATTGTATTCACGCCCCGGGGCAACCATGAGCGTTGATTCCAAGCGCATTTCAGCCGCCCTCGCCGCACTGCACCAGCGGATCGCCGCGGCTTGCGCGCAGGCCGGCCGGTCACCGCAAGCGGTGACCTTGCTCGCGGTCGGCAAGGCCCAGCCGCTGGCCGCGCTGGCCGCGGCCCGCGAGGCCGGCGTGCGCGACTTCGCCGAGAACTACGTGCAGGAGGCGCTGGCCAAGGTCGCCGCGCTGCCGCGCGGGGGCCTGGCCTGGCATTTCATCGGGCCGCTGCAGTCCAACAAGGCCGCCGAGGTCGCCGCGCACTTCGACTGGGTGCACGGCGTGGACCGGGACAAGATCGCGCGCCGGCTGTCTGCGCTGCGCCCGGCGCAGCTGCCGCCGCTGAACGTGTGCGTGCAGGTCAACATTTCCGGCGAGGCAAGCAAGTCGGGCGTCGCGCCGGGCGAGGCGGCCGCGCTGTGCCGCGCCGTGGCGGCGCTGCCGCGACTGAAGCTGCGCGGACTCATGGCGATCCCGGCGCCGGGCGCCGGGCGCGTGGACTACCGGGCCTTGCGCGAGTTGTTCGAGTCGCTGCGAGCCGAATTCGGGCTGGATACGCTTTCGGCCGGCATGTCGGACGACTTCGAGGCCGCCATCGCCGAAGGTTCGACGATGATCCGCATAGGAACCGCCTTGTTCGGACCGCGCTCGTAGGCTCTACAATCGCCAGCCATGTCCAACGATGCCGGAAAACGCGCCGCTGCCGAGGCCGCGCTCAAATACCTCGTTCCCGGCGAGCCGCTCGGCGTCGGCACCGGCTCGACCGTCAACTTCTTCATCGAGGGGCTGGCGGCGCGCAAGGCCGACGTGCCCGGCGCCGTGTCGAGTTCGGAGGCCAGCAGCGCGCGCCTGAAGGCCATCGGCATCCCGGTGCTCAACCTCAACGACACCGGCACGTTGTCCATTTACGTGGACGGCGCCGATGAGGCGGACGCCCACCTGCGCCTGATCAAGGGCGGCGGCGGCGCGCTGACGCGCGAGAAAATCGTCGCCGCGGCCTCGCGCCGGTTCATCTGCATCGTGGACGAGAGCAAGTTGGTACCGGTGCTCGGCAAGTTTCCGCTGCCGGTCGAGGTCATCCCGATGGCACGCAGCTACGTCGCGCGCGAGCTGGTGCGCCGCGGCGGCCAGCCGGTGCTGCGCGAAAACTTCACCACCGACAACGGCAACGTCATCCTCGACGTGCGCAACCTGCACATCACCGACCCGGTCGCCCTCGAGAGCGACCTCAACCAGCTCACGGGCGTGGTGTCCGTGGGCCTGTTCGCGCGACGCCCCGCCGATCTGCTGATCGCCGGCAGTCCCGGTGGCGCCGTGCGCGAGCTGAAAGCGAAATGAAAGGAGCGCCCATGAACCGCCTGGTCCTGAGCTTCACCCTCGCCGCCCTGCTGCCGCTCGCCGCCGGCGCGGACGCCACGCCCTCGCTCGCCGGCGCCAGGGTGTACTTCCTCGAGCCGAAGAACGGCGCCGAAGTCACGGGGCCGGTGAGGGTCGTGTTCGGGCTGGCCACCATGGGCGTGGCCCCCGCGGGCGTGCAGCACAAGGACACCGGCCACCACCACCTGCTGATCGATAACCCCACGGTGGACATGAACAAGCCGCTGCCGGCCACGGACCAGGTCAAGCACTTCGGCAATGGCCAGACCGAGACCACGGTGACGCTGGCGCCCGGCAAGCACACGCTGCAACTGATGCTCGGCGACTGGAAGCACCAGCCGCACAACCCGCCGGTGAGGTCCGAAACCATCACCATCACCGTCAAATAACCTCCTTGTAGGAGCGCCTCTCAGGCGCGATCTCTCATGAACATTTCCGGCAGCTCCTTCGTCGTCACCGGCGGCGCTTCGGGACTGGGCGCGGCGACGGTCCGGCACCTCGCCGCGCTCGGCGCGCACGTGCTGATCGCCGACCTCAACGAGCAGGCCGGCCACGCGCTCGAGCGCGAGATCGGCGCCGCGGCGCTGTTCGAGCGCGTCGATGTCGCCTCGGAAGCCGACGCGAAGCACGCGATCATGGCCTCGGTGCAGCACTTCGGGGCGCTGCACGGCCTGGTCAATTGCGCCGGCGTCGCCACGCCCGGCAAGGTGCTCGGCAAGGAGGGTCCGCTGGCGCTCGAGGTGTTCGAGCGCGTGGTGCGCATCAACCTGGTCGGCACCTTCAACCTGATCCGCATCGCCGCCGAGGCAATGGCCAAACACGACGCCAACGACGAGGGCGAGCGCGGCGTGATCGTCAACACGGCGTCGGTGGCCGCCTTCGACGGCCAGATCGGCCAGCCGGCCTACGCCGCGTCGAAAGCCGGCGTCGCTGGCATGACGCTGCCGATCGCGCGCGAGCTGGCGCGCTTCGGCATCCGCGTCGTCACCATCGCGCCGGGCCTGTTCGAGACGCCGATGATGGCCGGGATGCCGCCGGAGGTGCAGGAGTCGCTCGGCAAGACCGTACCGTTCCCGCCACGGCTCGGCCGTCCGGCCGAGTACGCGCAGATGGTCCAAGCCATCATCGAAAACCCGATGCTCAACGGCGAGACCATCCGGCTGGATGGGGCGTTGAGGATGGCGCCGAAATGAATCGCGCCTAGGAGGCGCTCCTACAGCCCGTCCCGCTTGGCGCCGGTGCGCAGGCGCAGCGCATTGAGGCGGATGAAGCCCTCGGCGTCTTTCTGGTTGTAGGCGCCGCCGTCGTCCTCGAAGGTGGCGATGCGCGCGTCGAACAGCGAGTCCTTGCTCTTGCGCCCGACCACGGTGACGTTGCCCTTGTAGAGCTTCACGCGCACCGTGCCGTTGACGTACTTCTGCGACTGGTCGACCAGGCCCTGCAGCAGCTCGCGCTCCGGGCTCCACCAGTAGCCGGTGTAGATGAGCTTGGCGTAGCGCGGCATCAGCTCGTCCTTCAGGTGCGCGACCTCGCGGTCGAGCGTCAGGGACTCGATGGCGCGGTGCGCCTTGAGCATGATGGTGCCGCCCGGCGTCTCGTAGCAGCCGCGCGACTTGATGCCGACGTAGCGGTTCTCGACCAGGTCGAGCCGGCCGATGCCGTGCCTGGCGCCCAGCTCATTGAGTTTCGCCAGAACACCGTAGGCCGTGAGCTTCTTGCCGTTGAGCGCGACCGGATCGCCCTTGCGGTACTGGATGTCCACGTACTCGGGCTTGCCCGGGGCCCGCTCCGGCGCCGTGGTCCAGCGCCACATATCCTCATCCGGCTCCCAGTCCGGATCCTCGAGGCCGCCGCCCTCGTAGGAAATATGCAGCGCATTCGCGTCCATCGAGTACGGCGAGCCGCCGCCCTTCTTTTTCTCGACCGGGATGCCGTGCTCGGCGGCGAACGCCAGCATCTGCTCGCGCGAAGTGAAGTCCCACTCGCGCCACGGCGCGATGATCTTGATGTCGGGCTTGAGCGCGTAGGCCCCGAGCTCGAAGCGCACCTGATCGTTGCCCTTGCCGGTGGCGCCGTGGGCAATGGCGTCGCAGCCGGTCTTCACGGCGATCTCGACCTGCCGCTTGGCGATCAGCGGCCGGGCGATGGAGGTGCCGAGCAGGTACTCGCCTTCGTAGAGGGCGTTGGCGCGGAACATCGGGAACACGAAGTCGCGCGCGAATTCCTCGCGCAGGTCGTCGACGAAGATTTCCTTCACGCCGAGCATGCGCGCCTTCCTGCGCACGAACGACAGGTCCTCGTCCTGGCCGATGTCGGCGGTGAAGGTGACGACTTCGCAGCCGTAGGTGTCCTTCAGCCACTTGAGGATCACCGAGGTGTCCAGGCCGCCCGAGTAGGCGAGTGCGACTTTGCGAACCTGCTTCATTCGTTGCCGTTTCCGCTGCGTGAAAGGGCGCGGATTATAGCGGTATAGTCGCCCTGCCCCATGAGCGACTCCCCCTCCCCGATTGCCCGCCGCTTCCGCGGTTTCCTGCCGGCGGTGGTGGACGTCGAGTGCGGCGGCTTCAACGCCGCCACCGACGCGCTGCTGGAGATCGCCATCGTGCTGATCGAGGTGGACGACGCGGGCAACCTCAAGCGCGGCGCCACGCACGCGGCGCACGTCGAGCCCTTCCCCGGCGCCAACATCGAGCAGGCCGCGCTCGACATCACGGGCATCAAGGTCGACCACCCGCTGCGCATGGCCCTGCCCGAGCGCGAGGCGCTCGACCAGGTGCTCAAGCCGGTGCGCACGGCAGTGTCCGCGACCGGCTGCACCCGCGCGCTGCTGGTCGGCCACAACGCGCACTTCGACCTCGCCTTCGTCAACGCCGCCTGCGCGCGCGCCAACTACAAGCGCAACCCGTTCCACCCGTTCTCGGTGCTCGACACCGCGACCCTGGCCGGCGCGGTGCTCGGCCAGACCGTGCTCAAGCGCGCGCTCGACGTCGCCGGCATCGGCTACGACGGCGCCGAGGCGCACAGCGCGATCTACGACGCCGAGCGCACCGCCGACCTGTTCTGCCTGCTGGTCAACCGCCTGCGCCCGGTCTACGACAGCTTCGCCGCGCTGCTGCCGGAGCCGGCCGGAGGCGTCGACGCATGAAAGTGCTGGGAAAGATCCTCGGCGCGCTGCTGAGCCTGCTGGGCCTGGTCCTGGTGCCGCTGCTGATCACGCTCTACGTGCGCTACGGCGGCGGCGGCGACTTCCCCGACCGCACGGGCGAGCCGCTGCTGCGCGCGGCGTCGGCGCTGGAGCTCGTGGCGAGCCTGCCGACTCCGGCCGGCAACATCGCCGTATCGGCCGGCGGGCGCGTCTTTGTCAGCCTCCATCCCGAGGCGCGGCCGAAGTTCAAGGTGGTCGAGCTGGTCAAGGGCGAGATGCGACCGTGGCCGAACGAGGCGTTCCAGGGCGGCGACGACCCGCGCGCGTTCCGCGAGGTGCTGTCGCTGCGCATCGACCGCCAGGGGCGGCTGTGGACGCTCGACACCGGCCAGCACGGCATCCATCCGGGCCGCTTGCTTGCGTTCGACCTCAAGTCGGGGGAGGTGGTCAGCGAGTACGAGTTCCCGCGCGCCATCGCCGGGCTCGGCTCGCACCTGAACGACTTCCAGGTGTCGCCGGACGGCAAGTTCATCTACATCGCCGAGGCCAGCTTCTTCGCCAAGAAGCCGGCGCTGATCGTCTACGACGTGGCGAACCGGAGCGCGCGGCGCCTGCTCCAGCTGCACCCTTCGGTCACCGCGCAGCACTACACGCCGGTGGTGCAGAAGCGGCGCATGGTCGCGCTCGGGCTGGTCGCCATCCGTCCGGGCGTGGATTCGATCGCGCTCGACCACGCTGGCGAGTGGCTGTATTTCGCGCCGGTGACGAACCTGTCCATGTACCGCGTGCGCGCGGCCGACCTGCGCAACGAGGCGCTGTCCGCGAGCGACCTCGCCGGCAAGGTCGAGACCTTCGCCGACAAGACCATGTCGGACGGCATCACCATCGACAGCGCGGGCACGCTGTACCTGACCGACCCCGAGCACTCCGCCATCGTGCAGCTGCGCCAGGACAAGACGCTGCAGACGTTGCTCAAGGACGACACGCTGCGCTGGCCGGATGGTTTTTCATGGGGCCCGGACGGCTATCTCTACGTCACCTGCAGCGCGCTGCACCAGATCATCGGCCGGCCACCGTGGACCTTCGACGACGCCGCGCCCTACCAGGTCTACCGCTTCAAGCCGGGCGGCAAGGGCATTCCCGGGCACTGAGGGCCGGGCGGGGTAAAATGGGACCGTGAGCTCCCCTCCGACCAAGCTGGTCCCTGGCGTCAAGTTGCGCGCCGCCGAGAAGATGGCGCGCATCCCGATCCGGATCGAGCCGACCGTCCAGCCGCTGCGCAAGCCGGAATGGATCCGCGCCAAGTTCGGTTCTTCGCCCGAAGTCGCCCGCATCAAGCAGGCCCTGCGCGACAACAAGCTCCACACCGTGTGCGAGGAGGCCAGTTGCCCGAACCTCGCGGAGTGCTTCGGCAAGGGCACCGCCACCTTCATGATCATGGGCGACATCTGCACGCGCCGCTGCCCATTCTGCGACGTCGCCCACGGCCGGCCGAACCCGCTCGACACGGAAGAACCCAGCCACCTGGCCCAGACCATCCGCGCGATGAAGCTGAAGTACGTCGTCGTCACCTCGGTGGACCGCGATGACCTGCTGGACGGCGGCGCGGCGCATTTCGCCGCCTGCATCCGCGAGACGCGCGCGGCCAGCCCCGGCATCCGGATCGAAGTCCTGGTACCGGATTTCCGCGGCCGCATGGACCCGGCGCTGGCGATCTTCAAGGACACGCCGCCGGACGTGTTCAACCACAACCTCGAGACCGTGCCGCGGCTGTACAAGCAGGCGCGCCCCGGCTCCGACTACGACTGGTCACTCGACCTGCTGCAGCGCTTCAAGGCGCTGCACCCGGAGGTGCCGACCAAGTCGGGCCTGATGCTGGGCCTGGGCGAGGAGATCGCCGAGATCGAGCAGGTGATGCGCGACCTGCGCGCGCACAACGTGAACATGCTCACGCTCGGCCAGTACCTGCAGCCCAGCAGGCACCACCTGCCGGTGGCGCGCTACGCCCACCCCGACGAGTTCGAGCGCCTGCGCGTGCTCGGCGAGCAGATGGGCTTCTCGCACGTCGCCAGCGGCCCGATGGTGCGTTCGTCGTACCACGCCGACCAGCAGGCCCACGGAGTGCTCGCATGATGCGTCCAACGCTGCTCACCATGGCGCTGTGCGGCTGCGGCGCCGCCTTCGGTGCCGAGTCCGCCAGCGATTGCGCGGCGATTGCCGATCCGGCGGCGCGTCTGGCCTGCTACGACGAGAAACATGGCAAGGCGACGCCGGCCCCTGCGCCCGTACCCGCCGCACCCGTTGCCGCGCCTGCCGTCCCTGCCGCCGCCCCTGTCGCGCCAGGCACGGCGCCCGCAGCCGAGTTCGGCATGGAGCGCCCGCAGCCGGTACAGGAGGTCAAGAGCATCAGCGCCCGTATCGTCGGCAAGGTCCCGGGCTGGAAGCGCGGCACGCAGTTCAAGCTCGACAACGGCCAGGTCTGGAGAGTCCTCGACGACGACGACCGGACCTACGCCGGCATTCCGGAGAACCCGGAGGTCACCATTTCGCAAAGCATGTTCGGCGCGTACTGGATGGAAATCATCGCCGCGCGCGCCCGCATCAAGGTCAAGCGCGTTTCCTGAGCTGCTGCTCCAGCGCCGCCAGGCGCTCCGGCGTACCCACGTCCGACCAGATCCCCTGGTAAACCTCGCCGCTCAGGTGGCCGAGCCCGGCCGAACGGCGCCACAACGGCAGCAGCGGGAAGTGGCCTGCCGTGCAGCCGTGAAAGAACTCCGCGGTGTGCACCGACAATCCGCTGAAGGTGAAGCGGCCCTGCTCGCGATTGTCGAGGCGGCCGCCCTCGAGTGCGAAGTCGCCGCGCAGGTTGTGCTCCGGGTTGGCCACCAGCACCAGGTGCGCGACCGTGCCGGCCGGCAGCCCGCGCGCGCGCTGCGCCAGCCGCGCCAGCGGGAAATCCGAGTACACGTCGCCGTTGACCACCATGAACGGCTCGCGCCCCAGCAGCGGCAGCGCGTTGAAGATGCCGCCGCCGCTCTCGAGCGCCGGCCAGCCCTCCTCGGAGTAGCGCACGGTCACGCCGAAGCGCGCGCCGTCGCCGACCGCCTCGCGGATCCGGTCGCCGAGCCAGCCGAGGTTGATGACGATGTCGGTGATGCCGGCCGCGCGCAGGTGGTCGAGGTGGCGCGCGATCAGCGGCGTGCCGGCCACCGGAATCAGCGGCTTGGGCATGGCGTCGGTGTGCGGCCGCATGCGCTCGCCGCGCCCCGCCGCGAGGATCATGCACTTCACAGCGGGACCTTCGGCAGCACGTGCCGCTCGAACAGCGCGCGCAGCGCCGCCAGCTCCGGATACCGCGGCGCCACGTCCATCACGTAGCGCACGAAGCGCGGCGTGTCGGCGACGTAGTGCGCCTTGCCGTCACGATAGGTCAGGCGCGCGAAGATACCGAGCACCTTGAGGTGCCGCTGCAGGCCCATCCACTCGGCCTGGCGCCAGAAATCCGCGAACGCCCCGGGCACCGGCAGTTGCGCGGCACGCGCCTTCTCCCAGTAGCCCCGCAGCCAGCCCTCGACGCGCGGCGCCGGCCAGCTCAGGAAGGCGTCCTTGAACAGGCACACGGCGTCGTAACTGATCGGGCCGACGACGGCGTCCTGGAAGTCGAGCACGCCGGGATTCGGCTGGCTCACCATCAGGTTGCGCGGCATGTAGTCGCGGTGCACGAAGGTGCGCGGCTGCGCCAGCGCCGACTTCACCAGCAGCCCCAGCGCGCGCTCGAGCTCGCCGGCTTCCTCGCCGCCCAGGGAGACGCCGAGGTGCTTGGGCAGGTACCACTCGGCGAACAGGCGGGCCTCGCGCCACAGCAGCGTGGCGTCGTACGGCGGCAGGAACTCCATCGCCGCGCCGTCGGCCTGCGCGCGCGCCTGCACCTGCACCAGCGCGTCCACGGCGTCGGCGTACAAGTTGTCAACGAGGGGCGCGTCGGCGTTGTCCACGGTCAGCGCCTGCAGGAAGGTCCGGGGCCCGAGGTCTGACAGCAGCAGGTAGCCCTGGGCGAGGTCCTCGGCGACGATCTCCGGCGCGTTCACGCCCCAGCGGCGCAGCAGTCGCGCGACCGCCAGGAACGGCCGGCAGTCCTCACGTTCCGGCGGCGCGTCCATGACGATCCAGCTGCGCGCGCCGTCGCGCACGCGACCCTCCGTCACACGGAAGTACCGGCGGAAGCTGGCGTCGGCGGAAGCGGGCGCGAACCCGGCGGCTTCGAGGCCAAGTTGCGCGAGGGCCCAGCGGCGGGCGGCGTCGGCCCGGGGATCGGACGGCCCGGGGGCCGGCGCGGGTGAATTCATCGTGGCGCGAAGCATACCGTTTCCTTGATACTTTCCGAATGTCCATCCACGCCTGGCGCTCGCTGCTGCTGGCCGCGCTGCTTGCCCCCGGGGCTGCGCCTGCGGTTGAACTGTTCTGCCCGCAGATCGTCGAGGGCGAGACGGTCGAGCCGCGGGCGCCCGACGACGGCCGGCTCGTGCTCACCGCCGACCAGGCCGAGCTCACGCAGGAAGGCCTGTCGACGCTGGCCGGCACGGTGAAGCTGGTGAAGGGCGGCAGCCAGCTCGAGGCGCAGGCGCTGTCGTACGATCGCCAGACGCAGCAGGTGAAGCTGTCCGCCGAGTCCGTGTTCCGCAACCGCGACCTCGTCGTGCGCAGCCAGAGCGCCGAGCTCGACTTCGCCAACGAGACCGGCACGTTCCACGGCACGGACTTCACGCTGGTCAACCGCGGCGCGCGCGGCGCTGCCGACACCGTGCGCCTGGCCAAGGACGGTACCGTCGACGTGATGGACGTTTACTACACGACCTGCCCGCCCGGCTCCAAGGCCTGGTTCCTCCAGGCCAGCGAGATCGAGCTCGATCGCGAGGAGGGCCTCGGGCGCGCCAAGCACGCGCGGCTGCGCTTCGGCTACGTGCCGATCTTCTACATGCCCTGGTTCCAGTTCCCGATCGACGACCGCCGCCGCACCGGCGTGCTGTTCCCGACCATCGGCGACTCCGACACCACCGGTTTCGATGTGCGGCTGCCGGTCTACCTGAACCTGGCGCCGAACTACGACATGCAGATCACGCCGCGCTACATGGCGCGGCGCGGCACGCAGTTCGGCACCGAAGGCCGCTTCCTGCTGCCCCACAGCACCGGGCGCGCCGCCTTCGAGATCCTCAACAACGACGAGGCCACCGGCGAGCGCCGCAGCTACTTCAACTTCGACCACCAGGGCCTGGTCAACCGGCGCCTCGCCGCCGAGGCCAGGTACGGCGAGGTCAGCGACACGCACTACTTCGAGGACTTCGCCGGCCGGCTCGAGGCCTCGTCGATCACGCACCTCGAGCGCAGCGCGCAGCTCACCTACACGGCGCCGGCCGCCTACTCGTTGATGGCGCGCGTCACCGACTTGCAGACCGTGTCGCAGACCGCGCTGACCGACCCGAACCTCCAGCCGTACCAGCGGCTGCCGGAGCTGCGGCTCGACGCGATCACGCGGCAGTCGCGCCTCGGCACGCGTCTCGGCCTCACCGGGCAGTACGTGAACTTCGTGCGCGAGCGGCCGCCCGAGGGCCAGCGCGTCGACCTCAACCCGTACCTGCGCTTCCTGACCGACCACAGCGCCTGGTACGCCGCCAGCGAGCTCGACTTCCGCTACACGCGCTACGCGGTGACCGACCCGAACACCACGCTGAAGCGCTCGCTGCCGCAGTTCAGCATCGAGGGTGGGCTGCGGTTCGAGCGGCTGACCGCCGCGGGCGACCTGCAGACGCTCGAGCCGCGCCTGTACTACCTGAACGTGCCGTACCGCGACCAGGCCGAACTGCCGCAGTTCGACAGCGGCGAGCCCGACTTCGACTTCGTGCAGCTGTTCGAGCGCAACCGCTTCTCCGGCACCGACCGCATCTCCGACGCCAACCACCTGGCGCTGGCGCTGACCAGCCGCCTGCTCGACCCGCAGGATGGTACGCAGCGCTTGTCCGCCAGCGTCGGCCAAATCTACCGCTTCGAGGAGACCGGGGTGGTGCTGGCCGACTGCACCGCAAACTGCACGGCCGACCAAGGCGGCACCGACTTCATCGGCGAGGTGGACTACGCGCTGCTGGACAGCCTGCGCTTCAGCACCACCGGCCAGTGGTCGCAGGACCGCAACCAGATCATCCGCGGCGGCGCGGCCCTGCGCTCCCGCGCGGACCGGCGCCGCGCCGACCTGGCCTACCGCTTCCGCGAGGTGCTGCCGCAGACCGGCGAGTCGCTCGAGCAGACCGACCTGTCGGCGTCCACCCCCCTGTACGGGCCGCTGTCCGTGCTCGGCCGCTGGCGCTACTCGCGCGAGGACGACCGCACCCTGGAGGCGCTCGGCGGCCTGGAGTACCAGACCTGCTGCTGGGCATTGCGCGCGGCCTACCGGCGCTACCAGTTCAACACCGAGCAGGAATACACCACCGGCGTCTACGTGCAGCTCGAGCTCAAGGGGCTGACGCGGATCGGCTCCGGCTTCGAGTCATTGCTGCCGGCTCTGGACTAGGGCACTTCGGATAAACTGGCGCTCCCCGCGGTCCGGAACGTTTCCCATGCGATTCACCTTGCTGCTCCCCCTGGCGCTCGGCCTGGCGGCCGGCACCGCGCGCGCCGAGCCCCTCGACCGCATCGTCGCCGTCGTCAACGATGGCGTCGTGCTGCAGAGCGAACTCGACGGCGCCCTGAAGATGAGCCGCCAGCAGATCGCCGAGCGCCGCCTCACGCCGCCGCCCGAGGAGGTGCTGCTCACGCAGGTGCTCGAGCGCCTGGTGCTGAACCGCGTGCAGACGCAGCGGGCGCAGGAAGCCGGCATCCGCGTGGACGACCGCGAGCTGAACGAGGTGCTCAACGGCCTGGCCGCGCAGAACAAGATGACGCTGGCGGAGTTCGCCGTCGAAGTGCGCAAGGAAGGGATGGACTACGCGGCGCTGCGCGAGCAGATCCGCGACGAGGTCATCATCAATCGCCTGCGCTCGAAAGAGATCGAGAACCGCGTGATGGTCAACGAGCAGGACATCAACCTGTTCCTCGCCAACCAGAGCCGCCTCGACCAGTCCGAATACCGCCTGTCGCACATCCTCATCGCCGTGCCGGACGGCGCGACGCCCGAGGCGCGCGCCAAGGCCCGCGCCAAGGCCGAAGGCGTGCTCAAGCGCATCCAGGGCGGCGAAGACTTCGCCCAGCTCGCCATCTCCAATTCCGACGGCCAGCAGGCGCTGTCCGGCGGCGACCTCGACTGGCGCCAGGGCGCGAACCTTCCCGAGTTGTTCGCCGGCGCCCTGCAGAACCTCAAGCGCGGTGACGTGTCGCAACTGCTCGAGAACGCCTCGGGCTTCCACATCCTGAAGCTGGTGGACCAGCGCGGCGGCGAGCAGCGCCAGACCGTCACCGAGACGCGCGCGCTGCACATCCTGCTGGCGCCCAACGCGCTGCGCAATGACGAGCAGTCCAAGCAGGACATCCGGCGGATCCACGACCGCATCGTCAAGGGCGAGGACTTCGGCGAGCTCGCCAAGAAGCTGTCGGACGACGGCGGCTCCAAGGCCACCGGCGGCGACCTCGGCTGGCAGCCGGCCGGGACCTTCGCCCCCGAGTTCGAGAAGGCCATCAATGCCCTGCAGCCCGGCCAGGTCAGCGCGCCGTTCCGCAGCAATTTCGGCTGGCACGTGGCCAAGGTGCTCGAACGGCGCTCGCGCGACGCGACCGACGAGACGCGCCGCGCGCGGGCCCGCTCCGCGATCCAGAACCGCAAGGCGCTGGAGGAGTACGACATGTGGCTGCGCCGGCTGCGCGCCGAAGCCTATGTCGAGATCCGCCTTCCCAAGAGTGGCGCCAAGCCCTCGTAGCGTTGCCAGACTGTTCCTGACGCCGGGCGAGCCTGCCGGCATCGGCCCGGACCTCGTGGCGCTGGCCGCAGGCCGCCGCCACGGCGCCGAACTCGTCGCGGTGGCCGATCCCTCGCTGCTGGCGCAGCGCGCCCGCGCGCTGAAGCTGCGCCTGACGCTGCGCGAGTTCGACCCGTCCGTCCCGGCCCGTCCGCACCAGCCGGGGCACCTCGCCATCGCGCCGGTCGCGCTGCGCGCGCCCGCGCGGGCCGGACGGCTCGATCCGGCCAACGCCGCCTACGTGCTGGAGACGCTGCGCCGCGCGGTGGAGCTGTGCCGCGAGAAGCGGCGCGCCGCGTTGGTCACCGGACCGGTGCACAAGGGCGTGATCAACGATGCCGGCATGCCGTTCACGGGCCACACCGAGTACCTCGCCGGCCTGTGCGGCGCGCCGACGCCGGTGATGCTGCTGGTTGCCGGCACGCTGCGCGTGGCGCTGGCCACCACGCACCTGCCGCTGCGCGACGTGCCGGCCGCGATCACGGCCGAGCGCCTGCGCGCCGTGCTGACCGTGCTCGCGGCCGACCTGCGCACGAAGCTGCGCATCGCCCGGCCGCGCATCCTGGTCGCCGGGCTCAACCCGCACGCCGGCGAGGGAGGCCACCTCGGGCGTGAGGACGCCGACGTGATCGAGCCGGTGGTGCGCGAGCTGCGCGCCCGCGGCCTGCGCCTGACCGGCCCGCTGCCGGCGGACACCCTGTTCACGCGCGAGCGCCTGCGCGAGGCCGACGCCGTGCTGGCCATGTACCACGACCAGGGCCTGCCGGTTCTCAAGTACGCAGGCTTCGGTGAGGCGGTCAACGTCACGCTGGGCCTGCCGCTGCTGCGCACCTCGGTGGACCACGGCACCGCGCTCGACCTCGCCGGCAGCGGCCGCGCCGACCCCGGCAGCCTGCTGGCCGCGCTGCGCCTGGCCGCAACGCTGACCCATGGCTAAGGACGCGCCCGCGCCGCACCGGGCGCGCAAGCGCTTCGGCCAGCACTTCCTGCACGAGCCCGGCGTCATCGCCCGCATCGTGCGCGCCATCGCCCCCAAGCCCGGCGACGCGCTGGTCGAGATCGGCCCCGGCCTCGGCGCCCTGACCGTGCCGCTGCTCGAGGCGGCCGGCGCGCTGACCGTGATCGAACTCGACCGCGACGTGATCCCGCACCTGCGAGAAGCCTGCGGCGGCTCGCCGGCGCTGACCGTGGTGCAGGCCGACGCGCTGCGCGTGGACTACGGCGCGCTGGCCGCCGGCCGCCGCCTGCGCCTGGCCGGCAACCTGCCCTACAACATCTCGACGCCGCTGCTGTTCCACCTGCTCGAGCACAGTGGCGCGATCGCCGACATGCATTTCATGCTGCAGAAGGAGGTCGTGCGCCGGATCTGCGCCGAGCCCGACACGGACGACTACGGCCGCCTCACCGTGACGCTGGCCGCCCGCGCCGAGGCCGCCGAACTGTTCACGGTCGGGCCCGGTGCGTTCACGCCGCCGCCACAGGTGGATTCGGCCGTGGTGCGCATCACGCCCCGGCCGGCGCCGTTTCCAATCCGCGACCTGGCGCGCTACGACACGCTGGCAACCCTGGCGTTCAACCAGCGCCGCAAGACGCTGCACAACGCGCTGAAGGGCGAGGTCGACGCCGCCGCCTTCGCCGCCGCCGGCATCGACCCGCGGGCGCGGGGCGAAACGCTGTCGCCGGAGCAATTCGCGCGGCTTGCCAACGTGGCCTAGAATCTTCCGAGCAGAGGAGGAGACGCCATGTACCGCCACATCCTCGCCGCAGTCGAAACCCACGAAGAAGGTCAGACGGTGCTCACGCGGGCGCGCGACCTCGCCCGCCTGTTCGGCGCCCGCCTGTCGGTGATCCACGTCGTCGAGTACCTGCCGGTGGACCCCGCCGGTGATGCGCTGCTGACCACGCCGGTGGACCTGTCGCGCGAGCGCGCAACCCAGGCCGAGGCCCGGCTCAAGGAGTGGTGCCGGCAGCTCGAGATTCCCGCGGAGCAGGCCCGCGTCGCGGTCGGCACCATCACGGCCGAGATCCTGCGCGCTGCGCAGGAGTCGGGCGCCGACCTGATCGTGGTCGGCCACCACCCGCGCCGCGGCCTGGCCGCGCTGTTCAGCCACACCGAGGGCGGCGTGGTACAGCGTTCGCCGTGCGACGTGCTGGCGATGCGCCTGAACCCCTAGGTGGCGACGTACGCGATCGGCGATGTCCAGGGCTGCTACGACGAGCTGAGCCGCCTGCTCGACAAGATTCGCTTCGACCCGGCCGCCGACCGGCTCTGGTTCACCGGCGACCTGGTCAACCGCGGCCCGCGCTCGCTGAAGGTGCTGCGCCTGGTGCGCGAACTCGGCGGTCGCGCCGTCACCGTGCTCGGCAACCACGACCTGCACCTGATCGCCGCGCAGGCGCGCGGCAAGGCGCGGCCCAAGGACACCTTCCACGACGTGCTCGAGGCGGACGACTGCGAGGAGTTGCTGGCCTGGCTGCGCCGCCGGCCGCTGCTGCACGTCGAGGACGGCTGGGCCATGGTGCACGCGGGACTGGCGCCGCAATGGTCGCTGGCGCGCGCGCAGTCCGTCTGCGCGGCGGCCTCGCGGCTGATCGCGTCGAGCCGCAGCGACGCGTTCTTCCGTAACAAGATGTATGGCAATGAGCCGGACACGTGGAGCGAACAGCTGCGCGGCTGGGACCGGCTGCGCTTCGTCATCAACTGCTGCACGCGCCTGCGCGTATGCACGCCCGCGGGGGCGCTGCATCTGGACTACACCGGCTCGCCGCGGCGCGCGCCGGCGCCCACCCGCCCGTGGTTCGCGGTGCCGGGCCGTCGCAGCCGCCGCGCCACCATCCTGTTCGGGCACTGGTCCACGCTCGGCCACGTGCGCTGGCCGCGCCACCGCGTCTACGGGCTCGACACCGGCTGCGTGTGGGGACGCGCGCTGACCGCGCTGCGCCTCGACGACCGCCGGCTCAGCGCCGTGCGGTCACAGTTCAAGGGCTCGGACTAGGGTCCGGTCTCAGTGCCTCGACTTGAACACCGGTACCTGCCCGGCCGGTAGCGGCCTTTCGGTCAGCAGGAAGCGCGCGATGGCCGGCAGGATCAGGATCGCGCCGAACATGTTGGCGGTGAACATGAACACCAGCATCACGCCCATGTCGCGCTGGAACTGCAGGTCCGAGAACAGCCAGGTGGCCACGCCCAGGCCGAGCGTGACGCCGGTGAAGACGACGGCCTTGCCGGTCATCTTCAGCGTCCGGTAGTAGGCCTCCTCGTACTTGTAGCCCGCCGCGACCGCGTCCGCGAACGTCGCATAGATGTAGATGCCGTAGTCCACGCCGATACCGACCGCCAGCGCCACCACCGGCAGCGTCGCGACCTTCATGCCGATGCCGGCCATGGCCATGACGGCGTACGCCATCCATGACACCAGGCCCAGCGGCAGCATGATGCTGATCACGCTCGGGATCTTCTCGTGCCAGAACGACAGCACCACGCACAGGATGATGGCGAGGTAGACGTAAAGCAGGATCTCCTTCTCGAGCTTGTGCACGACTTCGTTGGTCGCGGCCATGACGCCGACGTTGGCCGAGGCCATGGCGAAGTTGACCGGGCAGGCCTTGGTCATGCCGGCGAGCTTCTCCTTGGCGGCGTCGCGCGCGGCGTTGAGCTCCTGGATGTGCGACTTCACCTGGATGTCCTCGTCGCTGACGCCCCTCTTCTTGAGCTTCTCGGTCGCGCGGCGCAGCGTCTCGCCGGTGACGCCGATGTCGCGGCGCGCCGCCAGCTTGTCGTCGCAGTAAGCCGCATCGACGTCGGGATGCGTCTCGTAGAACTCGGCGGCGTTGGCGGCGTTGAACTTCACCGTCGCCTCCTCTACGGCGTCGATGGTCTTGGCGCGGTGGTCGGCGGTGAACACGAACACGGCCAGCGCCGAGCAGTCGGGGTTGAGCAGGCCCGAGCTGGTCGGGATCGGCGTGATCGCCTGCACCATGGTGAACTGGTTGCGCGGCAGCACCTTCCACTTGGGGCTCATTTCAGAAAACGCCGCGTTGACCTTGCGCGACGCCGTCGGCAGCGAGATCGTCGACGTGACGGCCGCGCGCTCCCCGACCTTGACGTTCTCGATGGTCCAGCCGTAGCGGTCGATCTGGTCCATGACCTCGTGCTTGATGCAGCCCTCGGGGTCGGTCTCGGCGATGACCTTGAAGATGTCGGTACCGAGCGAAAAATTGGCGACCACGGCCGCGGTGTCCCGGTTGTAGCGCGAGTCGGGCCGCAGCTCCGGCACGCCGGCCTGCTCGTCGCCGACGGTCAGGTCCTGGCCTTTCCACAGGCTCCACACGAGCAGCAGGCTGGAGATCACCAGCGCGGTGACCGCGGCCTTCGGACGCACCATCTTGGCCGTCAGCCTCCACAAGCCCTCGAAGACCGCATCGCGCTTCTCCTGTTTCCGGGCGAAGGCGTCGGGGTCGCCGATGTTCACCCAGGTCAGCCAGATCGGCATCATGACCTTGTTGGTGATGATGATCGCGAGCATGCCGAGGCAGGCGTTGATCGACATCTCGCGGATGATGTCGATCGGCACCAGCATGATCATGCCGAAGCCCGCCACGTCGGTCATGATCGCCATGGTTCCGTAGATGGCGAGGCGCCGCCAGGTCTGGAGCGAGGCGTCGAAGCTGCTGCGGCGGTTGTCGTGGATCTCGCCGACCCACGCGTTGACGTACTGCACGCCGTGGCTGACCGACACCGCGAGGATCAGGAACGGCACCAGGATGGCAAACGGATCGACGCCGAAGCCCAGCAGCTTGAGCAGGCCGAACTCCCAGATCACGGCCGTGATCGAGCAGGCCAGCGGCAGCCAGGCCAGCCGGATCGAGCCGATGTAGAAGTACAGCAGCACGAACGTCATCACCAGCGTCAGCACGAAGAACAGCACGACTTCGATGGTCGCGTCGATGACGTCGCCGACCACCTTGGCGAAGCCGAGGATGTGCACCTGGACGTCCTCGTCCTGGTACTTGCCGCGAATCTCGGACTCGAGCTTGTGGGCGGCGTCCTTGTAATCGAGCTTCACGCCCGTCACCGGGTCGACTTCCAGGAGCTCGGCGAAGATCATCGCGCCGCGCTGGTCCCGCGTCGTGTAGCGCCCGATGATGCCCGCCTTGCCGACGTTGGAGCGCACCACCTCGAACATCGCGGGCGTGGGCTGGTACTCGGCCGGGATGACATTGCCGCCGGAGAACCCGCCTTCGACCACCTCGAGGAAGCGCACATCGGGCGTGAACAGCGACGACACGCGCGAGCGGTCGATGCCGGGCAGGAAGAAAATGTCGTCGGTGACGGCCTTGAGCTTGCTGAGGAACTTCTCGTTGTAGATGTCACCGTCCTTCTGGATCAGCGCCACCAGCACGGTGTTGGCGCCGCCGAAGTCGTCCTGGTACTGCTTGAGCACCTGCATGTACGGGTGCTCGAGCGGGATCGACTTGTCGAAGCCCGCGTCGGTCTTGATCAGCGCCGCGGCCCAGGCCAGCAGCACGGTGACCGCCAGCAGGATGCCCATGGTCACCTTGGGCTTGGCGTAGATCAGCGGCTCGATCGCGCGCAGAATTTTTTCGGCGGTGCTCGGTGCCCCGGTCTCAGTTGTCATTGTCCTTGCTCCCCTTGCCCGCTTATTTCAGCGACGCCAGCTGCTGCACGCCCGACTCCCCCACCGCCAGCAGCCCGCCGTTGTGCGGGATCGCCGAAGCCAGCGGCGTCCCGGTCGGCGTTTGCAGCGAGCGCACCTTGCCGGAGGCGTCGACGATGAAGATCACGCCGTTCAGCCCGACCATGGCCAGCTCACCGCCCGGCAGCACGGTGCCGCCGAACATGGACGCGACGGAATTCGTCTGCACCTTGGTCCAGCGCCCGCCGCGCACGTCCGTCGTCAGGTAGACGTTGCCGCGCAGGCCGTAGACCAGCGCGCCGTTGGCGCCGACCGGCAGTGCGCCGAAATAGGAGCTGTCGTACGGCGACTTCAGCCGCGACCAGCTGCGGCCGTCGGCAGAGACCGCCAGCATTCCCGATTCGCCGGCGATGAACATGCTGCCGTTGCCCAGGCGCGTGAGCGAATTGAAGTGCACTTCGTCCGCGCGGACCGACGGCGCGTCGGCGTCGGCCTCGGTCCACGTCGCCCCGCCGTCGGCGGTCTGCAGCATCAAGCCGTAGGCGCCGACGGCGAAGCCGCGCCTGACGTCGAGGAACAGCACGTCCAGCAGCGGCTTCTCGAGCTGGGGCTGGAAGTTCTGCAGCGACCAGGTCTTGCCGCCATCGACCGTGCCGATGATGGCCGCGTCGTGGCCGACCGCCCAGCCGTGGTTTTTGTCGGCGAAGGTGACCGCGGTGAGCGCGGAGCGCACGGGCACGTCGACCTGCTCCCAGGCCTGGCCGTCGGGCGACAGGATGACGGCGCCACGATCACCGACCGCGACGAAGCGCTCGCCGGTGTGCACGACGTCGAGCAGCAGGCCCTTCTGCGTGAGCGTCATGCGCTCCGCCGGCCGCGGCTTGACCGCCGCCGCGGGCGCCTCACCGCCGCCCTCGTCCTGGGCGTGCGCCGAGAGAACCGCGGCAGCCGCGAAGGCGGCCGCGCCGAACAGCCCGAGAATCTTCTTCTGTCGCGTCATGCTCGTCTCCCGCCCACCCGCCCCCAAATTCCAGGATTACTTCGTGGCCAGCTTCGACACGTTGGCCGGATCGAAGTAGTTGTCGTCGAATTCCTTCGAAACGGTCTCGGTGTCCTCGTTGTTCAGCGACATCACCAGGTACCGGTTGCTCTGCAGGTCGTAGACCGTCTCGCCGATCGACATCTGGTACGGCTTGTCGTAGGCCATCACGGTGTGCGCTTCCTGCACGCGCCACAGCTGGTCGCGCTGATCGTAGACGTCCACCGCGACGATCTGCCAGCCGTCCTCCTCGACGTAGAAGGTGCGGCGCTTGTACTGGTGCGAGGTGCCCTTCCTGAGCGTCGCGTCCACCACCCAGGCGCGGCGCAGCTCGTAGCGCGCCAGGTCCTGGTTCAGGTGGCCCTTCCTCACGATGTCCTTGTACTTGTGCTTGTCGCTGTGCAG
>JANNKD010000299.1:0-1544 GCA_031396115.1 Gammaproteobacteria bacterium
CCTCCGGCCACAGTGTCGAGGGCTGCCGCGACGGGCAATCGGGACTGGACGCGATGCGGCGTCGAGCGCCGGATGTCGTGCTGTGCGATATCCAGTTGCCGAAGCTGTCCGGTTACCAGGTGGCGCAGGCCGTGCGCGCCGATGCCAGCCTGCGCACCCTGCCGCTGGTGGCGGTGAGCGCGCTGGCGATGCGCGGCGACCGCGCACGGGGGCTGGTCGGCGGCTTCGACGAATACATCGAGAAGCCGATCGAAGCGGAAACCTTTGTCGCCCTGGTGGAGTCGTTCCTGCCAGGTTCGAAGTAGCCGCGCCCTCAGGCTGGACGCCATGGCGACCGCGCCTGGGCCATGGCGCCGGCGCCTTGTCGGTGCCGAGCCGCGTTTAAAAACCCCCTCTTAATCAGCGCGTTACGCGGACGGCCGGGCTGGCACGGCCCGTGGGTATGTAGACGGGGAGTCCAACCCGAGACCACCCATGTCAAACCTGATTTGCGTCACCCTCGCCGCCGCCGCCCTCGGCCTGTCCGGCTGCACGACCCTGAAAACCGGCGGTGCGTCCTGCATGTTCGGGGGCGCCACCGCAGCCGAGGCTGCCAGCTGCGCCGAGGCCAATTTCGGTATCGAAGGCGTGCTGCATGCCGCCAACGAGAAGACCGCGGGGGACTGCAAGGCCCACGTGCTGGCCGCCGCCCAACGGCTGGCAGGCCGCTATCCCACGGAGGCGGTGTTGTCGTGCCCCGGCTTCATCAAGGACTGCCACGCCTCGGCGCTGGTGCACACGCCTGACGGCGATTTCGTTCTGGACAACGGCGCGCTGCGCTTTCCCGGCGACGTCATGACGCTGGCGCAGTTCCGCGACTGGATCGGCACCAAGCCCGGCGCCGAGCCGTACCAGGTGGTGAGCATCCAGCACGTCTCGTATATGGCGGCCAACCCTTCGGCGACCCTGTTCGCGGGGAACCCATGAACCTGCGCCTGGCCATTTCGGAAGAGGACGCCATGCGCCAGACCGAGTGCATCGCCCCGAATATCCTCATTCACGACCCGCGGCGTTCCGCGCTGATGGATCTCACCACGGGCCCCGCGCCCACCCGGCAGGCCCACGATATCCGCAACTTCCTCTACCTGTCGTCCAGCTTCGCGCAACTGATGCTCGAAGGACTGAGCGGGCCGGTGAGTTCGCAGCAGAAGGAATTGCTGGGACACATTGTCGACTGCATGGCTCGTGCACAGAAGCTCCTCGTACCCGCCGGGAGAGCCTCCAGTGTCGCGTAAGGGGATCCTGGTCATTGACGACAACGCCATGAACCTGCGCATTGCGGAGCTGACCCTGCAGTTGGGCGGGTTCAATGTGCGCACGGTGTCGGACGCCGCCAGCGCACTGAAAATTCTCGACGGCTGGATCCCCGATGCGATCCTGGTGGACTTGCGCATGCCGGGGATGGACGGGATGGGTTTTATCAAGGCATTCCGCTCGATGCAGGGAATGGCGGCCGTGAGCGTCATCGCGATGTCGGCTTACGACGCGCCGCACCGCACACAACT
>JANNKD010000315.1:0-10041 GCA_031396115.1 Gammaproteobacteria bacterium
CCCGTCGGGCTCGCCCTTGAGGAACTGGCGGATGCTTTCGACGCCGGAGCGGCGGATCTCGTCGGCCGTGCCCTGCGCCGCGACCTTGCCGTCCGAGATCAGGTAGACGTAGTCGCTGATGTCGAGCGTCTCGGCGACGTCGTGCGAGACGATGATCGAGGTGGTGCCGAGCGCGTCGTTGAGCTTGCGAACCAGGCGCGCCAGCACGCCGAGGTTCATCGGGTCCTGCCCGGTGAACGGCTCGTCGTACATCACCATCATCGGGTCGAGCGCCACCGCGCGCGCGAAGGCGATGCGCCGCTGCATGCCGCCGGAGCACTCCTCCGGGAACAGGTCGCGCGCGCCGCGCAGGCCAACCGCCTCGAGCTTCATCAGCACCAGGTCCGCGATCATGGATTCGGGCAGCCCGGAGTGCTCGCGCAACGGGAAGGCGACGTTGTCGAACACGTTGAGGTCGGTCAGCAGCGCGCCGTTCTGGAACATGAGGGCCAGGCGCTTGCGGTACTCGAACAACTCGCGGCGCGACAGCGCGGGGACGTCCACGCCGTCGACGTGCACGGTGCCGGCAGCGGGCTTGTACTGCCCGCCCATGATGCGCAGCAGCGTGGTCTTGCCGATGCCGGACGGGCCCATCACGGCAGTGACCTTGCCGCGCTGGAAGTCAAAATCGGCGCCATCAAAGATGACGCGCGGCCCGAAGCGGAAGTGCAGGCCGCGGATCCGCACCAAGTTGTCGGAAGGGTTGCCCATGGAAGGCCGCCAGTTTACTTGCTAGACGGGCGCTACGCGCCTGCGGCGGTCAGCCCCAACCGGCGCGCCAGGTGCGGCTCGAGGTCGCGCGCCACGGTGGCGAGGTCGGCCGGCCCGCCCAGCTCGGCGACCTGCGTCATGGCGAGGCCCTTGAAGCCGCACGGGTTGATGCGGGCGAAGGGCTCCAGGTCCATCGCCACGTTCAGCGCCAGGCCGTGGTAGGTGCAGCCCTTGCGCACGCGCAAGCCGAGCGAGCAGATCTTGCGCTCGCCGACATAGACCCCCGGCGCATCGCGGCGGCCGGCCGCCGCGATGCCGTAGCCGGCCAGCAGGTCCACGGTCGCCTGCTCGAGGCGGGTGACCAGGGAGCGGATGCCGTAGCCCAGGCGCTGCAGGTCCACCAGCACGTAGCCCATCAATTGCCCGGGGCCGTGATAAGTGACCTGGCCGCCGCGGTCGGACTGCACCACGGGGATCGCGCCCGGCGCCAGCACGTGCTCGGCCTTGCCGGCCTGGCCCTGGGTGAACACGGGCTCGTGCTCGAGGAACCACAACTCGTCGGGCGTCTCGCCGTTGCGCGCGAGCGTGAATTCGCGCATGCGCCGGTAGACCGGGTCATAGGGCTGCAGCCCCTGAAGATGCTGGATGCGGTGCATCAGCGCAGCTTTTTCTTGCGCTCCTGGAACAGCGCGTAAGCCTTCTTCCACATCGGTCCCGGCTTGCGCCCGCCGACGGGGTCGCCGTCGAGCTTGGTCACGGCGAGCACTTCGCGCGTCGAGCTGGTCAGCCAGATCTCCTCGGCGCTGCGCAGCTCGTTCAGCGTCAGGCGCCGCTCCTGCACCGTGATCTTCGCGGCGCGCAGCTCCTCGAGCAGCACCTCGCGCGTGATGCCCGACAGGATCTCCGGGCCCTTGGGCGCCGTGACCACCGTCTTGCCGAGCACCGCGAACACGTTGCTGGACGCGCCTTCGGTGACGCGGCCGTCGCGATGCAGGATGGCCTCGTTGCAGGCCTGCTCGCCGGCGGCCTGGCTGGCGAGGATGTTGGCCAGCAGCGCGACCGACTTGATGTCGCAGCGGCCCCAGCGGATGTCGGGCCGCGTGATCGCGCCGACGCCGTCACGCAGCGCGACCTCGCTCGGCGCGGGCAGCGCGTTGCACAAGCCGACCACGGTCGGTTTGGTGTTGAGCGGGAAGGCGTGGCTGCGCTTTTCGGGCGCGCCGCGCGTGATCTGGAAATAAATCATGCAGTCGCCGCCGCCGTTGTGCGCCATGAGCTTCCCGGTCAGCTCGGTCCACTCGGCCTCGCTGTGCGGATTGGCGATCTGCAGTTCCTTCAGGCTGCGCGTCAGGCGCGCCAGGTGTTCCTTCAACGCGAACGGCTTGCCGCCGTACGCCGGCACCACTTCGTAGACGCCGTCGGCGAACAGGAAGCCGCGGTCCAGCACCGACACGCGCGCCTCGGTCACGGGCACGAAGGCCCCGTTGACCAGCGCGACGGCCGTCATAGCTTGTCCTGCATCCACAGTTGCACCCCATCGGTCACCCGGCGCCACAGATTACCCTCCGGCACGGCCGCCAGCGCAACCAGCGGTTCCTCGCGCAGCAGCTTGCCGTCCAGCGTCACCTTGAGCGTGCCCAGGGCCTGACCCGCAGCCACCGGCGCGTGGACCCTGGCGCTGGGGGCGGGATCGAGGCGCAGACGGTCGCGCGCGCCCTGCGGCACGCTGACGACCAGGGGCGCAGCCAGTCCCAGCGCCAGCTCCTTGTCGGCGCCTTGCCAGACCCGGACCTTGGCCATCGGCTGCCGAGGCTGGGTGACCGGCACGGTCTCGTAGAAGCGGAAGCCGAAGTTCAGCAAGGCCAGGCTGGCGTCGGCGCGCACGCCCTCGTTGTCGGCGCCCAGCACGACCGAGATCAGGCGCCGGCCGTCGCGCACCGCCGAGGCGGCGAGGTGGTAGCCGGCCTTCTCGGCGTGGCCAGTCTTGATGCCGTCCACGCTCGGGTCGCGCCACAGCAGGCGGTTGCGGTTGGGCTGCCTGATCTTGTTGAACACGAACTCGCGCTCCTTGAACAGCGCGTAGCGGTCCGGGAAGTCGTGGATCAGCGCGCGGCTCAGCAGCGCGACGTCCCGCGCCGTGGTGTGCTGGCCGGGCGCGGGCACGCCGGTGGCGTTGGCGAAGTGCGTGTCCTTCATGCCGAGCTGCTGCGCGTAGCGGTTCATCAGCTCGGCGAAGGTGTCCTCGGTGCCGCCCAGGTGCTCGGCCAGCGCCACGCTGGCGTCGTTGCCGGACTGCACGATGATGCCGTGCAGCAGGTCGGCGACGGCGACGCGCTTGCCGACCTCGATGAACATGCGCGACTCCTTCGAGTCGATGCCCTGGCGCCAGGCCTTCTCGCTGACCAGCGCCTCGTCGGTTTCCTTGATGCGACCCTGCTTGAGTTCGTGGAAGGCGACGTAGACCAGCATCAGCTTGGTCAGGCTCGCCGGCTCGACGCGCAACGACGGTTCCTTCGCCGCCAGCACTTGGCCGCTGGCGTAGTCGTACAGCAGGTAGCTCTTCGCCGGCAGTTTCGGCGCGTCGGGAACGGGGAGGGCGGCGGCGGAGAAGGAGGACAGCAGCACAACGGCGGCGGCGAAGCGTTTCATCCGGTTACGGGTCTCGGTGAGGCGGCAAAAGCGGCGCGATGATACCGCGACTGGGGACCCCTCAGACCGCCTATTGCGCGACGGGTTTCACGTCGAGACTGGCGGCTTCCAGTTGCCGGCGCGCGGCCGCGAGGCTGGCGCCGTCGTGGAACGGGCCGGCCAGCACCCGGTAAACCACGTCGTCGCCCTGCTCGAAGCTGCGGATTTCCACGGCTCCGACCCCCAGGCCGGCGGCGTCCTCGCGCACCGCCACCGCGTAGATCGGGTCGTCGGTCGCAGCCAGCTCCAGGAACGGCGTGGCCGGCGCCGGGTCGGGCGCCGCGCCGGGATCGATCGACTCGACCTCGACCTCGGCCGAGCCTTCCTTGAGCAGGTCGAGCCGCGCCGCGGCGGCGTAGGACAGGTCGATGATGCGGCCGGTGTGGAACGGCCCGCGGTCGTTGACGCGCACGATCACGCTGCGGCCGTTGGACTTGCGCGTGACGCGCACGTAGGTCGGCAGCGGCAGCGTCTTGTGGGCGGCGGTCATCTGGTACATGTCGTAGGGCTCGCCGCTCGAGGTGCGCCGGCCGTGGAACTTGGTGCCGTACCAGGATGCGCGGCCGCGCTCCTTGTAGCCCTCGGCCGAGCCCAGCACGAAATAGCGCTCGCCCATCACCTCGTAGGTCTTCGGGTTGCCGTAGCGGCTGCGCGGCTCGGCCACCGGCACGGCGTCGGGCATGGCGTGGGCGCCGGCCGGGACTCCGCCCGCATCCGGGTAGCCGTCCGGCGACGGACCGGACGGCGGCACGGGACGCGACGACGAGCACGCGGCCAGCGCCAGTGACGCCAGCAGGATCCAGCCCCTCACCCGGCGCGCACACGCGCGCCGACCTCTCCCCGCAAGCGGGGAGAGGTGAGCCTGCTCACTGGCCACGTTGCAGCTCCTGCGCCAGTTGCGAGACCGCCATCGCGTAGTAGGTGCGCGGGTTGTAGGCCATCACCGAGTAGAAATTCGGCAGGCCGAGCCAGTACTCCTTCCGCGCCGGCTCGTGGGACAGGGTCAGCTCGACCAGCCCGGCCGGCGTGTCGGCGGGCAGCGCGACGCCCGGCTTGACGCCGGCCCTGATGAAGTCGGCGACGAGGTGCGTCTGCGCCTTGCCGTTCAGCGGCCAGTCCTTGCCGGGCTTGCGGCCGAGCGCGGCCGGCACCATCAGCGGCAGGCCGCGCTGCCAGGTGCGCGCGGGCGCGTAGTTCACGAAGTAATTGGCGACGCTGCCGATGGCGTCGGGCGCGCTCCACAGGTCGCGCCGGCCGTCGCCATCAAAGTCCACCGCCAGCCGCCGGTAGTTGCTCGGCATGAACTGCGCCGCGCCGACCGCGCCGGCGTACGAGCCCAGCACCTCGGTCGGCTTGAAGCCTTGCTCACGGCACAGCACGAAAAACTCGACCAGCTCGCCGAAGAAGAAGGGCGTGCGCGTCGGGTGGTCGAAGCCTTGCGTGGCCAGCGCGTCGAGCACGCGGTGCTTGCCGGTGTAGCTGCCGTACTTGGTCTCGACGCCGAGGATCGCGGCGATCACCACCGGCGGCACGCCGTACTGCGCCTCGGCGCGCGCCAGCCAGACGCGGTACTCGGCGAGGAAGCGCGCGCCGTTGGCGACGTTGGCGTCGAACACGTGGAACTTGCGGTAGTCGGCCCAGGTCGCGGTCCGTTCCTTGGCCTTCTGCTCCGCCTCGATCAGCCTGGGGATCAGTTCAGCCTGCGCCAGCGCTATTTCCACGCTGGCGATCTCGGACGCCGTGAAGCCGTGATCGGCGCGCAGCCGGGCGAGCAACTCGGGAACGCGGGGGTGGGCGGAGTAGTCGGCGGAGGCGGGCGCAGTGAGTGTCATCCCGAGGAGCAAAGCGACGAGGGATCTCGTCCAGAACGAGATTCCTCGCTGCGCTCGGAATGACACTTTCAATTCGAAATCAGTTTCCGGTGAGTCTGGATCGACATCAGCATGCCGAAACCCGCGAGCAAGCTTACCACCGACGTACCGCCGAAACTGATCAAGGGCAGCGGCACGCCGACCACGGGCAGCAGGCCCAGCACCATGCCCATGTTGATGAACACGTAGAGGAAGAAGGTCAGCGCCAGCGCGCCGGCCAGCAAGCGCTGGAACGTGTCCTGGGCGCGGCTCGCGATGATCAGGCCGCGGCCGACGATGGCGAGGTACAGCAGCAGCAGCAGGACGATGCCGAGCATGCCGAACTCCTCGCCGTAGACCGCGAAGATGAAGTCGGTGTGCGACTCGGGCAGGAACTCGAGGCGCGCCTGCGTGCCGTTCATCCAGCCCTTGCCGAACAGGCCCCCCGAGCCGATCGCGATCTTGCTCTGCGTGATGTGGTAACCGGCGCCGAGCGGGTCGGTCTCCGGGGAGAGGAAGGTCAGCACGCGCTGGCGCTGGTAGTCGTGCAAGGCGTTCCACAGCGGCCACGCCGCCAGGCCCGCGCCGCCGAAGCCGGCGACGATCCAGCGCCAGCCCCAGCCGCCGAAGTACAGCGCGAACACGCCGGCGCAGACCACGAGCATGCCGGTGCCGAGGTCGGGCTGCACCACGATCAGCAGGCTCGGCACGCCGATCATCGCCAGCGTGCCGAGCACCACGAAGAAGCGCGGCGGCAGCGAGCGCGCATGCAGGAACGCGGCGATGCACAGCGGCATCGCCAGCTTCATCAGTTCGGACGGCTGGAAACGCACGCCGAGGTCGAGCCAGCGCCGCGCGCCCTTCGACTCGTCGCCGAGCAGCAACACGGCGACCAGCAGCAGCACGGTCACGCCGTAAAACCACGGCGCCAGCGCGCGGTAGATCTCCGGCGGCACCTGCGCGCACAGCAGCATGACGAAGAAGCCGAGCGCGAAGCGCTGCGCCTGGCTGATCACCATGTCGGCCGAGTGTCCCGAGGCGCTGTACAGCACCGACAGGCCGATCGCGGCGAGCAACAGCAGCATCACCGCGAGCCACAGGTCGAGGTGGGCGCGGGCGAGGTAGATGTCCCAGCCGACTTCGGGCGAGCCGGGGAGCGCGGTGGTCGGAGTGCTCATGGCGGGGGCAGCAGCCAGGCGTCCATGACCTGGCGCGCGATCGGCGCGGCGATCCTGCCGCCGCCGCCGCCGGCGTGCTCGACCAGCACCATCAGCGCGATCTTCGGCGCATCGGCCGGCGCAAACGCGATGAACAGCGCGTGGTCGCGCAGGTGCTCGGGCACGTCCTCCTGTTTCGGCGCGACTTCCTCGTCCTGCGCCAGCGCCGCGACCTGCACCGTGCCGGTCTTGGCCGCGACCCGGTACGGCGCATCGTGCATCGCGCCATACGCCGTGCCGCCCTGCTCGTGCGCGACGACTTCCATGGCGTGCACGACGCGATCCCAGTCGCGCAGCTCGATCGGCGGCAGCGGCTGCGGCGCCACCGGCGTGTCCGCGCCGGTGGCCGGATCCTGCGTGGCGTGCACCATGTGTGGACGGAAGCCGCGGCCGCGCATCGCCAGCAGTGCGGTCATGTGCGCGAGCTGCAGCGGCGTGGTGGTCATGTAGCCCTGGCCGATGCCGATGTTCAGCGTCTCGCCGGGATACCAGGCCTCGCTCCGCACGCGCTTCTTCCACTCGCGCGACGGCAGCAGGCCGGCCTTTTCGCCGGGCAGGTCGAGGCCGGTCGGCGTGCCGAGGCCGAAGCGCGTCAGGAAGGTGTGGATGCGGTCGATGCCGAGCGTCAGCGCCAGCTGGTAGAAGTACACGTCGCACGAGCGCGCGACGCCGGCCTCCATGTCCATCCAGCCGTGGCCCTTGCGCTCCCAGCAGCGATACCTGCGCGCCGAGCCGGCCAGCGCGAACTCGCCGCTGCAGAATTCCTTCTCCGCCGGGTTCTTGGCGTTGGCCTCGAGCGCCGCCAGCGCCATGAACGGCTTGATGGCGGAGCCGGGGGAGTAGGTGCCCTGCAGCGCGCGGTTGAACAGCGGGTGCGCCGGGTCATCGTTCAGCAGCTTGTAGGTCGCCGCGTCGATGCCTTCGACGAACAGGTGCGGATCGAAGCCGGGCTTGGACAACAGCGCAAGCACCTCGCCGGTGCCGGGCTCGATGGCGACCAGCGCGCCGTTGCGCGGGCCGAAGGCCTTCTCGGCCGTGGCCTGCAGGCGCGCGTCGAGCGACAACAGCAGGTTGGTGCCGGGCACGCCGAGTTGCGACAGCTCCGGCAGCTCGCGCAGCGGCCGGCCCCCGGCGCTCGATTCGACCACGCGCGTGGACAGCAGGCCGTGCAGGTCCTTCTCGTGGCTGTTCTCGACGCCGATGCGGCCGATGTACTGCGTGCCGCGGTAGGCCTTCTCGTCCACCGCCTTGAGATCGTCCTCGGTGATGCCGCCGATGTAACCGACGACGTGCGAGGCACTCTGGCCGAGCGGGTAGTTGCGCGTGAGGCCGGCGTTGATGTCCACGCCGGTGAACTCGTAGCGGTTGAGCTGGAAGCGCGCGACTTCCTCCATCGACAGGTTGGTGCGCAGCGGCACGCCCTGGTACTTCGGCGTCTTCTTCAGGCGCTCACGGAAGCGCGCCAGGTCGGCGTCGGTGAGGTTGACCAGCTGGCCGGCGCGCGCCAGCGCGGCCTCGAGGTCCGGCACTTCCTCGCGCACGATCTCGAGGCGGAAGCCGGGCGCGTTCTGCGCGAGCAGCGCGCCGTTGCGGTCGTAAATCAGGCCGCGCACCGGCGGGATCACCGTCAGCCGCATGCGGTTCTCGTCGGAGCGCGTGCTGTAGTAGTCGTGCTGCAGCACCTGCAACTGCACCAGGCGGCCGGTCAGCAGCAGCGCCAGCGCGGCGCATACCACCATGCCGAAGGTCACGCGCGCGACGAAGGTCTGCCGCTCGAGGTGCAGGTTCTTCAGCGCGGCGTAGCGGGCCATGGCTCAGAGCGCGAGCGGGTCGTGCTGCGTGCGGCGGGTCAGCGCGTTCATCAGCGCGAACGCGGGCGGCCAGCACAGGCCGGTGGTGAGGATCGGCAGCCACTGCAACCACGGATCGGCGTAGTGGCCGGTGGCGCCGTCCACCCAGAACATGACCAGGCTGTACAGCAGCCAGACGCCGGTGAGCGCCAGCGCCTCCTGCCAGATCGGGTAGAGCGACAGGATGCCGCGCACCTGCAGCGTCACGAACACCATCACGGTCAGCCCGAGCGCGTGCTGGCCGAGCACGCTGCCGAGCAGCGCGTCGAGCAGCAGGCCGGTGATCCATGCGGTGAACAGCCCGGTCGGCTGCGGCACCACCATCACCCAGTACACCAGCACCAGCGGCACGAACAGCGGCCGCAGCACGGCCAGCGCGTACGGCAGCTCGATCAGCTGCAGCACCAGCGCCACCGCGAGGGTGAAGACGATCATCAGGCGCGGCGCGTGATCCGTCATGGCACGCCGTCCGGCGTCGGTTCGGCCGCATCCGGCGGCTTCGGTTCCACCGGGAAGCTCTCGCTCCACACCAGCAGCGCCTGGCGCCCGCGGTTGAGCTGTGCGGCGGGCGTGGCGAGCGCCTCCATGAAGTGCTCGCCGGCGTCGTGCTTGAGCTCGGTGATCCGGCCGACCGGGTAGCCGGCCGGGAAGCGCCCGCCGAGCGCGCTCGACACCAGCAGGTCGCCGACCTTCACGTCGGCGGTGCCGGGCAGGTAGGGCAGCGACAGCGACTGGCCGTCACCGCTGCCGAGCGCGATGGTCTGCAGGCCGGTGCGGTTGATCTCGACCGGGATGCCGTGGTTCGGGTCGGTCAGCAGCAGGGCGGTCGAGGTGGACGAGGTGACGCTGATGACCTGGCCGAGCACGCCCTGCGCGTCCACCAGCGCCTGGCCCTTGTACACGCCTTCGCGCGCGCCCTTGCTCAGCACGATCTGCTGGCGGTACGGGTCCTGCGAGGCGCTGAGGATCTCGGCGACCAGCACGCGCTCCTCGAGCTGGCTCGAGCTGGCCAGCAGCTCGCGCAGCCGGTGGTTCTCCATCTCGAGCGCCTCGATCCGCAGCAGGCGCGACTGCAGCAGCAACTGGTTCTCGCGCAGCACGGCGTTTTCCTCGACCAGCGACTCGCGCGTCTGCAGGTGCTCGGCGGTGCCGGCGACTCTCGAGGGCAGGCCGGCGACCCACAATACCGGCTGCAGCAGCCAGGTCAGGCCGCCGCGCAGCGGGGCGAGCGCCTGCGTGCGGGTGTCGGTGAGGATCGCGCCGAGCGCGAGCAGGCACAGCACCAGCGCCTTGAGGCCGAGGCCGGGGCCCCGCGGGAACAGCGGGCGGCGCGCGGAAGCGGTGAGGGTGCTCACCTGTTCATTCTCCCACTGCGCGCTGCCATTTCTCCCCCACCCCGGACCCGTCGCGCCTGCAAGGCGCTGCTACTCGACGCTGAGGAATTCCCCGTGCTGATCCAGCATGTCCAGCATCATGCCGCCCCCCCGGGCGACGCAGGTCAGCGGGTCGTCGGCGATGACGACCGGCAGCCCGGTTTCTTCTGAAATGAGCTTGTCGATGTCGCGCAGCAGCGCGCCGCCGCCGGTCAGCACGATGCCGCGCTCGGCCACGTCGGAGCCGAGCTCCGGCGGCGTGCGCTCGAGCGCCTTCTTGACCGCGCTGACGATGCCGGCCAGCGGCTCCTGC
>JANNKD010000046.1:0-5189 GCA_031396115.1 Gammaproteobacteria bacterium
TGGCCGCGGCCTGCTCGTACAGCGGCATCGCCTCGGCGTGCTTGCCGCGCGAAGCCAGGCTGCGCGCGTGGCGGTACGGATAGACGTAGTCGTCCGGCCAGGCCTCGATCAGCAGCGGCAGCATCTGGTCGAGTTCCGCGACGCGGCCCGCGCGATCCAGGTAGACGCGCAGGTTGTCGGACATGTTGCGGTCCTTCTTCAGGTCGCCGTCGAGGCGATGCTTGAGGTCCTCGATGGCGCGGTCGAGCGCCTTCTTTTCCGCGGCCGCGTCGCCCAGCTCCTGCTGCAGGTCCGCCACGCCGAGCACGACGCTGCGCTCGTCGGCGCAGCGCTCCTGCGACAGCACGCGCTGGTCGAGCAGCCAGCCCATCGGCCTGGCCTGTGGCCGCAATAGCGAACGGCGCTGCGCTTGCGGCAGCGGCTCGATGCACGCCTGCACGCGGCCCAGCTCGTACGGGCGCTCACAACCGAGGTCGGCGGCGAACACTTTCCGCGCCACGCTCGCGCAGCCGGCCGCGTCCTTCGCGCTCGCCGCCCGCATCAGCTCCAGCCGGGCGATCCAGGCGGATCCCTGCTTGTCCTTCGCCAGCGCCTGGCGCACCGATGGCTGCAACTGCTGCAGCCAGTGGAGCCCGCCCGTGGCGTCGTAGCGCGCGTGATAGGCGCGCAGCACCTCGCGCCCGGCGCCGACCGACGCCTTCGAGCCGCCGGCCACCCGGCTCTTCACCGCGTCGAGCGAATCGCCTCCGATGGTGGAGAACAGCCAGGCGTAGAAATCGCCACGCGTCTGCTCGCCGAGGATGCGCCCGAGTTCGGCGCCATCGGCGTTGAACAGCAGGTAGGTCGGCATCGCCTTGACGCTCCAGGCGGCCATCCACTTGGCGCCGATCGGCGAGTCGGCATCGAGCTCGAGCACGACGGCTTCGCGGTGAGCGCGCTCCCACTCGGGCCCGGTCAGCACGTTCTTCGCCATGTAGTAGCAGGAGTAGCACCACGGCGCGGTGTAATCGATCAGCACCGGCACGCGACGCTCGCGCGCCTGCGCCAGCGCCTCGGTCACGGGGTCGGCGCCGCTGGTGGGCGGCGCAGCGGCTGCCGGCGCGGCCATGGCGGCGACCAGCAGCGCAGCGGGCCAGCCCTTTATGCGCAGCGTGTGCATGTCAGGAACCTTCCGGCAGCGGCGGGGCGTCCGCCGGCCGTTTCGAGGGATAGATGATGCGCACCGTGTACGGCTCGAAGGTGCGCGGATCGTGCAGGTTGGAGATGCCGCGGTACTCGAGCAGCTTGCGCTGCGCCGGTTCGTAGAGGACCTCGAGCGGATCGACGAGGAAGCGCAGCCACGTCGCCGGCTCGACCTTGAGCCGGATCGCCGGCTTGCCCTCGAAGGTGCCGTCCTCGATGCGTTTCGCGCGGAACTTGAACGCGTCGAGCTCGCCCGACACCGCGAAGGTGAACTCGACGGGCTTGCCGGCGAGCAGCTCCGGGAAACGGTCACGCAGGAAACTGTGGAAGCCCGAGTCGGCGACGAGGGCGCCCTTGCCCTTGCGCTTCACCGAAGCGGAACGCACCTTGGCGCTGCCGTAGCCCTTCTTCTGCATCTCGATGGTGTCGGCGCTGACGGCCTTGACCCCCTCCATGTAGCCGCCGCCCGTGACCAGGTCGAGCCGGTAGACCGGCACGTAGGGGTCCTGCGAGAAATCGAGCGTCTTGTGCCCGATGCGGCTGCCGTCAGGCGCGTAGTAGTCGATCGTGCCGCCGAGCCAGCGCTCACCGGAGATGGCCTGCTTGTGGACCTCGGTGTACAGGAACTTGCCGCTTTCGAGGTCGTAGGCGTAGCCGTTGAACGTGTGGGTGCCGTCCTGCGCCTGGGCGGGCGCGGACAGGGCGACGACAGCGGCGACCGTCAGGGCGAAAAAGCGCATGCGCGATGATAACCGGCCCGCGCTCTCAGGGCCGGGTGAACCGGTAGTGCGCGACCCCCCATTCGGACCCGCGCCGGTAGCCGAACAGCTCGGCGACGGCCATGTAGAACATGCGCCAGCGCTGGAACCACACGGCGGCCTGGGCCGGGCCGTAGCCGGCGCGGAACACGGCCATGATCTCGTCGCGTCGCGCATCCATGCCGGCGAGCCAGTCGTTGGCGGTGCGCTCGTAGTGCGTGCCCTCGACCCACCACTGCTGGGCGAGTCGCAGCGATTCCTGGAATTCGCCGAGCAGGCGCGCCGACGGCATCAGCCCGCCGGTGAAGAAGTACTGGGTCATCCAGTCGCTGCCGTCCTTGACCTCGAACGGATAAGCCAGCTCGCGGTGCGCGAACACATGGACGAACAGCTCCCCGCCCGGCTTCAGCCAGGCAGCCACCTTCGCCAGCAAGGCCTCGTAGTTGCGCATGTGCTCGAACATTTCGATCGACAGCACGCGATCGAATTCCGCCCTCACGCCGGTCCCCTGGAAATCGAACTCGGCGACGTTGCCCGTGATGACCGTCAGGTTGCGCAGCCCGCGCTCGGCTGCGCGCGCGGTGATGAACTCGCGCTGGCCGTTCGAATTCGACAGCCCGACGACCTGCGCGTCCGGATACCGCTCGGCCAGCCACAGCGACAGCGAGCCCCAGCCGCAGCCCAGGTCGAGGATGCGCTGGCCGCCGGCCACGCCGGCGCGCTGCGCGCACAGCTCGAGCATGGCCTCCTCGGCCTGCGCCAGCGTGCGGGCTTGTCCGGTGTACAGGCAGCAGGAGTACTTGAGCCGCGGGCCGAGGTGCAAGCGGAAGAACTCCGCCGGCACTTCGTAGTGCTGGGCGTTGGCATCGCCGGTGTGGACCGCGATCGGGCTGCGCCGCAACTCGCGCACGAACTGCGCGTGGCGCGCGGCCGCATCGCCCTGCGACTCGTCGGCCAGCCGCTGCGCGACCAGCCGGCGCATGCCGAATCTCGCCAGCGCGTCCGGGATGAAGCCGCGCTCGCACAGCTCGATGACATTCATGGCCTGGGGGGCCAGGGAATCAGGGCGTTGGTGGTGCGGATGTAATCGGCGTACTCCGGCTTGCGCTTGACCAGGTCTGCCTCGAGCAGCGGCACGCCGGACAGTTTGGTCAGCAGGGCGGCCATCACCAGCGGCGCGGCCAGCGCTGCCCAGCCGTACGGGGTCCCGGCGGCCAGCGGCACGTAGGCCAGCCAGTGCACGCATTCGAAGAAGTAGTTCGGGTGGCGCGAGTAGCGCCACAGCCCGTCGCGACACACGCGGCCCTTGTTGGCGGGGTTGGCGCGAAAACGTTCCATCTGGCGGTCGGCGAGCCCCTCGCCCGCCACCGACGTCGCGAACAGCAGCGCCGCGAGCACGAAGAGCGCCGCTGGCGGGTCGCTCGCGCGGAACGCGGCCGGCATGAAGGCGCTGGCCGACAGCATCAGCGTGAACACGTTCTGGAACTGGAAGAACCAGAACATGTTGCGGTCGGCCTGCGCGCCCCACTGCGCGCGGTACTGCGCGTAGCGGAAATCCTCCGGCTTGCCGGCGTTGCGCAGCCACAGGTGCAGGCCCAGGCGCACGCCCCAGGTTGCGCCCATCAGGCCCACGGCAAGGCGCGTGGCCGGCGGCGCGCTGCCGGCCACGGCGTAGACCACGGCGATGAAGCCGAGCGTGAAGGCCCAGATCGGGTCGACCAGCCCGGCATTGCGCGTGCGCAACTGCAGCAGCCAGGCGCCGGTCTTGGCGGCGACGGCGACGGCAACGGTGGTCAGGAAGACCGCGAGGGGGCTCATCAGTGTTTGGGCAAGGCGCCGGCCTTGGCCTCGGTCGCTTCGAACAGCTCCTGCATCTCGGCCACGCTGTAGCGGTAAGACTTGCCGCAGAACTCGCAGGTGACCTCGACTTCGCCGCGCTCGAGCACCAGGCCCTCCAGCTCCTTGCGGCCCAGCGACACCAGCATGGTCGAGATGCTGGCGTGGCTGCAGCGGCACACCAGCGCCACCGGCTTGGGCCGGAACACGCGGATCTCCTCGCCGTGGAACACCTTCAGCAGCAGGTCGCTGGTTGGCGTGCCGGCCAGCTCCGCCGGCGACAGCGTGGCGAACAGCGTCTCGAGGTGCTGCCAGTGGTCGCCGTCCTCGTTGCCCTCGCCCCCGCCGTCGCGGGCCGGCAGGCGCTGGATCAGGACGCCGCGCAGGCGGTCGTCGTGGCCGGCGAGGCACAGCCGCGTGGCGAGCTGCTCGGACTGCGTGAAGTAGCGCTCGAGCGCCATCGCCAGCGTGTCGCCGCGGGCTTCGACCAGCGCCTGGTAGTTCTGCCCGCCGCGCGCCGCCTCGACCACCAGGCCGAGCACGCCGCCGTTCATGAGCTGGTCGAGTGGGCCGGCGGCGTCGGCCGCGGCCTTGGCCATGCCGCGGATGTTGAGGCTCGGGTCGGACTGCGCGACCAGCAGCTTCAGCGGGCCCTTGCCGTGCTGGAACTGCAGCGACAGGCGGCCCTTGAACGCGGTCTGCGCCGCAAGCAGCGTGATGGCGACGCAGGATTCGCCGACCAGGCGCCGCACGTCGGGCGAGTAGTTGCGGTGGCCGAGCATGTCGGCGACGCCGGTCTCGATCTCCACCCACGCGCCACGCACGTTGCGGTGCTCGAAGAGGAAGGGGGTTACGGAGTCAGGCATGGCGATATTGTCCCAAAAGTGTCATCCCGAGCGAAGCGAGGGATCTCGTGCAGGACGAGATCCCTCGTCGCTGCGCTCCTCGGGATGACACCTACCCTTTGAGCTTTTCCTTCAGCAGCCGGTTCAGCTCGGCCGGGTTGGCCTTGCCGCCGGTCGCCTTCATGGTCTGGCCGACGAAGAACCCGAACAGCTTGTCCTTGCCGGAGCGGTAATCGGCGAGCTGGCCGGGATTGGCGGCCATGACCTGCTCGATGGCCTTTTCGATCGCGCCGGTGTCGGTGATCTGGCGCAGGCCCTTCTTGTCGATGATCGCGTCCGCGCTGCCCTCGCCCGCCACCATCGCCTCGAACACTTCCTTGGCGATCTTGCCGGAGATGGTGTTGTCGGCGATGCGCTTGAGCAGGCCCGCCAGCGCGCTCGCCGACACCGGCGACGCCGCGATGTCCTTGCCGAGCTTGTTCAGCGCACCGAGCAGGTCGGTCGTGGTCCAGTTGGCGCACAACTTGGCATCGGCGCCGGATTCCTTGACCACCGCCTCGTAGAAATC
>JANNKD010000068.1:0-4254 GCA_031396115.1 Gammaproteobacteria bacterium
GCCCAGCTTCTCCAGCAGCCGTGCCGACGGCGTGTTGTGCGGACTGACGATCGCCAGCAGCCGCCCGATGCCGAGCGCGTGGCGCGCGTGCTCCACCACGCCGCGCGCAGCCTCGAGCGCGTAGCCCTTGCCCCAGTGCTCCGGCAGGAACGCAAAGCCGATGTCTGGCACCGGCAGGTGGTCGCGCTTGACCAGGCCGGCCAATCCCAGCGGCGTGCCGTCGGCCTTCGACTCGACCAGGTACATGCCGAACCCCAGCGCCTGATAGCCGGGCAGCGTCCTGCTGCGGATGAACTCGGCCGCGGCCGCCGGCGTCGGCAGGTTGCGGTTGCCGATGTTCTTGATCCACGACGGCTCGTTGACCAGCCGGCAGTAGAAGGCGGCGTCGGCTTCGGTCAGCCGCCGCAGCGACAGGCGCTCGGTCTGCGCGACGGGGCTCATCGGGCTACGGACTGGTCAACAGGGCGTAGCCGACGAACAGCGCGCCCAGGACGGTCAGTGCGACCCACAAGACCACGCCCACCACCAGCGACGCGCCGAGTCCTTTCAGGATGCCGAAGCCGATGCCCCTCGCGATCGACTCATTTTTCTGCGCGGCCTTGTATCCGCCGTAAGCGGCGCCGCCGAGCGCGGAGGCCACCACGGCTCCCAGCCCGACGAACAGCATGAGCACTATTGCCTCGGCCACCCCCGCGCCCTCCTGCGACGCGAGCGCGCGCGAGGCCCAGCCCAGGGCGGCGATCAGGCCCACGGCCACATAACCGGCGACGAGGACTCTCCTGGAGTTGCGCAGCAGGGCGTAACCAAACGTGGCCGCGAGGGCGCCGCTGCCGAAAATGAACGGCAGCAGGCTCGAGGCCGGCACTTCACGGGCCGTGCTGACGCCGGGCTTCGGGGCGGGAATCACCGCGATCTGTTCCGTGCTGATGAGCCACCACTCCTGGATGCCGACTGCGCAAAACAGCAGCGCCGCGACGCAGGGAATCGCGGCGGCGGCGATGAACAGCCAGCTGCGCCCGCGTTCAATCGTGGTTGCGTGCGTCATCGATATTTGCCCAGAAACGCCAGCACCCTGGCCTGATACTCCTGCGGAGAGTATGCGGCGAAATTCTGATGACCTGCGCCCGGGATCACCCACATCTCCTTGGGCCCCGCCGCCGCCTCGAACAGCGCCTGCGAGTCGCGCAAGGTCGTGTGGTGATCCTCCGAGCCCGCGATCACGAACACCGGCGTAGTGACCGCCTTGATGCGGTCGAGGGGCGCCAGGTCGCCCACCGTGATTCCAGCTCGATACGGGAACTGCACGAACAGCAGCGGAGCAAGCAGGTGCGCCAAGGGCCCGATCCTGACGGACATCCGGTTGATCACGGCGTCCTGGATCCTCGGGTACACGGCCTCCAGCACGAGCGCGCGCACCGGCAGGGGCTCCGGCCCGAGCAGCGCCGCCGCGCCACCGAGCGAAACGCCGATGACGCTCACCGACTCACCGGGCCTGCGGCCCTGCGCATAGTTGACGGCGGCTGCGGCGTCGCGGGCCTCCAGGTACCCCAGCGTGACCTGGTGTCCCGGACTCTCGCCATGGGCCTGGAAGTCGAATAGCAGCACGGCATAGCCCGCCCGGTTCAGGAACTCCGCCCGGCCCACCATGTCCAGGCGGTTGCCCTTGATGCCGTGCAGCAGCACGACGGCGCCGCCCCGTTCCGCGCCGGGAACCCACCAGCCGTGTATCAGGCTGCCCGACGCGCTCTGGAACGTGATGCGCTCATGCGGCAGCGCCAGCGCCGAGTCCGGGATGCTTGCGGGGGCCGCGGACAGGAGCCTCGTGCCGGCCATGACCGCCGAAGTGCCGGCCGCGATCGCGACGTTGAGCGCGATGAAGGCCACCCACAGTGCTGTGCGCCGTCGCGTCACGCGTTCACGAATTCTCAGGATCGGTCCACAGACGGGCCGCCTCGGTGGGTTCCCAGGCGCTGACGCCAAGCTTCGTCACCAATCCCGTGCGCTCGAGCGATTCCATGGTTTCCGTGGTGCAGACGCGATGGCCATTGATCTCCACGCGGTTCTTGCCGCCGGCAATGTAGGCTTTCCAGCCCTTGCTCATCCAGATCATCACCGCGCGTTGCGGCTTGGTCAGTTTCATTAAATCCAGTCTCCCCTGATGGACATGCCGGCAACAGTCGCTGCGCAAAAGCTGAGCCAAAGGTTGAAGCAAGCAAGGGCAAGTGTCGCGGTGCGCTGCCTTGGAGCGAAGGCAACGAAGGCCATGAGCGCCACCGCAATGAGTATCAGCAGTGCGGCCAAAAACTGCTCAGGCACCACAAAGCCGGTCGCTTGATCGGGCGGGAAGGCGCCACCCAGAAGCAGCACGCTCACCGGGCACAGCACAAGCGCAGCAAGCGCCGCTTTTGCGCCAACGGTGAGAGGCCGATGTTTAAGGAGCCACCCCAGACCCACTGCGAAGGCGACTGCCAGGGGGAGGGTGAGATGCCAGGTCAGGAAGAGCACGGCGGAGGTTTGCCCGGCAAGCCAGAGAGTATGTTGAAGGGCTTCCATCAGGCAGCCGTCACTTTCTCTCTTTTCTGAACACCGCTTTCACCGTGTCCATGAACGATTCGGCCTTGAAGTCCTTGAACTCGCCCGCGTCAAAGTATGTGCCGTAACAGACCGGGCAGGACTCATACCAGATGTGAGGCTGGCCATTCACCACCATTCTCAGCATCGTTGCAGAGTCTTTGGGGCATTTGATCTTTCCGATCTTGTTCTGTTCTTGTCCTGCCTTTTTATCGCCCGTGTCGATGGCTTCCGATCCGCTCAGTTTCTTCAAGTCCTCTGCTTCAAGCATGTCGAACCACAGCCCGCCACACTTCGTGCAGCGATCAACGTCGATGTCCTGGTGGGAAACGGATGACATGGCGCCGCTACATTTCGGACATTTCACGTAGCTACCCTCCGGTTGGGACGGCCAATTATGCAGCTAGTGGGGCTGCGGATACCGGCGTTTGGCTTCGGCGACCGACCCGGCCATGAGTGCCTCAAGGACCTTGGCGTCAAGGTCGGCCAGTCGCTTGAAGTACAGACAGGACTTACCCATCTGGTGTCTCCCGAGCCTGGCCAGGAGTTCGACTTGCCCGGGGTTCTCCGCGAGGAGGTAGACGACCAGTTCCCTGCCGCGGACTGCGAAGCCAATGAGACAGGTGTCGCCTGAGTGACCACTGTCGTACGTGTAGGTGTACGAGCCATAGCCCACGATGCTTGGACCCCACATCTTTGGTTGCTGCTTCGTAACCCGCTTGCACATGGCCATGAGGGCCTTGCAGTCCGCCCGCTGCTCGGGACTGGCTTTGGAAGCGATGTGCGCATCGACGCTCGCGCTCCCGGGTTTGGTCTTGGTCTTGGTCATGGATGGCTGCGTGCTACGTCTGCTGCGCAACAGACGGAAACCCGGGGAGGGTGTTCAGATGAAGTCACTGCACGCGTGCTCAAAGTGCTCTCTCGGAGGGCAGGTATGCGTAAGGAGACATTCAAATGTATATCGGCGGTGGTCTTCTGTTGCTGATCATTATCCTCATCGTCCTCTTTCGCTAGATCCAGGAGGCAATACAAGTTTCCCTGGCGCGTAGAGCTCCGCCATCAGCCGCTCGAGGGCGCCCTCGCGTCCCGCTGCTGTGGCGGCGAGCAAGCCCTGCTGCTGCAGGATCGAGACCAGCTGGCGCGGCGCGACACCCTTGTAGCCCACGATCTCCACGTGTCCCGACGCGACTTGGACGTTGGTGAGGCGCGGGTACCCATCGATGGTCGGCTGGTACTGCTCCGCGAGGCTGAAGCTGTAGTCGCTCTCCACGCAGGCGCCCGCCGCGTCGTGACGGCGACAGGCTTCGCGCTCATCAGTGACCACCTTCACGTAGCGCTGCACCGAGGCGACCAGCGGACCGGGGCGGCGGATGAAATCGGAAGAGGCGGTGATTTCGTACCAGTTGTCGCCGGTGACGGCCCAGCAGATGAGCGGCACCGTGCCGAGGCTCGCCCAGTGCAGACTGCGATAACCGCATGGGTTCGCGGCCGCGATGCCCGCGACTGGCGCCGAGACCGTCACCAGGTTCACGTTCACCCCGTCGCGCTCCCACTCAGTGCGGTGCTCGCCTTCCATCGCCTTCCTCGCCACCAGCCCGCCCATGCTGTGGCCGATGACGGTGATGTCGCGATTGCGCATTCTTCCCGCCAGTGCACCGACTGCAGCGGCCAGCTGCGCGGAGC